>JAJZPI010000105.1 GCA_021811275.1 Deltaproteobacteria bacterium
TGGCTCGGGCTGGGGAGAAAGACGCGAAAGGCGGGTTACGCCTCCGCTAACCCGCCCTACGCCATAATTAATTTGGCCTTTGCTCGAACGAGCTCCAACGGGAGCGGGCGAGGCCTGCCCGTGCGACCCCCGTGAGGACCCGCTACGGCAGCGGCGGCACGCCGCTTAGAGGTTGAGCTGGGCCAGGAGGTCGGGGTGGACAGGGTAGCCCTGTTCCTTGGCCTGGGCGATGTGGGTCTTGGCCTCCTCGACCCGCTCCAGG
Source organism: Deltaproteobacteria bacterium (assembly GCA_021811275.1). Classification (GTDB taxonomy): domain Bacteria; phylum Desulfobacterota; class Desulfarculia; order Desulfarculales; family Desulfarculaceae; genus JACRDC01. Next base: position 263 of record JAJZPI010000105.1, read on the forward strand.
GCCAGCAGGGCCAGGCCCAGGTTGTTGCGGGCCATGGCCAAGTCCGGGCGCAGCTCCAGGGCCTTTTGGCTGGCCTCCGCCGACTCCTCCAAACGGTCCAGGCGCAGCAGGGCGCTGCCCAGGTTGGTCCAGGCGTCGGCCATCTTGGGGTCAACGGCCAGGGCCTCGCGCAGGTGGCGCACGGCCTCCTCAAGTTGGTCGAGCTGGAGGTAGGCCACGGCCAGGTTGGCGCGCACCAGGGGCACGTCCCAGACGCCAAGCGCGCTGGTGAAGACTTGCAAGGCCTGGCCGGCCTCGCCCCGTCCGAGGTGGATGCAACCGATATTGATCATGCTTTGCAGGTGCTTGGGCGTATCTTGCAAGACCAGGCGGAACTGCTCCAGGGCCTCGTCGGTGCGGCCATCATGGGCCAGGGCCACGCCCAGGTTGTAGCGCAGGTGCCAGGCCCCGGGCTCGGCCTCCAGGTATTGGGTGAGGCGGTCGATGAGCCCCTCGCGCAGGAACTCATCTTCGGGCACGCCGGGGTCGAACTCATTGGGAGCCATGGTTTTTCTCGCCTTGGCTAGCCTCGCGCGGCCCGGGAGGGCAGGGCCGGGGGCGGAAACAATAACCCCTCCGCCGCGCCGGGGTACGGTACGCGGCAGGAGGGGGGATCAGCCTCGTTCGAGTCCTTGGGAGCGGTGTAGACTAGTCCTCACCCGCGGGGGCCTTGGAGCCGGGCAGGGCGAAGTAGGTGGTGGAACCGCTCGACCAGTAGGCGATGGTCTTGTCGTTGATCATCTCGGTGGTGGCGTTCTTGAGTTCCTTCTTCTTGACGCTCTCGTCCAGCTTCTGGACCTCTTTGAGCAGATCGTTCATCATCATGCGCTTTTGTTTCTTCTCAAGCACTTCCATCACCAGGGCTTTGACATCGGCCATTTTCTTTTAGTCCTCCTTGGGTGAGGTTGTATTAAGTTTAACAGGAAGCACCATATCTCCCCTGCCGCACCCTGTCAAGAAACTTGTGACCTTCGGCGCGAGGCGGCCGCCACCATGCCGGGGGCCCATTCCTTGAGGCCCAGGGCATGGACATGATGATAGGTGCCCAGAGTGTTTTTATACAGGATGCCGCCATCTTGGCCTTGCAGGGCCCGGCCCCGCAGGACCTCGAAGACCATTTCGCAGCCCTCCTGGCAAAGCCAGCGCGGGTTGGAGTAATGGAACTCGTGGGCCCTGAATTCACATCCCAGCGGTAGGAAAGGGTTTTGGCCAATGACCCGGCAATTGGTGTAGCCGTGGCCCTGGGGTTTCTTCTCCATGATGAAATCCAGGGGGAAGACCCCGGCCATGGGCCAGGCCTGGCCATCGGCCACGATGTTGCGGCCCAGGTACATCAGGCCGCCGCACTCGGCGTAGATGGGCAGGCCGGCCTCGGCGGCGGCGCGCAGGCTGGCCCGGAAGGACTGGTTGGCCGAGAGCTCCCGGGCGTGGGTCTCGGGAAATCCCCCGCCCAGGTAGAGGGCGTCCACCCGGGGCAGGCGCTCATCGCCCAGGGCCGAGCAGAAGACCAGGCGAGCCCCGTGATTGGCCAATGCCTCCAGGTTTTCGGGGTAATAGAAGCCGAAGGCGGGATCGCGAACCACTCCGATGGCCGGGCCGGGGCTTGCCGGAGCCGGGGGGAAAAGGCCCTGGGGGGGGCCGGGGTGGGGCCAGGGAGGGGCCGCCTTCATGATGGCCAGCAGGGCCTCCAGGTCCACGTGGGCGGCCACGCTCTTGGCGGCGGTCGCCAGGGCCTCGGCCACTCGGTGGTGCTCCTGGGGGGGCACCAGGCCCATGTGGCGCTCGGGCATGTCGAGGTCGAGCCGGGGAACCGCGCCCAGCACGGGCAGGCCGGTGGAGTCGGCGATGGCCCGGCGGATCACCCCCTCCTGGCGGCGGTTGGCCACGGGGTTGAGGATGACCCCGGCCAGGTTCAACTCCGGGTCGAAGCGCTGACAGCCCAGCACCACGGCGGCCACGGTGCGGCTGGCCATGGAGCAGTCCACCACCAGCGCCACCGGGGCCGAGAGCAGTTTGGCCAGCTCGGCGGTGGAGTAGGAGCCCGCCGCGTCCAGGCCGTCGAAAAGCCCCCGGTTGCCCTCCACCACCGCCACGTCGCGGCCTCGGGAGTGGTAGCCGAAGGAGTCGAGCACCTGCCGGCGGCCCAGCAGGAAGGGGTCGAGATTGCGGCAGGCGTGGCCGGCGGCCGCGCCCAGCCAGAAGGGGTCGATGTAGTCCGGACCCTTCTTGAAGGGGGCCACGGCCAGGCCGCGTCCGGCCAGGGCCTGGATGAGGCCCAGGGTCAGGGTGGTCTTGCCCGAGCCGCCGCGCAGGGCGGCCACCACCAGCCGGGGCAGGTCGCGGGGCGATGGACTCACCACAGCCCCTTTTCGCGCAGGATCTCCTCAGTGATCTGGCGGGCCCTGGCCCCGCTGGCCCCCTGGGCCGCGGCCAGGTTGGTGGCGAAGACGTAGAGCTTGTCCCTTCGTTCGAGCCAGCCCACGAACCAGCCCAGGGTGTCCTGGCCGTTCTTGCTCAGGGTGCCGGTCTTGCCGAAGAGGACGGCCTTGTCGTTGCGCGCCAGTTCCAGCATGCCCCGCACCTGCTCCATGGCCTTTGCTCCCACGGCCAGCTTGCCGCGCGCGAGCTGGTCGAGGAAACGAACCTGCTCCTCGGCGGAGATGGCCAGGGAGCTGTCCAGCCAGAAACGGTCCATGCCCCCGCTCAAGTCGGCGTTGCCGTAGTCCATGAGCTTTAGATATAGCCGCATGGGATCATGGCCGATGCGCCGGGCCAGTTCCTGGAAGTACCACACCACCGAATCTTGAATGGCCGAGGCCAGGGTGTGGTCACGGTTCCAGCCGGGAAGCGGCCACTGGCGGCCATCCCATTTGAGGACGAAATCAGGTCCGGAGGCCACGCCGGTGTCCAGGGCGATGAGGGCGTTGGGAATCTTGAAGGTGGACTGGGGGGGCAGGCGCAGGGCGGCGCGCTGGGGGTTGTGGCGCAGGTAGGCTTCCTTGGCCGGCTGCGAGAGAACGAAGCTGGCCTCGTAGCCGGCGAAATGGGCGGCCAGGGCGGGGTCGGCCTCCTTGGCCGGCTCCTTGGGCTTGAACTCCATGGCCACCAACACCACGAAGGCCAGGAGTATCATGGCGAAGGCCTGATTGCTGACGTAGGTCTTTTTGCGCGGGGCGGGCTTTCTTGCCGCCATGGGCCTGGCCTCCGGAAATAATGGGGGGTTAAGGCTGGATAGCAGGCGAGGCCCGGGCTGTCAAGGGGCTGGGGCCCGTCCAAAAGAAGCCCGGGGCCGCGAGGCCCCGGGCTTCTTGTCTTTCGGTGCTAGGCCGCGGCCCGGCTTACCACTTGAACTGAGTGGAAGTACGCCAGGTGGTGGCGGCGAAGCGGTAGTCGTCGATGTGATGGTGGCTGAACTCCAGCCCGGTCTTCTCGAAGAAGCGCTCCCAACCGATGCGCTCGGCCCACTCGCCGATGCGCTCGTAGCGGTTGGCGCCGGCGGCGTAGGCCTCGACGATCTTCTTGACGTAGTTGACCGTGGTGGGCCAACGCGGGGGCTCGTTGGGGATGAAGGGCACGGCCAGCTTGGAGAACTTGGGCATGCTCTTGGCGTTGCTAACCTTGCCGCCCACCCACAGGGCGATGCCGTCGCCGTCGGCGTCGGCCAGCGGCATGGCGGGGCACATGGTGTAGCAGTTGCCGCAGAACATGCAGCGGTCGGCGTTGACCGCCACCGACTTGAAGTCATCAACCTTCTGGGGCTTGATGGCCGCGGTCGGGCAGGCGGCGATGGTGGTGGGGATCTCGCACATCTTGTCCAGGTGGCTGTGCTCGATCACCGGGGGTTTGCGGTGCACGCCCAGGATGGCGATGTCGGAGCAGTGCACGGCGCCGCACATGTTAAGGCAGCAGGCCAGGGAGATGCGTACCTGGGCCGGCAGCTTGTGGGAGCCGAAGTAGTCGAACAGCTCGTCCATGACGGCCTTGACCACGCCGGAGGCGTCGATGGCCGGGGTGTGGCAATGCACCCAACCCTGGGTGTGGACGATGTTGGTGATGCCCGCGCCGGTGCCGCCGACCGGCAGTGAGCCGTGGGCGGCCAGGGCCTTCTTCAAGGGCTCCAGCTTGGACTCGTCGGTCACCAGGAACTCGACGTTGTTGCGGGTGGTGAAGCGGAAGTAGCCGCCGCAGAACTGGTCGGCCAGCTTGCAGATGTCCTCGACCATCATGGTGGTCATGAGGCGGGTGCCGCCGCAGCGGACGCTCCACAGCTTGGCGCCGGACTCGGAGACGTGCAGGAGGACGCCCGGCTCCAGGATGTCGTGGTAAAGCCACTTGCCGGCGTTGTCCTTGATGACCTGGGGCCAGAAAGAATCGTATTTCGGCGGTCCGATATCAGTGAGTCGCTCTGCCATGGTTTTGATCCTCCTTTAACCAGCTTAGCGAGCGTGACGCTTGCGGTAGTCCTCGATCTTGCGCTCGAAGCCGCCGGGCACCTCGTCCTCTTTGTAGAAGATGTAGGGGTTGGACCGGGGCTCCTTGACGTGGCGCGGGTCGGGCTCGATCTCGACGGCGGCCAAGAAGGCGGCCAGGCCCAGACGCTGGATGGTCTCGCCGATGCGCTCGCGGTTCTTGCCGTTCTCGTCCCACCACTCCCACATCTTCTCGACGAACTCCTTGAACTCGTCGTAGGGGGGCTCCATCTTGATGAAGGGGATGATGACCGAGCCCATCTGGGCGCCGTCCAGGATGGGGGCCTTGGCGCCGACCAGGATGGAGGCGCCGGTGTCGGTGCCCGGCCGCAGGGCGCGCGGCATCAGGTTGATGCAGTGCATGCAGCGGGTGCACTCGGCGTTGTTGATCGACAGCTTCTTGCCGTCGAAGGACATGCACTGGGTGGGGCAGAGGCCGACCACGTCCTTGGCGATGTCCAGCTTGACGTCCTGGCCGTGGGCGCCGCCCTCGGCCGCGAACTTGCCGGCCGCGTACTCGGCCACCGCCGCCTGGTCGATGCGGATGTCATCCCGCCAGGTGCCGATGATCGCGCAGTCGGAGCGCGCCAGGGAGGCCACGCAGCAGTTCGGGCAGCCGTCCACCTTGAACTTGAACTTGTAGGGCCAGGCCGGGCGGTGCAGCTCGTCCTGGTAGGACATGGTCAGCTCGTAGCAGATGTCCTCGGTGTGGATGCAGGCCCACTCGCAGCGGCTCTTGCCGAGGCAGGCGCTGGGGGTGCGCAGGGCGCTGCCGGAGCCGCCCAGGTCCCAGCCCAGGGCGGTGAGCTCGGCGAAGATGGGCTCGAGCTCGTCGGTGAAGGCGCCCAGGAGCACCATGTCGCCGGTGGAGCCGTGCATGTTGAGCATACTCGAACCGCGGCGGTCCCAGATGTCCATGACCTTGCGCAGCGCGTCGCTGTGGTAGTACTTGGCGGCGGGCTGATTGACGCGGACGGTGTGGAAGTGCTCGACGCCCGGGAACAGGTCGGGCACGTCGGAGTAACGGCCGATGACGCCGCCGCCGTAGCCCAGCACGCCGACGATGCCACCGTGCTTCCAGTGGCCTTCCTTCTCCTTGTAGGACAGCTCGAGTTGGCCCAAGAGGTCGGCACAAGCAGCTTTACCCTGCGCAGCCATGCGCTTGATGTCGGTAACGAAGCTTGGCCAAGGCCCCTTTTCCAGCTCATCCAGCATCGGGGTGGGATGCAGTTTCGCCATGGAACAGTTCCTCCGCTAAGTGTTGCTGAAAGTCCTATGGTTCTTAAATTGTGCAATACAAGCCGGCCGGTCCCCCTAGACCCCGGCCGAAAATAGCGCCAGCCCCCGAGGGCGCGGCCGCGGGCAAAAAAACACCCTCCACCGCATCCAAATCGGGAATCAGAGCTAAGTTGCCGTTATTCCGACGTAGGGAACTGATTTGCCCCCTCATTCACAATGGGACGCATTATAGGAACCGCCTTTGGCCATGTCAATCAAAAAACACCGCCGAAATTTTGCCAAGATCCCGCCCTCTTCGCTAATACCGATCAACGCTCGAACCAGTAGTTTGAGCGCTGATCGGACTCATGGCCGTGGATGGCTTTGAGTCCAACTTGGTATAAGATAGGCTCCGCGCGCCAATCAACTTCAAACAGGTCCGTCAGCAGCATGATCCCCTCCGACGATCCCGGCATCGAAGCCAGCTACCACCTCCTGGTCGCCCGCGTCGAGGCGGCCGGAGTCAAGGGCTGGGCCCAGGCCAGACTGGACGCCCTGGGCGGGCCCAGCCTGGAGTCTCTGGTCTACCTATGTAAGTTTTGTTTCTTCACGGCCCTGTTGACCAAGGCCCAGATAGGCGGGGTGTTGGGGGCCGACCGCGCCGAGGTCAAGGCCCTGGTCAGGTCCTGGTACGACGACCACCGGGCCAAGGGCTGCGGGACTTGTTGAGGATGCCTCGCCGGCCCGCCCCCGCTGTCACGCCCCTTGCCCGGCCGGACCGGGGGTGCTCAAGCACCCCGTCCGGGCAAGGGGCGTGACAGCGGGGGTGCGCGTCCCTAAATGAATTTCTGCATCCAGATCACGTCGAAGTCCCGGCCCAGCTTACGCCCCACCCGCACGAAACGACCGCATTCCACGAAACCGTGTTTGCGGTGGAAGGCTTGGCTGAGCTGGTTGTGGGAGTTGACGCTGGCCAACAGGGTGTCCACCCCCATGGCCCGGCCTCCGGCGCTCAACCGCTCCAGCAGGAGCCCGCCCAATCCCCGGCGGGTCTGGCCGGGGGCCAGGAAATAGCTGATCTCGGCGGTGCGGCGGAAGGCGGAGATGGGGTGCCAGGGCCTGAGCAGACCAAAGCCCGTCACCTGGCCTTCCGGTGAAATCACGGCCAGGGCCGGGTAGCCGGCCTGGGCCGCGGCCAGGAGCATGTCGTAGAACTCGTAGCCCATCGGCTGGTCCGGGTGGGCGGCGAAGGAGTTGGCGATGTAGTAGTTGAGCAGGTCGATGACCGGCCGGCGGTGATCCTCGCCCAGGGGCGTTACATTAAAGGCCATGTCAAGACTCCATCATGATTGGCGAGCGCGCATTGCCCGCCGCTGACGCAACAGCTTTTCCGCCTCCACGATCAGATAGCAGACCACGGCGGCGGCCGCGGCCCCCAGCCAGGCCTGGAGTGAGATGGGCGCGCTGTGGAACATCCAGTTCATGGGCCCCCAATAGGTGAATAGGAGTTGCAGGCCCAGCATGAGACCGGCCCCCAGGAACAGCCAGGGGTTGGAGGAGAAGCCCAAGGCCAGGGGCGAAAGCGTCAGCGAGCGACAGTTGAAGAGGTAGGCCGTCTCCACCAGCACGAAGACGTTGACGGCCAGGGTCCGGGCCTGGGCGCAGTCTCCGCTTTGTCCCATCTCCCATTGGAAAAGCCCGAAGGAGCCGCCCAGGAGTAGGGCCCCCACCAAGCCCAGGCGTTGGATCAGTACCCCGGTCAGAATGGGCAGGCCGGGGTTGCGCGGAGGCCTGCCCATGATGCCCGGCTCCTTGGGCTCGAAGGCCAGGGTGAGACCAAGCAGCACGGCGGTGGTCATGTTGATCCACAATATTTGCGCCGGAAGGATGGGCAGGGTGGCCCCGGCCAGAACCGCGGCCAGAATCACCAGGCCCTCGCCCAGGTTGGTGGGCAGGGTCCAGACAATGAATTTGATCAGGTTGTCGAAGACCCCCCGGCCCTCCTCCACCGCGGCGGCGACGGTGGCGAAGTTGTCGTCGGCCAGGACCATGTCGGAGGCCTCCTTGGCCACCTCGGTGCCGGCCAGGCCCATGGCCACTCCGATGTCGGCCTGCCGTAGCGCCGGGGCGTCATTGACGCCATCTCCGGTCATGGCCACAATCTCTCCCCGGGCCTGCAGGGCCCGCACCAGGCGGAGCTTCTGCTCGGGGCTGACCCGGGCGAAGATCGCCGAGCCCTGCGCCGCCTCCTCCAGTTCCGCCTCGCCCATGGCCTCCAACTCCCGGCCGGTCAGGGCGGACCCGCCCGCCTCCGGGACCAGCCCCAGGCGCTCGGCCACCGCCGCGGCGGTGAGGGCGTGGTCGCCGGTGATCATCTTAACCCGCACGCCGGCCCGCAGGCAGGAGGCCACGGCCTCCACCGCCTCGGGCCGGGGGGGATCGGTAATGCCCACCAGGCCCAACAGGGTGAAGCCGCATTCCACCTCGCCGTGTTCCAGGCTTTCGTCGTCGGGCGGGCGCTCCCCCCGGGCCAGGGCTAGCACCCTTAACCCCCGGCGCGCCATGTCCTCGGCCAGAGCCATGGTCCCGGCCGCGTCCAGGTCGCCCGGCGCGCCCTCTGAATCAAGGGCGCCGACGCAGCGCGCCAGCACCTTCTCCGTCGCGCCCTTCAGGTAGACCGGCCGGGTCTGGCCTGGGTCCTGGTCATGCATGGTGGCCATGAACTGGCTGCCGGACTCGAAGGGAATGGCGTCCAGCCGGGGCTGGCGGCGGCGTTCGTCTTCCCAGGAAAGACCGGCCTTGGAGGCCGCCGTGAGGAGCGCCACCTCGGTGGGATCGCCCTGAGCCAGCCAGGAGCCGCCCTCCCGGCGCAGGTGGCCGTCGTTGCAGAGCGCGCCGGCCAGAAGCGCCTCCCGCAGGGCCGGGCTCTGGCCGGCCTCCACCGCCAGGCCGTGCTCCAGAATCTCTCCCGCGGGGTCGTAGCCCGACCCGGTCAGCGTATAGCGGCGGCCTCCGGCGGCGATTTCCACCACCGTCATCTGATTCTGGGTGAGGGTGCCGGTCTTGTCGGTGCATATGACCGTGGTGCCGCCCAGGGTCTCCACCGCGGGCAGCCGGCGGATTACGGCCTTGCGCCGGGCCATGCGCGAAACCCCGATGGCCAGGGTGATGGTCAGGGCCGCGGGCAGACCTTCGGGTATGGCGCCCACGGCCAAGGCCACCGCGGCCATGAAGGTCTCCGCCGCCGGCTGGCCCCGCCAGAGCCCCACGCCGAAGGAAGCCGCGGCCAGGGCCAGGACGGCCCACAAGACCAGGTGGCTGAAGCGGGCCATCTTGCGGGTGAGCGGGGTCTTGAGTTCCTTCACTTCGGACATCAGCCGGCTGATGCGGCCCATCTCCGTGGCCGCGCCGGTGGCCACCGCCACCCCCCGGCCCTGGCCGTGGGTGACCAGGGTGGAGCTGTAGATCATGTTGGCGCGCTCGGCCAGCAGGGTGGCCGCGGCCACGGCCACGACCGCCTTGTCCACGGGCAGCGACTCGCCGGTCAGGGCCGATTCGTCGACCCTGAGTTCGCGCCCGGAGATCAGGCGCAGGTCGGCCGGGGCCTTGTCGCCGGCCTGCAGAAGCACCAGGTCGCCGGGGACCAGCTCCCGGGCGGGCAGGGTTTCCGGGGCCCCGCCCCGCAGCACGACGGCCTGCGAGACCATGGAGCCGGCCAGGGCGACCATGGCCTCAAGCGCCTTGGCCTCCTGGGCGAAACCGATGGCCGCGTTGACCGCCACCACCCCCAGGATGACCGCGGCGTCCAGCCACTGGCCCAGGAGGGCGGTGACGGCGCCGGCCGCCATGAGCAGCCAGACCAGGGGCTGGTTGATTTGCGCAAGAAGACGGCGCAGGGGACCCGCGCCCTTGGAGGGCGGCAGTTGGTTGGGGCCGTGGCGCTCCAGACGGCGGCTGGCCTCGGCGGGCTCCAGGCCGGCCTCGGGGTCGCTTTTCAGCAAGGCCAGGACGTCCTCGGCGCTCAGGGCATGCCAGGCGGTACTTTCCAGGCGGTCGAGGGGCATGAAATCATTTCCCTCTTCGGCGACCGTCCTTTCGCGCTCGGGCCGCCGCTATTTTTGGTACTTGCACCCCTTGGCCGGACAGCGCACCGTGGTCCCCTGGCGGGTGGTCTTCTCGGCCAGGAAGGGGTGTCCGCACTGGGGGCAGGGCTCGTTCAGCGGCCGGTCCCAGGTGGCGAAGTCGCACTTGGGATAGTTGTCGCAGCCGAAGAAGACCTTGCCCCCCCGCGAGGTCTTCTCCACGATCTCGCCGCCGCAGGTGGGGCAGGCCACGCCCACGGGCAGGCCGCGCGAGTAGCGGCACTTGGGATAGCCCGTGCAGGAGATGAAGCGGCCTCCGGCCCGGGTGGGCTTGATGACCAGGTCGGAGCCGCACTTGGGGCACTTTTCGCCCAGAGGCTCGGCCGGGGCGAGGCCGTTGCCGTTGCCTTCCCCCTCCAGGGGCTTGATGTTCTTGCAATGAGGATAGGCGGTGCAGGCCAGGAAGGGGCCGTAACGGCCCTTCTTGACCTGCATGGGCGAGCCGCACTTGTCGCAGACGCCGTTGGTCTCCACCTCGGGCTCGATGACCACCAGCCCGCCCTTTTCGTCGCGGGTGAAGTCGCGGGTGGTCTTGCACTTGGGATAGGCGTCGCAGGCCAGGAACTCGCCGTGCTTGCCCAGGCGGATGGACATGGGCCCGCCGCAAGTCGGGCACTTGATGTCGGTGGGCAGACCCTTGCCCTTGATCTGGCGCATGTTCTTCTGGGCGGCTTTGAGGGCCTTGGCGAAGGGGCCGTAGAAGTCCTTCAGGAGCGTCCGCCAGTCCTGGCTGCCCTCCTCCACCCGGTCCAGGGCCTTCTCCAGTCCGGCGGTGAAGTCCACCTCCATGATCTGGGGGAAGCTCTCCACCAAAAGGTCGCTGATCATCATGCCCAGGGGCGTGGGCACCAGGTGCCGGCGGGCCCGCCCGACCTTTTCGCCCTCGGCCTTGGCCACGTATTCCTTGTCCTGCAGGGTGCTCAGGATGGCGGCGTAGGTGCTGGGCCGGCCGATGCCCTTGTCCTCCAGCTCCTTGACCAGGGCCGCCTCGGTGAAGCGCGGCGGCGGCTGGGTGAAGTGCTGCTTGGGGATAAGCTGCTTGGCCGAAAGCGCCTGGCCCTCGGTGAGCGGCGGCAGCAGGCCCTCCTGGGCGGCGTCCTCTCCGTTGCCGTTGCCGTTGTCTTGGCCGGCGGGCTTGGCCCCCTCGTCGCGGTCCTCGGTGTAGACGGCGGTGAAGCCCTTGAACTTCAAGGTCTGGCCGCTTGCCTTGAACCAGGCCGGGCCGGCGGCGATGTCGGCCAGGGTCTGGTCGAAAAGGGCCGGGGCCATCTGGCAGGCCAGGAAGCGGTTGTAGATGAGCCGGTAGAGGGCCAGCTCGTTCTTCTTGAGGTAGGGCGCCAACGCTTCCGGGGTGCGGAAGGCGCTAGTGGGGCGGATGGCCTCGTGGGCCTCCTGGGCCTGCTCCTTGGACTTGTAGAAGTGGGGCCGCTCGGGCAGGTACTCGCTTCCGAAGCGGTGGCCGATCAGGTCGCGGACTTCCTTGATGGCCTCGTCGGCCAGGCGGGTGGAGTCGGTGCGCATGTAGGTGATCAGGCCCACGGCGCCCTGGTCGGTCTCCTGGCCCTCGTAAAGCCGCTGGGCGATGGACATGGTGTCCTTGGGGGTGAGCCCCAGCTTGCGGCTGGCCTCCTGCTGGAGCGTGGAGGTGATGAAGGGCGGCGGTGGCGACTGCCTGCGCTCGCGGTTGACCACCTTCTCCACGCGGAAATCCCGGCCCTCGACCGCCGCCACCCCGGCGGCGGCCTCGGCCTCGCTCCTGGGGTCGAACTTCTTGCCGTCCAGCTTGGCCAGGCGAGCCAGGAAGAGGGGGGGCTGGGCGGCGGCCAGCTCGGCGGTCACTGTCCAGTACTCCTGGGGCGTGAAGGCCGTGATGGCCTTCTCCCGCTCCACCACCAGGCGCAGGGCCACCGACTGCACCCGGCCGGCGGAGAGCCCGCGCTTGACCTTGTCCCAAAGCAGGGGCGAGATCTGGTAGCCCACCAGGCGGTCGAGCACCCGGCGGGCCTGCTGGCTGTCGTAGAGGTCGTGGTTCAGGTGGGTGGGGTTGGCCACGGCCTTGGTGATGGCGCTTTTGGTCAGCTCGTGGAAGAGCACGCGGTGGAAACGCTCCGGCGCGCCGCCCAGCTGCTCGGCGATGTGCCAGGCTATGGCCTCGCCCTCGCGGTCGGGGTCGGGGGCCAGATAGACCTGGGCCGACTTGCCGGCGCTCTTCTTGAGGTCTTTGACCACCGACTCCTTGCCCTTGATCACCTGGTACTCGGGGGTGAAGTCCCCGGCCACGTCCACCCCCAGGCGGGTGGGGGGCAGGTCCACCACGTGGCCCACCGAGGCCTTGACCTCGAAATCCGGGCCCAGGTATTTTTTCAGGGTGCGGGCCTTGGCGGGCGATTCGACTATGAGCAGGTTCTTGGCCATAAGCTGTATCTATTTCTGTCTCCCGCGCGGGCCGCGGGAGGCCGGCGCGTAGTATAAACGCGATGGGTGGCGCGTCAAGCGCGCACGTAATTCTTGCCCGGCTGCTGGGCGGCCAGGCCGTTCATCTCCAAAAGCACCAACAGCGCCGTGACCTCCTGGGCCTGGAGCCCGGCGGCTCGGGCCAGCTCGTCGACGTGCGCGGGCTGCTCGCTCAAGAGGTCCCAAAGCCGCCGGGCCTGATCGGGCAGGTCGTCGGCCGGGCGGGGCCGGCCCGGGGCGGCGGCGGCCGGCGGCAGCGAGCCCGGCGCGAGCAGGTCCCGGGCCGAGGACAGCAGGCGCGCGCCGTCGCGCAAAAGTTCGTGGCAGCCCTGGCTCTGGGCGCTGGTCACCGGGCCGGGCACCGCGAAGACCTCCCGCCCCTGGTCCAGGGCGTGACGGGCGGTGATGAGGGAGCCGCTCTTGAGGCTGGCCTCCACCACCACCACCGCCCGCGAGAGACCGGAGATGATCCGGTTGCGCACCGGGAAGTTGCCGGCCGCCGGAGGGGTGCCCAGGGGAAACTCGCTGATCACCGCGCCTTGCCCGGCCATGCGGGCCGCGAGCTCCAGGTGCTCGGGCGGGTAGGCCACGTCCAGGCCGCAGCCCAGCACCCCCACGGTGTGGCCGCCGGCGGCCAGGGCCCCGGCGTGGGCGGCGGCGTCCACCCCCCGGGCCAGGCCGGAGATGACGCTCACGCCGGCCAGGGCCAGGTCGCGGGCCAGGTCCTCGGCCACCTTGCGGCCATAGGGGCTCATGCGCCGGGAGCCCACGATGGCCACGCCCCCGGCGCGGGACGGGCCCAGGTCGCCCCGCACGAAGATCAGGGGCGGCGGGGCGTAGATCTCGGCCAGGAGCGGGGGGTAGTCCGCGCCGCCCAGGGCGGCCACCTTGGCGCCCATGGCCGCCAGCCGCTCCAGCTCCCGCTCGGGGTCGGCGGAGCAGGCCCGGCCGTGCACGGCCTGTATTACGTCCTCCCGGAGACCCGGCACCCGGCGCAAGTCGGCCAGAGGCGCGCCCAGGGCCGCCTTGGCCGAGCCGAAGGCGGCCAGTAGGCGGGCCAGGCTCACGCTGCCCACCCCGGGGATGAGCCGCAGGCTCAGGAGGCTTAAGATATCTTGGCCGTCGGCCATAACGGGCTCCATGGGCCTGTGAAGCTAACCACCATAAATCGGCCCGTCAAGGGCTTTCTGGCCGCCGTCGCCGACGCGGGCAGGGGGGCTTGTGTATAACATGCTAAATATATTGTG
>JAJZPI010000106.1 GCA_021811275.1 Deltaproteobacteria bacterium
CCCTCGGGGTCCATGGAGAGCCCCAGGATGCGGGCCGAGCGGGTGACGATGCTGGCCAGTTCCTCGGCGTTGTAGAAATCCACCCGCACCTGCACCCCGAAGCGGTCGCGCAGGGGCGGGGTGATTAGCCCGACCCTGGTGGTGGCCCCTACCAGGGTGAAGGGCGCCAGTTCCAGCTTGACCGTACGCGCGCTGGGGCCCTGGCCGATGACCAGGTCCAGGTGGAAGTCCTCCATGGCCGGATAGAGCACCTCCTCGACCACGTGGTTCAGACGGTGAATCTCGTCGACGAAGAGCACATCGCGGGGCTTCAAGTTGGTAAGGATGGCGGCCAAGTCGCCCGGGCGTTCCAGCACCGGCCCGCTGGTGGCGGTGATGCCCACCTCCATTTCGGTGGCCAGGATGTGGGCCAGGGTGGTCTTGCCGAGGCCGGGGTGGCCGTGCAGGAGCACGTGGTCCAGGGCCTCGCCGCGCTGGCGGGCGGCGGCGATGAATACGCTCAGGTTGGCCTTGGCCTCGGCCTGGCCGATGTAGTCGGCCAGGCGTTGGGGCCTGAGCGAGTCGAGGTTCGAGTCCTCCTCGCAGGGCGCGCCGTCGACCAGACGGCAATTGGCGGTGGGGTCGACCATTCGGAAGAGTCAGCCTCCATTCAGGAGCACCGGCCGGCCATCCCGGCCTCCAGCGTCACCCGCATAGGCTACAACATGCGGGGCGCTTCGGCAAAGGTTGCGTTCGTCCCTGGGGCCAGCCGGATTTTACAGGGAATCGTAATGCGACAAGATCAGGGGGCCGCTCCCACCGCCGGAACGGCCCTGCTCGCATGGAGCCCGGAGGCGGCCCGCCTCTTTTCAGGCCTCCAAGTCGAAGCCGGCCAGGTAGGAATCCAGGGCTTGGCGCGCCGGAGTTTCCAGCGGCGGGCAGCCGGCCGGGGACAGCGAGCCTTCTGCCAGGCGCACGGCGAAGACCAGGCATGTGGGCAGGCCACACTGCCGGCAACTGGTGCGCGGCAATAGCTTGAGCAGCTCCAGCACCTGGGGCTTGCTCCGGCCCTGGGTGCTGGGGGTGATCTCCGCGCGCCGCTCCCAGGCCTGATTGATCTCACCCTGGAGCCAGCGCACGATACGCTCGGCCTCGGCCTCGTCGGCCAGGGCGTTGACCGCGATCAGGCGCGGGTGCACGGTGATGAGCTTGCCATGCGCGCGGAAGGTAACCGCCGGCGGGTCGCACAGGTATTCATCGCCGCCCAAGGACGCGTTCAGATAAGGCAAAGCCTCGCTTACATCCTGGTCCAGGTGGGCCAGGCAGTGCAGGGACTGGAAGCTGGGGTTGCACTCGGGCCGGAATACTTCCAGTCGAAAGCTTTGGAGCATCACGGTTTCTCCCTCTCCCCCGGCCCTCTCAGGGCCGGGGCGTACAGACCAGCACATCGCGCTCGTCGCGCTCGAAGGAGCACTCCCGCTTCAGCACCTCCTTGAGAGCCTGCCGCGCCCGGTGCAGCCGCACCTTGGCCGCCCCCTCGCTGATCTGAAGCACTAGGGCTATCTCGGCGTGACTCAAGCCCGCCAGGTCGTGCAGGTGGATGATGCTTGCCTGCTCGGGCGGCAGGAGCTCCACCTTAGAGCGCACGCAAGCGCTCATTTCCCGCCGCTCCAGCAGGGCTTGGGTCAGGGAGGCCAGGCCGTCCTGCAAATCCGGCGACAGCTCCTCGCGCCGGGGCCCCAGGGTCTCGCGTCGGCGCAAATGGTCCAGGCTCAGATTGCGGGCGATGCGGTAGAGCCAGGGCCTGACCTTGGCCGGATCGTCCAGGTCGGCTTCATGCTCCAGGGCGCGCAAGAAGGTCTCCTGGCAGAGATCATCGGCCAGGGGCCAGTCGCGCACCATGGAGGCGATGAAGGCCCGCAAACCGGCCTGGTGCTGGTCGAATAGCTGGCGGAAATCCATCATCTCTCCCTGGGCTGTCTTGACAGACCCGGCTCGCTAACAGCAGGAGCAAAACCCTTGGCCAACGGGACCGGCCTCCCCCTGCCCTTCGGCCCTCTGGGGCAGGGGGCGGGAAGGCGGAATCCGGGCCCCGGCGCAGGAACAGGACGCCGTCTCTCCACCGCCGCCGGCCACTTGGTCGCGCAGCCAGGACTGGGTCACCTCGTCCGCGCCCAGCTTCACCCGCTGGCTGACCTGCCAGGCCTGCTCCATCTCCTCCGGGCTTATGCCAGCGGCCTGGGCCGCGGCCATGATGTGCTCGCTGCAGGGCAGGCAGTTCACCGCCGCCGCCGCACCCAGGGCTATCAAGAGCCGGGTCTTATCCTCCATTGTGGCCTCCCGAGTCATTTGGGGCAATTGCTTGTAGCGCCCGCCCCGCCGGCCGGCGCTCCTTCCATGCCCCTTTAGACGAAACAGGGCCGTCCAAGGTTACAGCGCCGGCACGGGCCCCTTGTGTACCGCGCTTGGTTTTGCTAAACACATGTAACCGGTTCACATCGCGATGGGGGGATCATCATGCTGGCCCGGGTCACCTCGCTGGCGCTTTTGGGAATCAAGGCCTATCCCGTACAGGTGGAGGTGGATCTGGCG
Organism: Deltaproteobacteria bacterium; assembly: GCA_021811275.1. GTDB lineage: Bacteria > Desulfobacterota > Desulfarculia > Desulfarculales > Desulfarculaceae > JACRDC01. The sequence goes on from JAJZPI010000106.1 coordinate 2,572, forward strand.
CCGGGCCTGCCCGCCTTCAACACCGTGGGGCTGCCCGACGGCGCGGTGCGCGAATCCAAGGAACGGGTGCGCGCGGCGCTAACCAACTCCGGCTTCTATCTGCCGGTAAACCGCATCACCGTCAATCTGGCCCCGGCCGACGTGCGCAAGGAGGGCTCGGGCTTCGACCTGCCCATCGCCCTGGGCATCCTGGCCGCCGCCGGGGCCCTGCCCGCCGAGGCCCTCCTGGGCCTGGCCGTGGCGGGAGAGCTGGCCCTGGACGGGGCGATCCGTCCGGTGCGCGGGGCGCTGTCCATGTCCGTGGCCGCCGCCCAGGAGGGATTGAAAACCCTGATCGTGCCGGAGGAGAACGCCGCCGAGGCGGCGGTGGTGCAGGGGGTGGAGGTGCTCTCCGCCCAGCGGCTGGACCAGGTGGTGGCGCACTTACTGGGGCGCGAACCCCTGTGCCGGGTGGCCGCCGACTCCGCGGCCCTGCTGGTCCAGGCCGGCGAGGAAGGCCCGGACTTGAATGAGGTGCGCGGCCAGGAGCACGTCAAGCGCGCGCTGACCATCGCCGCGGCCGGCGGTCACAATGTTTTGATGGTCGGGCCGCCGGGCTCGGGCAAGACCATGCTGGCCCGCCGCCTGTCCACCATCCTGCCGCCCTTGACCTTCCCCGAGGCCATCGAGGTGACCCAGGTGGCCAGCGTGGCCGGAGCGCTGGCCGCCGGCGACGCCCTGGTGACCACGCGGCCCTTCCGCGCTCCCCATCACACCGTCAGCGACGCGGGGCTGATCGGCGGGGGCACCGTGCCCCGGCCCGGCGAGGTGAGCCTGGCCCATCACGGCGTGCTTTTCCTGGACGAGTTGCCCGAGTTCAAGAAGAGCGTGCTGGAGGTGCTGCGCCAGCCCCTGGAATCGGGCCAGGTCACCGTGACCAGGGCCCTGGCCAGCGTGGACTTTCCCGCTCGCTTCATGCTGGTGGCGGCCATGAACCCCTGCCTCTGCGGCTTCCACGGCGACCGCGAGCGCCAGTGCACCTGCTCGCCCCAGCAGGTGCGCCTCTACCAGGGCCGGGTCAGCGGCCCGCTCATGGACCGCATCGATATCCAGGTGGAGGTGCCGGCCGTGCCCTTCCGCGAGCTCTCCGCCGAGACCTGCGGGCCTTCCTCAACCCAGGTGCGCGAGATGGTCATGGAGGCCCGCCATCGCCAACAGCAGCGACTAAAGAGCAGCAAGATCTTCTGCAACGCCCAGATGACCACCCGCCAGACCAGGCAGTGGTGCAAACTGACCCCCGAGTGCCTCAGCCTTTTGGAGCGGGCCATGGAACGCTTTCGCCTGAGCGCCCGGGCCTACGGCCGGATACTCAAGATAAGCCGCACCATTGCCGACCTGGAAGGAGCGGAGCACATAGGAATGGCACACCTGAGCGAGGCGATTGGCTACCGGAGCCTGGACCGGGGCCTGGCCTAGACGACCGCCTCAGACCAGCCTTCCCGGCCAATGGAGCTTGGGCCGGAGCGCCGCACCTTCAGTGGGCGCAATGCGCTTCGAAGTCGGCTTTCATGACAGGGCCGCCCCCACCGCCTGTCGCAGCCGGGTGGCGCTCTGGTGCAGGGTTGTGCGCGCGATTCGCTCCAGCGAGCCGCGCGACGCCGTGAATAAATGGCTGATTCGTTCCCTCGGGGCAGCCTCGTCGGTCCCTTCGGCCAGCTCGACGGCAACGCGGCCGGTGACATCCACAAAGGTGGCGGACACCGCCTGGTCAAGCTCCTGGCAACAGGCCAGGTGGTCCACGAGTTGATCGTGTCCCCGGCCCGGGCCGGCGATCTCGGGGGCCGTGCCGGCCAAACCGCCCAGGCTGAGGGCCTCGCCGGCCGCGGCCGACTCCACGCGCACCATGCGGCGCAGGATGTCCTTGGCTGCTTCGGTCTGCCCGGAAACCACCGGCGCAAATGCCCGGCCCAGTATCATCAGCAGGCGTGCCTGTGCGCCTTCATGATTCGGCTGGTTCCGCAATTGGGGCCACAGCTCTTGCAAGCGCAACAGGCACAGGTCAGCCGCACGGCCCAGGGTCCGCACCGCCAGGGGCTCCCATTCCTCCCGGAAGCGCATGCTTTGCGCGCTCATGGCGCCTTGGACAAGGCTGCTGAGATGGTCGGCAATTTGTTGCTCAATGGCAGGCATCGTCAGGCTCCATGGTTGGAGATAGCCAGGTATTGCGTCATATGTTTTGGGGTTGGCCGCCTGGCAATTAAGGTGCAAAACCATATATGGCATAATTAATGCTTAAAAAAACCATGAGCGCTGGTACGGGAAGGGCCACAGGGGCCGATAGCCATACCCACCATAGCTTTTTACGGGGCCGCCGCTTGGGGAAGAGTGTTAGAAAAAATAATACAAACCACAATGATGGTAAGTAAATAAATACCGTCGTGTACGATAAAAAACTTAGTCCATTCCAGAAAGAATAGTAAGCGATGATTAGAGCCAATAACCAGCAGATAACTCCGCAGAAAATATCAAAATTGCGAAACATGATAATAATCTGCAATCCGCCCAGATGACGGCTTATGATTCATGCGGGAACAACAGAACCACTTATCAAGCGACATAGGCTTCTCGCCATTGTCATGGGTGATAGCCAACTATAGACCAATAAACGCCCAGGAATATCGTAATCACCGGCACGGGAAGGGCCACGGGTGCTGACAGCCATACCCACCATAGTCTTAACCGTGGACGCCTTTTGGGAAAGAGAGTCAGAAAAAACAAAATTAACCATAGTGAGGGCAAGCCAAAGAATGCCGTAAGGACCGGTATGAAATTTAACCCATGCCAATTAAAATAATAGGTAGAAACGAGGGCTACAAGCCAACAACCAACTCCACAGAACATGTCTAAATTACGAAACATATTACCTCGCCTTTCAACAACAGCTGATCATAGTAAATCAAGTATGAATGTAATGGGCTCCATATATGATAGACATCACTTTGTGTAGCCTATCTCATTAGGCTATTTGGAAATGCTGAACCAGACAATGGCTCCCTTTCTCAGATAATATCCATCCTCGATGTTGTCTGGGGGATTGTTCCATGATCTGGGATCTTCTGGCAATCTTCTTGCATTCTCGACTAATATTTCATCGCAGCGTTTCCTGGCGGCTGCGGGATCAGCCGACCTCGCTGCCCGCTCATAACAATCATCATGCTCCTTGCAGTGGCAGTCCAGGTCATTGGCCGGCTCTATGCGCAAGGTGTATTCCTCGCCGGGGAGCATGTTATTGGGATTGCGCCCGGCAGTCCAGTTCTTTCCGCAATAATTCCAGTTGGCCGGCCCATCTTCTATGCTACGCCCGTCGTTTTTCCAGTAGCCCCCTAGATAGTGACGATCCTCCTCATGCAGATAAGGATTATGCCAATTCGGGGGCGGGCCGTCCTTGGCCGACTCGGCCACCACCTGGCTATAGTCGGTGATAGGCTCCAGCGTGCAACGGCAGTTGGGGTGCAGGGGCGGCATGCGAGGGATATCGTCAGGGTAACGCAGTTGGCCAGGTTTGGGGTTGAGGTAAAAGCTCCGGTCATTCATCGCCGCGCATTGTTCACAAATTTTGGCTCCGCCGCTTGCCACCCATCTGTAGCCGACCAAAAATTTGTCGCCCATGAATTTGCTCCTCTCGCAGTCGCGCTGAGGAGCAAACCTAATCCTTGGTTGCTGAAGTTATCTATTGCGCCTGTTCAATAATTTATCGCCATATTCTTGCCTGGATGCTTTTCGACATCCCGCTAGTCGGACGAACCCAAGCAATGCATCAATTCCGTGCCCTTTTTTCGAAATAAGCCGACGGGCCTGATTTCAACCGCCGGGCCAGCGTCCCCGGATCGACGCCCAGTTGCCGGGCGAACTGTTCCTTGGACAGTCCTTGATAGATTCGGTGGCGATTCAGTCTCTCTCCCCAGGCCTGGATATGCTTCCAGGGGCAGTAGCCCAGAAAATCCATGATCGCCGGGTAGTATATGAACCCGGGCTGGCACCGGTTCTTTTCCCAATTGGTTATGGTGTCCGTATCCGTATGGAACAGTTCCGCCAAATCCTTCTGGAAAAGTTTAAGGGCCAGACGTCTCTTGCGGATATGATCGCCAAGCGTATTTAACTCTTGAGGATAATAGGCACTTTTGGCTTTTCTGGCCTTCTTGACGACGGGCTTGTAACTTGGCAAAGAAACTGTGCCTCTGCGGCCTCCACGGCGACCGCGAGCGCCAGTGCACCTGCTCCCCCCAGCAGGTGCGCCTCTACCAGGGCCGGGTCAGCGGACCGCTCATGGACCGCATCGACCTCCAGGTGGAGGTGCCGGCCGTGCCCTTCCGCGAGCTGGCCGCCGAGACCTGCGGGCCTTCCTCAACCCAGGTGCGCGAGATGGTCATGGAGGCCCGCCATCGCCAACAGCAGCGACTAAAGAGCAGCAAGATCTTCTGCAACGCCCAGATGACCACCCGCCAGACCAGGCAGTGGTGCAAACTGACCCCCGAGTGCCTCAGCCTTTTGGAGCGGGCCATGGAACGCTTTCGCCTGAGCGCCCGGGCCTACGGCCGGATACTCAAGATAAGCCGCACCATTGCCGACCTGGAAGGAGCGGAGCACATAGGAATGGCACACCTGAGCGAGGCCATCGGATATAGCAATTTGGATAGAGGGCTGTCCTGAAGCGTGGGCGGAGCCAAAGGGCAAGCCCCCTGTCATGTTGTTTGGGAACAAACGCGGCGAGGGGCGCACGGCGAGGGGAAAAATCATGGAAGGAACGGGGAGAAGCCGGGCCCGGGGGAAGCCGGCCAAGGGGCTGAGGCCGAGGCGGCGGCGCTGGCCCTCTAGGGGGTAAGCATCAGCCACCCACCTCGACCGCGCCAGGATGAAGAGCTGTTTTCCTTCCACCCCTTTCCCCAACCCGACGCGTGCACTCTGGGCCCTACGGATTCTCCTGTCAGCCTAATCCAGAGCCGGCCTGCCCTTGCGCCTTTCCGCCAAAAGCAGGCCCAGAGCCAGGCCCGCCGCGGCCAGGGCCAGGGCCGTGGAAAGCAGATAGGTGGCCCGCACCCCGGCGGCCAAGGCCGTGGCGGCGGCCTGGGCCAGGTCGCTGTGGGCGGGCAGCCCGGCGGCGGCCTCGACCCGCGCCGAAAAGAAGGCCCCCAATAGAGGCAGGCCGGTGGTGGTGCCCAGGGTGCGCGACAGGGCCAACAGCCCGCCGGCCAGGCCCAGCCGCTCCCGCGGGGCCGCGCCCATGATGGCGCTGTTGTTGGGCGACTGGAACAGGCCCATGCCCAGGCCCATGGGGGCCACCCGCAGGATATAGCCCCAAGCGTCGGTGTATTCGTCGATGCCACTGATGGTCAGACAGCCCCCCGCCAAAACCAGGAGCCCCAGCAGGCTGATCAGGCGTGAGCCGTAGCGGTCGGAGAGGGACCCCGCCCAGGGAGAGATCATTCCCATGCTCACCGGCACCACCATCATCAACAGGCCCACGTGCTGGGGGGCGTAGCCCCGGGCCATTTGCAAAAACAGAGGCAGAATGAACGCGCCGCCCATGAGAAGGAAGCATATCCACCCCATCAGAAGCCCCAAACTGAAGCGCCCCTGTCGAAACATGGACAGGTCGACCATGGGTTGGGACTTGACCGCCTGCACCCGCAGGAAAACCCCCAGGCCCAAGACGGCCAGGGCCAGCAGCCCCAGCACCGAGGGCGAGGAGAAGCCGCCGTGCTGGCCCATGGTCATGCCCAGGGCGTAACAGACGAGGGTCAAAAAGAGTATCAGGGCCCCGGCGGCGTCGAAGGTCTGGCCGCCCCGGGCCGGGACGTCGGCGGGGATGTGCCGCCTGACCACGGCCAGGGCCAGGATGCCCACCGGCACGTTGACCAGGAAGATGGCCCGCCAGCCCACCAGGCCGATGATGAGCCCGCCCAGGGGCGGCCCCACCGACAGGCCCAGGGCCACCACGCTGCCCATGAGGCCCAAGGCCCGGCCCCGGCGCGAGGGCGGCACGATGTCGGTGATGATGGCCACGCCCAGGGCCTGCATCATGACCGCGCCCAGGGCCTGCAAGCCCCGGAAGACGATCAGGGCGTAGGCCCCCGGCGCAGCCCCGCAAAGCAGCGAGCCCATAGTGAAGACCGCCAGGCCCCAGAGGTAGACCCGCTTCTTGCCCAGCATGTCGCCCAGCCGGGCCACTCCCAGCATGAGCGAGGTGACCACCAGGGCGTAGCTCAGGATCACCCACTCCACCGTGGCCAGGCTCACCCCAAGTTCCACCATGAGGGTAGGCAGGGTGATGTTGACGATGCTCATGTCCACCGTGGCCATGAACACGCCCAGACTGATGCCCAGCATGGCCCGCCAGGGCAGCGTCTGCTCCGCCGCGATGCCGGCTGGCTGGGCGGCCGCCCTGCCGGCGCTCTGCTCGCTCATGGGAAATACCTGCTTCTGGGTTGATCGCCGTTGCCGCTCCGCCCCCAGCGGGCTCCACCGAGGGCAAGCTCCGTTAAGCATGACCCATCAGGACCGCCAAGTCGAGCCCTCCCTACGCAACCGGCGGTCAGCCCCCCCCTTGACCAGCGCCCCACCCTGCCCCATCTTTATTGACACAAGGGAGGCGACAAACATGCGTTTGGACATCGACGACAAAACCTTGCAGTGGATCAAGACGAGGGGCGGAGAGGTAACGGTGCTGCCGCCCCAGGCTGGGGTGGGCTGACGAGGAGGCGTGGGAGCGCGGGCCGTGCTCCAAGCCCCCCCGGAAAGCCATATGCGGTCCTTCACCCGCCAACAGATGGACGGAGTGGAGATATACCTGCCCAAGGGCCTTATGCTTTCCGCCCCGGCGGTTCTGCTCAGGGTCCAGGGCTTCTGGAAGTTCAGCTGGCTGCGCGTGGGAGGCATCGCCTACCCCGAGGCCTGCGGGATATAAAACCCGGCGGGAGGGCCTGCCCTCAGAGCTTATGCTAGAATAACTCTGCGTCAGGCCGGAGCGGGTTCCCCTCTGGCCTTGAGTAAAACCCCTTCCGGGCCAAGCGCCCGGGCGACGACTGGAGTGAACATGTACCGCAGCTACAACCAGATGCCTTCCGCGGGGACGGCCAGCGTTGGGCGCGAGCAGGCGCTGGTAAACGTATTCATGCGCCGGGTCTACAACTGGATGGCCCTGGGCCTGGGGCTAAGCGCCCTCCTGGCCTGGGTCACGATCAGTACGCCCGCCGTGCTTTTCTCGCTGGTCAACCCCATGACCGGCACGCCCACCATGCTCTTCTGGGGCGCGCTCATCGGTGAGCTGGTCCTGGTTTTCGCGCTCAGCGCCGGTATCAGCAAAATCCAGGTTGGCACGGCCATGGCCCTGTTCGTGGCCTACTCGTCCTTGAACGGCCTGACCCTGGGCCTGGTGCTCCTGGCCTACACCGGGGCCTCAGTGATGAAGGCCTTCCTGGTTACCGCCGGCACCTTCGCCGTGACCAGCATTTGGGCCTCCACCACCAAGAAGGACCTGAGCGGCATGGGCTCCTTCCTGATGATGGGACTGATCGGCATCGTCATCGCCTCGCTGGTGAACTTCTTCTTCCGCTCGCCCATGGTGGACTGGGTGGTGAGCGTGGTGGGCGTGGGCCTCTTCGTGGGGCTGACCGCCTATGACACCCAGAAGTTCCGAGCCATGGTCTACGAGGCGGCCAACGAGGTGACCATCTCCAAAATGGCCGTCCTGGGCGCGTTGAGCCTCTACCTGGACTTCATCAACCTTTTCCTTATGCTGCTGAGGCTATTTGGCGACCGCCGCGACTGAGGGACCATCCCGGCGACGCGAGGTTGATTGAAAGAGGGCCGGTCTAAGGGCCGGCCCTTTGGTCTTGACGGTCCAACGCCCCCAAGGTATAAAAGGGCCCGGGTTTGGGGCCTCTTGGGGGGTTCAAAGCCCAGCCTGAAAAGCCGAGGTAGCTCAGTTGGTAGAGCAGGGGACTGAAAATCCCCGTGTCGGCGGTTCAACTCCGTCCCTCGGCACCAAGTAAATCAAGGGCTTAGGTCGAGCGATCTGAGCCCTTTTCATTTCCAGCAATCAAATAGCAATCAGCGCAAGTTACAGGGAGAGAAACATGGCTACCTGACCACACTTTCAGCTAGAGGTGACCGTCATGCGAATACCGTCTTTATTGCCAGAAGATCACCGTGGCCGCCGCCGTGATGTAGTTTTAGCTGGGCATGGAGCAACTTCGTGTGGGAGCCTGACCGAGCATGGTTCGTTTGTGTGGTCTATGGCCAGCTTGCATAATGGCCCAAAGGCGCCATCCAAAATGCTCCAACCCCGCCACCCATAATGTTGCAAAAACGCCACCTGAAATGTTCCAACCCCTGCCGCTGCATCTCTAGCTCGTCTTTTGGGCGATATTCCTGATTCGATCATTAGGGGTGGTGAATGCTACTTTGGCTGTCGAAGTCGGTTTTGGACAAGGCAGCTAGTAGCCGACTCTGTCGGCTAAGTTGGCAAGCAAATTTTGTCATGGGATATTTGCAGGCTAGTTATAAATAATTTGACAAATATCATAGATTTATACTAATGCACAAAACTAACAGATGTGATAATTACTGTTGAGTTGAGGCGGACTCTTCAGCCGTGTGGCTTTTTGTGTCGGTTGCAAGCAGGAATTTAGGTAATTTTCGCTCTTTGTTCTTTCACGAATTGCCAATATTGAGCATCGTCTGTTGGCTCCTCTTTTTCCTTTAGTGTGGCCAGCATTTCTTTTCTTATTTCATCAAATATTGAAAAAACATATTCTTGCCCAATATTTTGTTTGCATTCAAAAATATCATTTAGGATGGTTTTTTTACGGATGTCACCAATTACTTCCCATACACTCGGTTTTATATACCACTGGTCAGTCCCATTGACCATCCACGATTCCACCATCGATAGCAATTGAAAAACATTAATGCACCAGCTGTTAATGTAATACTCTATAAAGTCTGCGTCCAAAACATCTCCGCAACTGATAATCAAAGATCGACCATTTGATGGTACAACATTCATTATTAGGGTTACAGGTCGCTCTTCTCCATAGTCATTAATGTAAAATGCTGCACAACTTGACAAAGCAACAGGTATCAATATATCAATACTGATTGCTTTGATGAAAATATCATCTTTATTCCCTTCAAAAACTGCCTTTTCTAATCCGGGAAGCAACCTATTTTGGATATGAGTAGAAAGCCTTTGAACGCCTTTTAGTTTTCCATTCATAAACTCAATAAGCGGATCATTTTCCATTGAAAAGGAAATAAATTTCGCAGCGTCAGGAAAACCATTATCAATCGCCCTTTTCTTTATAATTTCCATGAGGTTCGAATCGCGAAGCTTGGAATAATGGGATAAAAGCCAATTGTTTTGTTCGAGCAGAAATTTTGTGCGAAAAAATTCACGGCATGCAGCTCTGTATGTTTGTAAATAGACATGTGCTTCGGTTTCTATATTATTCTGCGTCTCGAACTCTTTAAAAAGCTGTTCATGTTCGGAGCAAAATCCTGGGAAAGTTGATGCTAATGAGACTCCAACGGAATTAACAACCATCTCCCCAATCTGTTGATCAAATTTTGGGGTTAGCAAATGACCATTTTCACTAATTTGACCTAAAGACATTCCTTTTGGAATTGTATGCGATTTTTTAATGCTTTGTTTAGTGCATTTTGGAACCATGCATTGTTTTGATTTTTTCCAATTCTTTAACTCCCTATGTATCGAGCCAAAATGATTCTTAGCCCGCTCTGCTTCACTGGCGAATATAATTTTATTATTTTTCGCATACTCATCCATTACCTGATCGATAACGTCAGAAATTATTTTTAGGTGTTGCGGGCTTAGATTTTTAGATTCCATCATTTAATAGCCACCTAACAATAATTAGATGTATCCGCATAAATGCGTAATTGTGTATTTCTGCCATTAATACGCCCCTAAGGGTCTTCGCATATGAAGAATTCCTTGCCAAAGTACATGACTCTCACCGGTGGAATCTATTATCAGGCAATACACTGTTTGGTAATGTTTGGCTTTCAACCATTCCAACCCAACCTGTGACTTCACTCTATCTCAAGCCGGGTTCAGGACAGATGAGGCCTGTAGCCAGCCAGTGAAGCTTACCAAATTAACAACTTAATTTATTCAAGGATGGAGTACTTTAAGTCCCTAAGATCGAATGCTGGCTTGGTTCCCTCAAGAATATCTACGATGAGTTGGGTTATCCTCTGATTCTCGATTGATCCAGAAGTGTAGGCTACTTTATTTCCTGCTGTTTTATCAATGCTAGCGTGGATAATTTGGTCAGCGTCGCATACAACGGCAAGGTTTGGATTGTGTGTAACCATGATAACCTGACGGCGTTCTTTGGCATCTTTAATTGCAGGAACAAGAGTTCCGGCTATGGTTTGGTTATCTAAATTTTCTTCTGGTTGATCAATTATCAATGGCACATCTCTGGTATCTATTAATAGGTAAAATATTAGGAGCAGATTTCCCCGTTCGCCGGGAGAAAGTTTGTCAAGAGGCTTTCCGAGCCAGCTAAGCTCAAAATCAGGTTGAAGATACTGCAAGCCAAAAATAAAATCGTAAACATCAATGGGTGAATAATGTTGACGAAGCTGGTCTTTAATATTAACCTTCCTCCGTTGGGGGTCTCTTTGATCAACCTCTAGGTAGTATTGTAATTTATCAATGAAACCCATCAGCTTTTCGGCTGATGTGAAATCTGCCTCTTGTTGCATATTCAACAGTTGCTCCCTGCCTTCGTTTTCTCCATAAAATGTTCCTACTCTGCCTTGATGAATCATATTTAGTAGTCCGTCGATGAATTCTTTGACCATGATGCTGGCTCGAAATTTTAAAGCACCATGTTTCTTAGAAATTGGGTGCTCATCGATAAAATTTTGTACCGGAGAATATAAGTTTTCATACTTACTTAGTAGTTTACACTTTTCGTTATAGATATTTGTTGCTATCCTTTTTCTATTCTCTCTTAATTCGCCAAGCTCTTGGGGAAGAGAATCAAGGGATGATAATATATGTGTAAGCCCTTTGATTGAATCCTTCTCGCTTTCTGACCCTAGAATAACTTCTCTTTGTTGTTCCCATTTTTGCATTTCCTTAAGATAATTTTGGTAATTTCGATTGGGTACGTCAAGTTTTTTCCTTAAATCTTCTCCAGCCTGCGCCAATACA
>JAJZPI010000107.1 GCA_021811275.1 Deltaproteobacteria bacterium
GACCACCAAGGCCCTGCAAAAGGCGGTGCCGGTCTTCGAGCAGGACGAGTTGGTCTCCTTCCTGCCGCTAAGCCATATCGCCGAACGCATGTTCAGCGTCTACATGCCCCTGCAGTTCAAGTACACCATCAACTTCATCGAGAACACCGACACCGTCACCGACAACATCATCGAGATATCTCCCACCGTGATCTTCGCGGTGCCCCGCATCTGGGAGAAGTATTACAGCACCATCTTCATCAAGATGAAGGACGCCACCTGGCTCAAGCGGCTGGTCTTCGGGGCGGCGCTCAAGATAGGCCGGCAGCGCGCCCTGGCCCGGCTATCGCCCTCGGGCGTGGGCCCGGCGCTGAAGGCGGCCTTCTCCCTGTCACATTTCGCGGTGTTCGCCAAGCTCAAGGAGCGCTTGGGCTTCGAGCGGGTACGCGTGGCCATCAGCGGCGCGGCCCCCATCAGCCCCGACGTGCTGCGCTTCTACCACGCCATCGGGGTGCCCTTGCGCCAGGTCTACGGCCAGACCGAGGACACCGGCCCCACCAGCGTGCACCAGGGGGACATCATCGAGGCCGACAACGTGGGCCCGGCCATACCCGGCGTTTCCATCAAGATCGACGCCGACGGCGAGATCCTGGTCAAGGGCCCCAACGTGTTCATGGGCTATTACAAGAACCCGTTAGCCACGGCCGACACCCTGGTGGATGGCGGGTGGCTGCGCTCCGGCGACGTGGGAGAGATCGACGCCCGCGGCTTCCTCAAGATCACCGACCGCAAGAAGGACCTCATCATCACCAGCGGCGGCAAGAACATCGCCCCCCAGAACATCGAGAACCAGCTCAAGTTCAGCCCTTTCATCAACGACGCCGTGGTCATCGGCGACGGCCGCAAGTTCCTCTCAGCCCTGATCTTCATCGACGAGGACAACGTGGTCAAATACGCCCAGGAGAACAAGATACCCTTCACCACCTACGCCAGCCTCACCCAGGCCAAGGAGGTGGAGGAGCTGGTCCGGGGCGAGGTGGAGAAGGTCAACGCAACGCTCGCGCGGGTGGAGACCATCAAGAAGTTCACCATCCTGCCCAAGAAGCTCCTGGAGGAGGACGGCGAGGTCACCCCTACCATGAAGATCAAGCGCAAGTTCATCAACGAGACGTATAAGGAAATGATCGAGAAGATGTACAAGGGATGAGGCGCTGGCTGGTCTTGAAAGAGCTTAGGGCGGGTTAGCGCAGCGTGACCCGCCCTACACCATGAGTCTTGAGTTTTTTAGGCGACCCTTCACCGGGAGCGCGCAAAGTTCGCCCTAAGCAGGGCCTTCCCGACCCGGCATGGCTGCCGGGGCACCCGGTCGATCCGCTATGGGAACCCAGGCCATGAGGGGGCCCGGGAGGGGCCCTTGCGGGCCCCTTCCGGATGAGCTTGAGCTTGTCGCGTGAGGATCAGGTAGAGCGTGAGCGTGAACGTGAGCCGCCGCGGTTGCAGGTGTAGCGCCAGCGGTGAACTTGAGCGTGAGCGCGAGCTTCAGGTTGAGGTCGAGCAAGCCCCCTTCGGTTCTTTCATATGACGGCCGGGTCAGATTGCCTGCTTGGCGATCTGGGCCCGGATGACCTTCTTGTCGATCTTGCCGACGCTGGTCTTGGGTATGGCGTCGACCACCAGGATCTGATCGGGGATGGCCCATTTGGAGATGGTGCCGTCGCTGACGAAGCGGCCCAAGAAGTCCTTGATCTCGCCCGCGGAGAGCTTGCCGGCGAACTCGGGCTTGGCCACCACCGAGGCCAGGGGCCGCTCGCCCCACTTGTCGTCGGGTACGCCCACCACCGCCACCTCGCTGACGGCCTGGTGCTGGCTGATGAGGCTCTCCAGCTCCAGCGAGCTGATCCACTCGCCTCCGGTCTTGATGACGTCCTTCAGGCGGTCGGTTATCTTGACGTAGCCCTGCTCGTCGACGTTGGCGATGTCGCCGGTGTGCAGGTAGCCACCGGCCCAAAGCTCCTCGCCCTTGGCCGGGTTCTTGAAATAGCTCTGGGTCAGCCAGGGGGTGCGCACCACGATCTCGCCGGCGACGCGGCCGTCATGGGCCACCTCCTTCATCTGCGGATCTACCACGCGCAGGTCCACCAGGGGGATGGGCAGGCCGGTCTTGGTTCGGATGTCGAGCTGGTACTCCAGGTCGGCGTCGAGCTTGTCGGGCTTCAGGAGGGCGAGCGTCAGAATGGGGCAGGTCTCGCTCATGCCGTAGCCGGTGTAGATGTCGATGCCGCGCTGCAGGGCGGCCCGGGCCAGGCCGCGGGGCAGGGCCGAGCCGCCGATGATGACCTTCCACCTGGACAGGTCCACGCTCTTGGCCGCCTCGGCGCTGAGCAGCATGTGCAGGATGGTGGGCACGCAGTGGGAGAAGGTGACCTTCTCGGTGAGCAGCAGCTTCAGGAGCATGGGCGGCTCGTAGCGGCCAGGGTAGACCTGCTTGACCCCCAGCACTGTGGCCACGTAGGGCACGCCCCAGGCGTGGACGTGAAACATGGGGGTGATGGGCATGTAGACGTCGTCGGAGCGGAAGCGACACTGGGCCACGAAGGAGCCGCAGGCGGTCAGGGTGGCCAGGGTGTGCAGGACCAGCTGGCGATGGCTGAAAAATACGCCCTTGGGGTCGCCGGTGGTGCCGGTGGTGTAGAAGGTGGTGGCCTTGGCGTTCTCGTCGAAGTCGGGGAAGTCGAACTGATCGGAGGCCTCGGCCAGCAGTTCCTCGTATTCGCCGGCCAAGGGCAGGCTGGTCTTGACCTCGGCCCCGGCCTCCTTGAGCAGCACGAACTTCTTTACCGTGGGCAGTTGGTCCTTGATCTGCTCCAGCACGGGGATGAAGTCCTGGTGGGATAGCACCACCATGTCCTCGGCGTGGTTCATGGTCCAGAGGATCTGCTCAGGGGATAACCGGACGTTGACGGTGTGCAGCACGGCCCCGATCATGGGCACGGCGAAGAAACATTCCAGGTAGCGGTGGGAGTCCCAGTCCAGGACGGCCACGGTGTCGCCGGGGCCCACGCCCATCTGGGTGAGCACGTTGGCCAGCTTGGCGATGCGCTTGTAGAGGTCGCGGTAGGTCAGCCGCAACTGGTCGCGGTAGACGATCTCCTGGTCGGGTGCGTAGACGATGGGGGTGTGCAGCAGGTGTTTGATCAGCAGGGGATAAGCGTAGGCCGAGGATGCCCGGTCTACCAACTGGACGCTTTTGCCCATGGTCGTCGCGCTCCCATTAAGTAATGAATTGTGGAATGAGTATGAAAGTCCTTTGGCGCCACCCCGTGGAGCTTGAGCTTGAGAAGGGCAGTGAGGGGTCGGAGTAGAAGGGGTGGACCAGGACCCTGCCCTGGTCGTCTTTAAATCAAGAAGTATGCCAGGGGGCGCTATAAGGGTGCGAGGGCGTAAGGCCTTGCGAATAGGTAGGTTGTGAAAGAGGGGAGGTAGAGGCCAGCCGCTCTGTCCTGAAATTAGGACAGGATGGAGTGAGGACTCGTCCTGGCTACAGGACTATTCCTGATAATCGGACAGATCTGATTTCCGCCCACCGCCAGGGCGAAATGCTGTCAGGCCGTGCAGCCGCAATAGCTCGTAGAGCCGGGAGCGCGAAAGCCCGGAGATGCGCCGGGCCTCGTCCACCCGGCCCTGGCTCTTCCGCATAAGCTCCAGCAGATATAGCCGATCCTTGGCCAGACGATAGTCGTGCAGGCTGGGCAGGTTAAGCGCGGACGACGCCTCCAGGGCCGGTGGCGGCGCGGCCGCCCCTCCCGCCGCGGCCGCCTGCTCGCCCCCGGCCTGGCCGGCGCTGGCCCGGGCCAGGGCCACCCGCAGGTGCTCGGGCAGATGACGGGCGAAGAGGGTGGGCCCGGCCCCGGCCGCGGCCAGGGCCTGCTCCAGGGTGTTGACCAGCTCGCGCACGTTGCCCGGCCAGTCATAGGACAGCAGGGCCTGGGCGAACTCCGGGGCGAAGCCCTTGGCCCCCAGGCCGTAGCGCGCCCCCAGGCGCTCCAGGTAATGGCTGGCCAGGGCGCGGATGTCCTCGGACCGGGCGCGCAGGGGCGGCAGGGGTATCACCAGGCCGCGCAGGCGGTGCAGAAGGTCGGAACGGAAGGCTCCCTCGCGGGCCATCTGGCCCAGGTCGCGGTTGGTGGCGGCGATGAGCCGGAAGTCGCTGACCAACTCCTTCTTGGCCCCCAAGGGCCGGTAGCGCCGGTCCTGCAGAACCCGCAGGAAGGATTTCTGGATGGGCAGGGGCAGCTCGCCCACCTCGTCCAGGAACAGCACCCCGCCGTGGGCCTGTCCCACCAGCCCCACCCGGGCCTCCTGGGCCCCGGTGAAGGCCCCGCGCTCATGGCCGAAAAGTATGCTCTCCACCAGGGTCTCGGGCAGGGCGCTGCAATCCACCACCACCAGGGGCCCCTCGGACCGCCGGCTATTGGCGTGGATGGCCCGGGCGAAAAGCTCCTTGCCGGTGCCGGTCTCGCCTGTGATGAGCGCCGCCAGTTCGCTCTGGGCGGCCTGGGCCAGAAGGTCCAGCGCCCCGCGCATGGCCTGGCTTTCGCCCACGATGCCCTCTCGCTTGAGCGCCACCGGCAGCGGCGCGGCGGCCCGCTCGGAGCGGTATTGCAGGGCTCGCAAGAGGGGCAGGGTCATGGCCTGAATGGAGGAGGGTTTGGAGATGTAGTCCCAGGCCCCGCTTTTCACCGCCAGCTCGGCCCCGTCGGGGTCGCCGGCCCCGGTCATGATGATCACCTCCGGCCGGCCCGGCGACTCGCGCAGGTCCTTCAAGCCCGCCAGCCCGCTGCCGTCGGGCAGGCGCACGTCCAGGTAGACCACGTCGTGCTCATGGGCGGCGGCCAGGGCCAAGCCCCGGGCCAGGGCCTGGGCATGCTCTGCCTGATGCCCCAGGATGCCCACCTTCAGCGACAGCATCTCGCAGAGCTGGAGGTCATCGTCGATTATCAAAACCTTGGCCATGGCCTATTGGTAGCAGAGCCCGCCCTTAAAAGGCAATCAATCCCTGCTGCCGCCGGGGCCGGCCCCTTCACCAAAATTAGCCTTTTCAACACCGCCCGGAGGCGTATAATAAAATAGTAATGATTCGCGCTAAAGCCGGCCTCTGGGCCGCCGAGGCTAAAACCTCCCTCCCCATTAAGGAGAAAACCATGTCCAACTTCGCCCTGCCGCAACTTCCCTGGGCCGACAACGCCTTGGAGCCGGTCATCAGCGCCCGCACCATCAGCTTCCACTATGGCAAGCACCACCAGGCCTACGTCACCAACCTGAACAACCTGGTCAAGGACACCGACCTGGCCGCCATGAGCCTGGAGGACATCATCAAGAAAACCGCCGGCGACTCCGCCAAGGCCGGCGTCTTCAACAACGCCGCCCAGGTTTGGAACCATACCTTCTACTGGAACAGCATGAAGCCCGGCGGCGGCGGCGCGCCCGGCGGCGACCTCAAAGCCAAGATCGACGCCGACCTGGGCGGCTTCGACAAGTTCAAGGAGGCCTTCAGCCAGGCCGCTCTGACCCAGTTCGGCTCCGGCTGGGCCTGGCTGGCGCTCAAGGACGGCAAGCTGACGGTAGTGAAGACCCCCAACGCCGAAACCCCTCTGGCCACGGGGGCCAAGCCGATCATCACCATCGACGTCTGGGAGCACGCCTACTACCTGGACTACCAGAACCGCCGCGCCGACTACATCAAAGACTGGCTGGACAAGCTGGCCAACTGGGACTTCGCCGCCAAGAATTTGGCCGGATAGAAGAGAAGCGCGGGGGACCCTTTTGGGCGCCCCAAAAGGTTCCCCCGCACCCCTTCCCAAAAAGGCGGGGGGTGATGTTATTCCAACTAGGCGTTCAAAGTTATGCTTTGAACGCCTAGTTGGTGCGCGGGCCAAGGCCCACCCCAGCCAACAAGTTGGCCGGGGCCTCCCGGGGATGGCCCGCCGAGCGCGCAAGCGCTCGCCAGGCAGGGCAAAACCACGCTTTGGCCCGACCGGCAAGCATTCAAAGCCACGGACGGCTTTGAATGAACTTGCTATCAACTTGGCATCAAAGGGGGCCGGGAACGGCCCCCCTTGCCTGATTACCTCTTCAAGTTGATCAAATCCTGCAACATCTGGTCGGTGGTGCTGATGGTCTTGCTGTTGGCCTGGAAAGCGCGCTGGTAGTTGATCATCTTGACGAATTCGGCTGCCAGGTCCACGTTGGACTGCTCGAGGGCCCCGGATTCCACCTGGCCCAGGCCGGCGTCGCCGGGGCGGTTCAAGACCGGGGTGCCGGCCTGCAGGGTGGCGGTCCAGAGGTTCTCGCCGTCGCGCTTCATGGCCTCGGGGTTGGAAAAACTGGCCAGGATTACCGCGCCCATGGTGCGGATGGTGCCGTTGCTGAACTGACCGGAGACCAGGCCGGTGCGGTCGATGTCCAGGGACTGCAGGGCTCCGCGGGTGGTGCCGTCCTGGTAGAGATAGAAGGTCTCGCTGGTGCCCGCCGACTGGGTGGTGGCCGAGGAGGCGGTGGGCGCGAAGTCGAAGGTGATGGTCTGGTTGGGGGTGGCGTTGGCGAAATTGAAGGCCAGGGAGCGCTGGCCGTCGGTCTCGGGGGTGGGGGTACCCTCGGCGTCGGCCGCGTACTGGTTCTGCACCCAGGAGGTGGTGGTGAAGCCGGCGCTGGCCCCCAAGGTGTTGCTGGCGGTGTCGATGGTCAGGTGGCTGGTGGCCCCGGGGGTGGCACGCTCCAGGCGCAGGGACACGGTGCCGTTGGGGTTGGAGTAGGCGCTGGCCTGAACATCGGTGGCGCTGGCGCCGACGGCGGTGCCGTCCAGGCCGTTGTTCATGTGGGTGTCGCTCTGGATGATGGAGGCGCTGCCGGCGGTGATGCGGCTGGAGGCGTTGCCCGCCACGCCCACGGCGGCGGCGGTCAAGGTCATGGTCGCGCCGTTGGAGGTGATGGTCGCGTCGCCCAAGGCGGTGACCAGATTGGCCACGGTGGCGGCGGTGTCGGCCCCGATCAGGAACTCGTTGGCGCCGGGGGCGGCGGCCACCGCCGTCCAGGTTGTGCCATCGATGTCAATGGTGTCGCCCGCGCCCGGATTGGCGGTGAAGTAAACCGTCTCGTTGGCCAGCCGCCCGTTGTTTATGGTGCTGACCACGCTGTTCAGGCTGTCGCCGGTCGCGGTGACGTAGGTCAGGGCGGAGGTCACCCCCAGGCCCGCGGTGGCCTGGGAGCTGGTGGCGTAGAGGGTGACGGTGTTGCCGCTGGCCACGGCGTAGTAGGCGCGGGTGCCGCCGGCGTCGTTGTTGATGGCGTCGGCGAAGCCGGTGGCCGTCTCGGCGGCGGTGGTGTAGGTGCCGGCGGGCAGCGCGATGGTGTCGGTGCCCACGTTGATGGTGTCGCCGGCCGCGCCCACCCCGGTGAAGGTCAGGGTCAGGGAGGAACGGTAGGTCTCGGCCACGCTGGCGCCGGTGTAGGTCAGGATTTCGCCCACGCGGGTGGACATGGGGCTGAAAGCCTGGTTGATGGCGCCCACCGAGGTGAACATGTCGCCCAGGGCCGCCAGGCCGTAGAGGTCGGTGGTGCCCACCAGATGCCCGTCGGTGTCGAAGCAAAGGTAGAAGGAGTTGGCCGGCGGGGTGCCTGGCATGGGCACCATGGTGCCGTCCTGGTTTTCGAAGATGGAGGTCTTCCAGGCCGTGTTGGTGCCCACGGGCACGTTGCTGGGTATGCCGTCCAGGCGCTGGAAGTAGAGTGTCAGGTCATGGGCCACGCCCAGGGAGTCATAGGTGCGCACCGAGGTCTGGTAGTTGTAGGAGGAGCTGTCGCTGGGCGAGACGGCCAGGGAGGCGTCGTGGGTGTTGGTGTCCTCGGCGTTCAAGTTCACCGAGAGGTCCACGGTGCTGGTGGGTATGGCGTCGGCCTGCTGGGTGGTGATGCGCAGGTCCTCGGCCACCTGAATCAGGTTGCCGTCGGCGTCGACGTTGTAGCCCTGGAGCCGCAGGCCCAGGGGAGTGATCAGGTAGCCCTGCTTGTCCAGGGAGAACTGCCCGGCCCGGGTGTAGTAGGAGGCGCCGGTGTTGGTGGCGGTGCCTCCGCCGGTGGTGGTGGAGTCGGGCCGCCGCACCACGAAAAAGCCCTTGCCGTTGATAGCCAAGTCCGTGGGCACGTCCGTGGTCTCGAAGGAGCCCTGGGTCATCATGTTCTGGATGGTGAGCACGCGGGAGCCGGTGCCCACCTGGTCGACCACGGTGCCGCCCACGGTCAGCGAGTGAACCATGATGTCCCCGAAGTTGGTGCGCGTGGACTTGTAGCCGGTGGTGCTCAGGTTGGCTACGTTGTCGGCCACCGAGGAAAGCGCCCTGCCATGCACGTTGAGGCCGCTGACCCCCGAGTACATCGCGGTGAGCATTCCCATGGTTCGCTTCCTTTCTCCCTGACAGGCAGGCTGTGGATTCCTCTAGGCCGCCGTTGCCGGCGGCCGGGTGTTCTTGCTCGGCCGGGGCCCCATGCCTGGCGGGCTCGCCCCGATGGCTCCTAGGAGCCGGAGTACTGGTTGACCAGGCTCTGCAGCCAGTCGCTGAAGCTCTGGCTGCTGGAGTCGCTGGCGCTGGAGCTGGCGCTGCTGGCCTGGCTGGCGAGCCAGTCGGCCAGGGCGCTGTCGGTGCTCGTGGTCTTGGATTCGCTCACGCTGACCACGTCGCTGAGCTTGGCCCAGACCACCCCGCCGCTCAGAAGATAAGTGACCCCGCTGGAGTCCTTCTTGAACCCGGTGACCCGGCCGGTGTTGGCCAAGTCGCCGACCTTCACCGAGGCGCCGTTGTCGTCGCTGGCGGTGACGCTGATGGTGTAGGCGCCGTCGGCGGCGGTGGTCCCGTCGTCGTACTTGCCGTCCCAGGTGAAGCTCTGGTTTCCGGCGTAGAGGTAGCCCAGGGAGCGGGTGGCCACCACCTTGCCCGAGGAGTCGCTGATGGTGGCCTTGGCCTCGGCGTTCTGGGCCAGGCTGAAGGTGGTCTTGCCGGCCGCCCCGCTGTTGACCGTCAACTGGTTGCCGCTCACGGTGACGTCCTTGCCCAGGTAGCTCAAGGCCTGGGTCTGGTTGATGGCGTCGGTCAGGCTGGTCAGGCTCTTCAGATTGGTGTTGATCTGGGTGAGCTGCTCCAGTGAGCTGAACTGGGCCAGCTGGGCGGTGAATTGGGTGTTGTCCATGGGGTCCAGCGGATTCTGGTTGGTCATCTGGGCCATGAACATCTTCAGGAAGGCGTCCTGGCCCATGCCGCTGGCGATGCCCGTGGCCTTGGTGGAGGTCGACGAACTGGTCGAACTGGTGGAATTGGCGCTGGTGGTGGTCGCGGTGGCGGTGGTGGCCCCAGCCAGTAAGGAGTTGGACACGCTACCCTCCGAATTTCTAGGCGAACACGCTGATGGACCCGTTCAGGCCCATGCCCTGGTAGATGCCGGCGGTCCCTCCGTCATCCTCCAGCCCCTCCACCTCGCCGGACCGGCCGGACTGCCCGCCGAAGGATCGGCCTCCGGACCCGGACTGGTCCCGAGCCTGTTCCTGGGCCTGGGCCTGCTGGCGCTGGGCGTCGGGGTTTATGGTTATCTCCACCTGGGAGACCTTTAGCCCCTGGCTGGCCAGCTGGCTCTTGAGCTGGTCCATGCCCGCCTCCAGCGCCTGCTTGGCGGCCACCGATTCCACCACCAAATGGGCCTTCACCGCGCCGTCCTTGACCGACATCTCAATGTTCAGCTCTCCCAGCGAGGGCGGCTTGAGTCCCAGTTGCAGGGTGGTCTGCTGCTTGGCCACCATCTGGACCATCTGCTGGGCCACCTGGCGCACCACGTGGACCGGCAGGGAGCCGCGCGCGCCCGAGGCCGTCTCGGTCATGGCCTCGCCCAGGCGGCCGGTTCCCCCGGCGGCGGCGCTGGAGCCCTCGGCCTGGGCGGCGGCCAGGCGGGGACGGCCCAGGGCGCTCTGGTCCATGCCCTCCCGGCCCCGGCCCTGGCCCTGGCCCTGGCCCTGGGCCAAGCCCTGCCGCAGGCCGGCTTGGGCGGCCTGGGCGCCCTGGTCTACGATGCGGCCGGCGGCCTGGCCCAGGTCGGACTTGAGCAGGCGCGAGTTCGACTCCTGACTCTTGTCCTCCAGGGCCCCGGTCTTGACCGCGGCGGCCAGGGCGGCCTTGAAGCTCATGCCCTGATCCTTGACGCTGCTCTCGATATTCTCGAAAAGCTGTATGAACTTGGCCCGGATCTGGTCCGCGGAGCCCTTCCGCCCCTCTTGGCCCGCCCCGATGTGGGCCCGCTGGGCCAGGTCCTTCAGATAGCCGGCCACCTCGCCGTCCTGCTGGTTGGCGGCCTTTTGCAGCATGGCCAGGAAGGTCCTGGCCTTGATGCGGTCCTGGCTGTCGGTGGCCTTGCTCATAAGGCTGGCTATCTCGCTCTGGCTCAGGCCCAGCTTGCCCAGGAGGTCGGTGAGCACGCTCTTGTCCAGGTCCTGGCCCTGGCCCATCTTTTCCAGCCCGGCCTTGGCCAGCAGCGAGGGCAGGCCCTTGACCAGCAAGCGGTCGCCCTTGACTTCCAGGCCCTCAACGAACTTGTTGACCTCGTCCTCGGGCACGCCCAAGCCCTTGAGGGCCTGGATCAACAACGGCTTGTCTTCGACGTTGAGATGGAAGGTCGGCCCCTCCTGGGGGATGAAGCGGTGCATGACGTTAAACATGGAGCCCAGGTTGATGTTGCCGTCGGCGGTGGTGGACTGGTCGAGGATCTGCTTGATGTCCTCGTCCTTGTAGCCGCTCCTGGAAAGCAGGTCCTCCAGGCGCGGGCGGTCGCTGGCCGGCATCTCGACGCGGTTGGCCGGGGTGCCGCTGGCGGCAACGGTCTGCTCGAACAGGACCGCCGGGGTCTCGCCCGCGGCCAATCCCTCGGGATTTTGGTTGGCGGCGCTGGCCGCCGAGGCCGCCTGGGCCGAGGAAGAACCGCCCCCGCCGGTCTTGGACATGGTAGACAGAAGTTGATCAAAGGGGGTGGAGGCTTCCGCCTTGGGATTCTTCCTGGCCATGTAGGTCAAAAAGGACGAGGCGTCGATTCCTATGGTTTGCGGCTTCACGTGCTCCTCCCTGAGCATGCCCGAAGGCTGGTGATCTGCACGCCATTGGAAGCAAAGGCGATGCCATCGGCGCCCCAGGAGAAATAGGGAAGTAATTACAGATTAATATGCTTAACGACGCGGAGCCGGACGGCCTACGGGAGGGTAACTTTTACCAGGGAAGGGCAGTTCGAGTCCTGGCAGCCTTTGCCCATCGGGCGGCCCCCGGCCCGCGCGCTTGGGCGAACGCGGGCCGGGGGGGATAAAATCGGAGCAGGGAGTTCAACCGGCTTTTCGGATGGCGGAGAGGACCTGAAGGGGTTTCGCGGGGACAGGGCTCACTCCCGCAGGGGGAGGGGGTGGCGCCGGCCTCCCAGCTCCAGCTCGTAGCCCTCGGAGCCCTCGCGCACCATCTCGGCGATCTGGTAGTAGGCGGCGCGCGCCAGGCGGGCTGGGAACTGGCCGCCCTTGACCCGGCAGTACATGACCTCGCCCGCGCCGATCCAGAGGCTCCCCGGCTCCAGGGGTTCCCGGCTGCCGTCGTTCAGAAAGAGGGTGATCCGCCCTCCCGCCTCCTGGACCCTGACCACCACGAAGAAGGTGTCGGCCACCTCCAGCTGGCAGGTCTGCTTGCCCAGACGCAGGACGTATACCCCGTCCTCAAGGTGGACGTTCTGGTAGATCAGTTCCAGGATGCCTCGATGGATGAGCGGCGCGCCGTTATGGTGCATCTCGCCGTCGGTGTTGACCTGGATCAGGCAGGGCGGGTACTTGCCCTGCCAGCCCTCGGGGATGTAGAGGCCCAGGTCCGGGGGCTGCAGGGGGGGTAGGTCGGTCATCCGCCGCCTCCTTGAGTTGTTGATTGCAAAATCTCTTACCTTATTTGTAGATCAAAGACGCGCCTGCGGCAACCTCTCCTGGGCGGCCGATGTCTCTGTTATAATCGCGCTGGTTCGATAGCATGGGAGAGGCCATGGACCCCGACGTCCGCCAGGCGCTCCGGCAGGCCGCCGGGGCGGAGAACTACCGCGACGCCCCCGCCGAGCGTTTGCTCTACGCCAGCGACGCCACCGGCGAGCTTCACCCCCCTCAGGCCGTTGTGCGGGCGGTGGACGAGGCCCAGGTCCGCCGGGTGCTGGCCGCCTGCACCCGCCAGCGGGTGCCGGTGGTGCCCCGGGGCTCGGGCAGCGGGCTCACCGGCGGAGCCCTGGCCGTGGCCGGGGGGGTGGTCCTGGACCTGGCCGGGCTGAACCGTATTCTGGCCCTCAACGCCGCCGACCATACCGCCACGGTGCAGCCGGGGGTCATCACCGCCGATTTGCAGGCCGCGGCGGAGCAGGCGGGCCTATTTTACCCCCCGGACCCGGCCAGCGTGGGCTTTTCCACCATCGGCGGCAACGTGGCTGAAAACGCCGGGGGCCTGCGCGCGGTCAAGTACGGGGTGACTCGCGATTACGTTTTGGGCCTGAAGGCCGCGCTCATGGACGGCCGGGTCTTCGTCAGCGGGGCCAGCACCTTCAAATCCGTGGTGGGCTACGACCTCACCCGGCTGTTGGTGGGAAGCGAGGGCACCCTGGCGGTGCTCTTGGAGATCACCCTGCGCCTGCTGCCCCGTCCCGAATCCAAGGCCACGGTGAGCGGGATCTTTTCCGACATGGACCAGGCCACGGCGGCGGTGCAGGCCCTGCTCATGAGCGGCATCATTCCCACCGCCGTGGAGCTCATGGACCAGCGCACTCTCCGGGCGGTGGAGGAATTCGCTGGCCTGGGGCTTCCACCGCAGGCCCGGGCCATGGTGCTGGCGGACGTGGACGGCGCGCCGGAGGTGGTGGCCCGCCAGGCGGCGGACCTGGCCGGAATCCTGGCCAAACGCGGGGCCGACACGGTGGAGGCCGCGCACGACCCACGGGCCGCCGAGCGGCTCTGGCGGGCCCGCCGGGCGGCCGGGCCGGCGGTGAACCGCCTGGCCACCCGCAAGCTCAACGAGGACATCGTGGTCCCGCTGGGCCGCCTGGGCGAGATGACCGCCCGCCTGTGCCGAGTGGAACAGGAGCGGGGAATCGTCCTGGCCGCCTTCGGCCACGCCGGCGACGGCAACCTGCACGTCAACGTGATGTTCGAACCCCACCAGGAGGAGGCCGCCCACCAGGCGGTCAGCGACATTTTCGCCCATACCCTGGCCCTGGGCGGCAGCCTCAGCGGCGAGCACGGGGTGGGCATCCGCAAACTGGGCTACGTGGGCGCGGAGATGGACCCGGTGGCGCTGGAATTGATGCGGGGCCTTAAGGCCGTCTTCGACCCCCTGAACCTGCTCAACCCGGGCAAGCTCCTGCCGCCGGCCTAATCCTGGTGGGGGGCGGCCCCTTCGCGCCGCCGTTCACTTTTTCACAACGTTCCTCGACCGCCTTACCCGGCAGCGGCCTCGGCCCGACCGTGCGGCTCCGCCGCTCTCACCCCCCGGATAATTAATTGAATTAACACCATAAATATTAAGCGGATTTTCCTCCCATGGCCGGCGGTGAGCCAGCCTGGCCTCGCCGCGGGCGGATTCGGCTCCGGAATCTCCATCCCACCCACCT
>JAJZPI010000108.1 GCA_021811275.1 Deltaproteobacteria bacterium
GCGATCTCCAGGCCGCCCAGGTTGGCAAGCACCCCCAGGGGGTCGGCGGGGTCGGCCTGGTGGAGGGCCAGGGCCTTTTCCAGCACCCTGACCTTGTGGGCCAGAGCCTTGTCGTCCAGGCCGGTGCCCCGGTAGGTTACGTCCTTTGGCGGCAGGCCGCAGAGGGTAGCCGTGACCGCGCTGGCCGCGGCGGTGTTTCCGATGCCCATCTCGCCGGGGATCAAAAGGTCGTGGCCCTCGTCCATCAGGCCCAAGGCCACCTTCATGCCCACCCCGATGGCTTGAAGCGCCTCTTCCCTGGTCATGGCCGGGCCCTCGGCCAAGTTGTCGGTGCCGCGCTTGACCTTGGCCCGCACCAGGCCGGGCAGGTCCTCGAAGTCGTGGTTCACTCCCACGTCCACCACCCGCACCACCGCCCCGGCCTGGCGGCCCAGGACGTTGATGCCCGCGCCGCCGGCCAGGAAGTTTAAGACCATTTGGGCCGTGACCTCGGGGGGATAGAGGCTAACCCCCGAGGCGGTGACGCCGTGGTCGGCGGCGAAGACGGCCACCGCCGGTTTGGGTTGGGTCAAAGCCGCTTGGCCCCGCATGACGCAGAGGTCGCGGGCCAGTTCCTCCAGACGTCCCAAGGCTCCCCGGGGTTTGGTCAGGTTGTCCAGCCGGGTCTGGGCCGCCCGGCCCACCTCCTGGTCGGGAACCACGATGGCGTCCATCACCCGTTTGAGTCGCTCCATGCTGCTTTTCTCCTATCCTCGCAAGGGGGGCAGGGCCGTCGGCTCGCCCTTGAGGGCCAGGGGCAGGCCGGCGGCTACAAAGAATACATGGCCGCAGACTTTGGCCAGCCCCTGGTTGAGGCTGCCGGCAAGGTCGCGGAAGGCGCGGGCCAGGGTATTTTCGGGCACGATGCCCAGGCCCACCTCGTTGGCCACCAAGATCAGGCTGGCTCGCAGGCTGGGCACCAGCTGCATCAGGTCTCGCGCCCGCTCCTGGCAGCGCCGCCGGGCCTGCTCTTGGCTAAGCCCGGGCCTTAGCAGCAGGTTGCTGAGCCACATGGTCAGGCAGTCCACCAGGATCACCGCCCCGGCGGCGTCGGCCTGCATCAGGGCGGCCTCCAGTTCCAGGGGCTCCTCCAGGGTGCGCCAGCCGCGCCCCCGCCGGGCCTGGTGTCCTGCCACGCGTTCGGCCATCTCCCCGTCCAGGGCCTGGGCCGTGGCCAGGTAGATGGGACCCTGGCCGCCGCCGGCGCGGGCCAGGTCCTCGGACAGTCCCTCGGCCAGCAGACTCTTGCCGCTCCTGGCCCCGCCCAATATGAGCACCTTGGCTGACATGGGCTAGTTCATAGCCCAAACCCGTAGCTTCTTCAACGGCAAAGCGGCGGCGGCGCTTGCCGGTTGGCGGGACGGGGCAAGTGTAGTAAACGTAGGCCATGGACTTGGCGCAGCTAGGCGGAGCCGTGGAGCGGGAGACGAGGGCGCGAGGCCGTGATCTGGCCCTGCTCGCCTTGGCCTGGGCCGTGGCCATGGCCGGGTGCTACCTGGTCCTGGGGGTTCGCCTGGGCGGGGACAGCGGGCGCTATCTGGAAGGGGCCAAGGCCTTGCTAGCCGGCCAGGCCCTGGCGGGCAAGCAACTGCACTTCCTGGGCTATCAGGCCCTGGTGGCCCTGGGCCTGCGAGCGGGCGGCGGCCCGGCCGGGGTGGTGGCGATCCAATGCCTGCTCTCCCTGCTGGCGGCTTGGTGCCTTTGGCGGGCGGGAACCAGAATCTTCTCGCCGCTGGCGGGCTGGCTGGCCGCCCTGCTCTACCTGGCTTATCCCGACGTGCAGGCATGGAACTTCTACGTGCTTACGGACGGGCCATTCGCCAGCCTGCTGGCCATCAGCCTCAGCCTGGGCCTTTTGGCGGGCCGAGGCGAGATCTGGTGTTGGCTGGCCCTGGTCCCGGCCCTGGCC
Organism: Deltaproteobacteria bacterium; assembly: GCA_021811275.1. Lineage (GTDB taxonomy): Bacteria > Desulfobacterota > Desulfarculia > Desulfarculales > Desulfarculaceae > JACRDC01. Next base: position 1,949 of record JAJZPI010000108.1, read on the forward strand.
GGCCTGGCCCTCCTGCGGCCGGAAGGGGTGCTCTTCTTCCTGCCCCTGGCCATCTACCTCGCGGCGCGGGACCGCTGGGGTGCCGCGCTGCTGATTTTCTTGGCCGGAGCTGCCCTGTTTGTCGGCCTGGGCGGCCGGGATGCGGCGGCCCAGGAGGACCTCCTGGGCCATTGGCAACGGGGAACGGTGATCTGGGGGGCGGCCATGGATTGGCCTAGCCCGCGCCTGGCTGCCGGCGCGGCCGGCGGCCTGGCCGCCTTCCTCTGGCAGGCCCTGACCCGCGATCCCCTGTGGCTGCTGGACCTGCTGGCCCGGCGTTGGTTCTGGTTCCTGGCCCACCTGCGGCCCTACTATTCCCTGGCCCACAACCTGTTGGCCGGGGCGGCCTCCCTGCTCTGGCTCGTATTGGGGCTGGGGGCGGTCCTGGGGGCGGGGCGGGGCCGGGAAAAGGCCCTGCTGTGGCTGACGGTGCTGGCCCAGATGGCCCTGGTGGGGCTGACCTGGGCCGACCATGACGGCCGTTTCCTGACCCGCGTCACTCCGGCCCTGATCCTGCTCGCCGCCGCCGGCCTGGCCCCGGGCCGCCCCCGAGGCGAATATCTAAGCGGGTAGAAAGCCGTGTTCCTATCCGGGCAACCTAGCGTCCCAGCGACTTGAGCTGACGGGCATAGGCCATCACGCCGCGTGCGATGCCCTCGGCCAGCTTCTCGCGGTATTCCGGGCTGGCCAAGAGCTGGTGCTCGCGGGGGTTGGTGATGAAACCCACCTCGGTCAGCACCGCCGGCATGCGCGCGCCGATAAGCACGTAGAAGGGGGCCTGGCGCACCTTGAGGTCCTGCACATTCTTGCGGGTCTTGCTGGTCTCATCGAGCATTTCCTTGTGCACCGCCCGTGCCAGGCGGTTTGATTCGTTGATCTTGGAGTTGAGCATCAGGTCGTTGAGTATCACCTGCAAGTCGCTGATGGAGCGTTTGGTCGTCGCGTTCTCGCGGGCCGCCACCCGCATGGAGTCCTCGTCCGTGGCCAGGTTGAGGAAATAGGTCTCAATGCCGCACAGGTGATTGGTGGGGGCGGCGTTGATGTGGATGGACACGAAGATGTCCGCGTCGTGGGTGTTGGCGAAGGCGGTGCGTTCCTCCAGGGGAACGTAGCTGTCCTTGCTGCGGGTAAAGATCACCTGGGCTCCCAGGAGCTTGGCGATCTTGGGAGCAGCCCGGCGGGCGATATCCAGGGTCAAGTCCTTCTCGGCAACGCCCCGGAAGGTGGCGCCGGGGTCCTTGCCGCCGTGGCCTGGGTCCAAAACCACCTTGCGGATGCCTAGGCCCAGTTGGGCGGCCAGGCTTAGTTCCTGGGGCGTTTCCGTGGCTTTGCCTCGCGGCACCCGCTTGCCCCTACTAAGCTTGGCCGGGGAAAGGGAGGCGATCTTCTGTGGCGGGGCCTCGGCCGGAGCCTTGGCCTGTTGGTCCTTGGGTTGATGATGGGGCTGGGCCTTGGCCTCCTTGGCGGGGACCTTTTCAGCCCGTTCCGGTTCCGGGGGGGCGGCCGGGACCGCCGGAGAAGCCGAGGGCGCTGGCGCGCGTTCGGCCAGGGCCGGGGCCGGAGGGCTGGGTTGCGCGGGTGCGGGCGCGGCGGCGTGGGCGAAGCAATCCACCACCACCCGGAAGGGATTGTCCAGGGTGAAGACCTTGTAGGAGCCTAGGCTCTGGATATCCAAGGCCAAGCGCACGGAGTCGCCGTTCATCTGGTCGGCGCGCGCGGAACGCAGGAGCCCATCGCCGATGGCCACCGGCTTGGCCGCGCCGGCGGCCACCCGCGCGCCCTTCAAGTCCAGGTAGAGCCGGCGGGGCTTGTCCTGTTCCTTTTCCTCGATGCTGAGCAGGGTGGTTTTGTAGGGCACCGGCCTCTCCAGGCTGAGCACCACCCTGGTGTAGGTGGGGGTGGACCAGTGCCGGAGGCTGGTCACGGCGGGCAGGTCGTGATTGTCCCGCGCGACCGGGTGTGCTGCCGGGGTGGCCGGGCCTGCCGGAGCGGGCTGCTCCCGCCTCGGCATCTCGCCCTTGCCTCGCTTGATCTGTTCTTCCAGGGCATCCAGGCGGGCTTTGGCCGCGGCCATCTGGTCGCCCTTGGGGAAGTTAACGGTAATTTTTAAGTATTCAAGGTAAGCATGCTTTAAATCACCAGATTTTTCGTAAGCCTGACCGATCATGAACTGGGCGTCGTCAGCCAGGCCCGAGCGTGGAAAATGGTTGGTGAGCCGGCGCAAGGCGTCTACGCCCTGGGCCTTGTCCACCGGACGCTTGAAGCGCTCGTAAGCCTCTAGGTGCAGACGCCCTGTCCAAAACAGGCAGTTGGGGGCCTGTTCGCCTTGGGGGTTGGAGGCGTAGAGGCTGGAAAAGCGGTCGATGATCAGCTGCCAGTTCTGATAGACCTTGACCGCCGCCGGGTTGCCGACCAGCTTGAAGTATTCCTGACGGGCCCGCTCATAGAAGGCGCGTTCGTCCTCGGCCCGGGCAGGTCCGCAAAGCAGAATCAGGGCCAGCAATATCGCGGCCGGCACCGCTATGGCCCTAGTCGAGTTCACGTTGCAACTCGTCCAACAGATTAAGGGCCTCCAGAGGGGAGATGCGTCCGAGCTCCAGCCCCTTGAGCCGGGCTAGCACCGGGTGCCCGACCGGGGCGAAGAGGTCCAGCTGGGCTAGCGCACCCCCGGCCGCGGGGGGCTGGGGGGCGCCGGGCCCTGGGGCTGAACCTCCGGCCTCCAGGCCCTTGAGTATCTGCTTGGCGCGCTCCAGCACCGGCGCGGGCAGGCCGGCCAGGCTGGCCACCTGCAGGCCATAGGAGCGGCTGACCCCGCCGGGAGTCAGCCGGCGCAGGAAGACGATCTCCCCCCGGTATTCCTTGACCGCCACGTTGTAGTTCTTCACCCGGGGATGGGTGGCGGCCAACTCGGTCAGCTCGTGGTAGTGGGTGGCGAAGAGGGTCTTGACCCCCTCGCCTTGCAAATCGTGCAGGTGCTCGGCCACCGCCCAGGCGATTGACATGCCGTCGAAGGTGCTGGTACCCCGGCCCACCTCGTCCAGAATAACCAGGGAGCGCGGGGTGGCCTGCTTTAGTATCTGGGCCGTCTCGGTCATCTCCACCATGAAGGTGGAGCGGCCCCGGGCCAAGTCGTCCATGGCCCCCACCCGCGTGAAGATGCGGTCCACCAGGGGCAGCCTGGCCTCGGTGGCCGGCACGAAGGATCCGGCCTGGGCCAATAGGGCGATCAGCGCCACCTGCCTGAGGATGGTGGACTTGCCGGCCATGTTGGGTCCGGTGATGATGAGCACCTGGCTGTCCGCCCCGCCCAGGTTGAGGTCGTTGGGCACGAACTCCCCGGGCTTAAGCATCTGCTCCACAACCGGATGGCGTCCGCCAACGATGACCATCTCGCCGTCCTCGGCCAGGCGCGGACGCACGTAGTTCTGGGATAGCGCCAGGCGGGCCAAGCCGTTGAGCGCGTCCAGGCGGGCCGCGGCCTGGGCGGTGGCCAAAAGCCCCCGGCTGGCGGCGGCCACCCGCAGCCGCAGTTCTTCGAAGAGCGTCCGCTCCAGTTCCAGGGCCTTCTCCTCGGCCCCCAGCACCGCCGCCTCCCGCTCCTTCAACTCGGGCGTGATGTAGCGCTCGGCCCCGGCCAGGGTTTGCTTGCGTATGAAGTTTTCAGGCACCTTTTCCTTGTGGGCGTTGGTCACTTCGATGTAGTAGCCGAAGACCTTGTTGAAGCCCACCTTGAGCGAGGCGATGCCCGTCTGGGTCCGTAGCGAGGCCTGCATGGCCGCGATCCAACCCTTGCCCGAGTTGGCCAGCTCGCGCTGCTCGTCCAACTCCGGGCTGACCCCGGCGGCGATGACCCCGCCCTCGCTGAGGTTCAGGGACGGGTTTTCGGCCAGGCTGTCGGCCAGAAGCTCCGACATGTCCTCCTGGCCGCCCAGGCCCCCGGCGCAATCGGCCAGGAGCGGCGATACCAGACCTTGCATCTCGCCACGCAGGCGGGGCAGGGAGGCCAGGGCGTCGCGCAGGGCGGCCAGGTCGCGCGGCCCGGCCTGGCCCAGGCTGGCCCGGCCCACCAGGCGGGGCACGTCGGGCAGATCGCCCAGGGCCTCCTCCAGCGCGGCAACCACCAGCGGGGCCTGTGTCAGCTCGTCCACGGCCTGGTGGCGGGCCTCGATGGCCCCAAGATTTAACAGGGGGAAGCCCAGCCACTCCCGCAGCAGACGTCCGCCCATGGGGGTGCGGGTGCGATCCACGGCGTGGATTAGCGAACCCTGGCGCCCGCCCTGGGCGAAGGAACGGAATAGTTCCAGGTTGCGACGCGCGGTGGCGTCCAGGAGAAGGTGGGCATGAACCTGGTAAAGCTCCAGGCCGCCCACGTGCTCGGGGGTGCGGCGCTGGGTGGCCAGCACCGTCTCCCAAACCATGGCTGCGGCGCAAAGCGCGGGCTGGTCATCCTCGTCGCAGGCGGCCGGCAGGCGCTCGCCCAGGATCTCGCGGACCTGGGCCGGGCCGGGGGGGCGGCCCGGACGCAGGGAGCGGGGCAAGGCCAGGATGGCGGGGTCCTGCTCGGCCAGGGCGGGGTGGCCCTGCTGGCTTTCGGCCAGCACCAGTTCGGCCGGCTCCAGCCGGGCCAGTTCGAAGGCCAGGGACGGACCGGAGGGCAGGCTGGCCGCCCGGAACTCTCCGCTGGCCAAGTCCAGGAAGGCCAGGCCCTGGGCCTCGCGCCCGAAGCCGATGGCGGCCAGGAAGCGATGATCCTTGGCCGGCAGGTGACCGGGATCGATGAACATGCCCGGGCTGACCACCCGGGTGATCTCGCGCTTGACCAGACCCTTGGCCAGGCGGGGGTCTTCCATCTGGTCGCAGACCGCCACCTTGAAACCGGCCTCCACCAGCTTGGCCAGGTATTGGTCGGCGGCGTGGTGGGGCACCCCGCACATGGGGATGGGGTCGGGCTGGCCCTTGTCGCGGCTGGTGAGCGCAATGGCCAGCACCCGGCTGGCCACCTGGGCGTCCTCGAAGAACATTTCATAGAAATCGCCCATGCGGAAGAACAGGATGCAGTCGGGCGCCTGTTCCTTAAGCTCCAGGTATTGACGCAGCATGGGGGTGTCGCGGACGGGACGGCCGGCGGCTGTTTCTGGTTGGCTGGTGCTGGAGGTTGCTTTGGGCATGGCTGACGCGCGGCGATCCTCGGGGAAGCGCTTCCAGATTAGGCCGGGTCAAATAAGCTGGCTAACCATAACATCAACGCACGACCTGCGCCAGAGGCCGGGCGCCCCGGCGGGCAAAACGGGTCGTCAAGGGTCTTGCCTCGGCCAGCCCTATCGCTCCCGTCGGAGGCCGCCGCCTCGTCACGGTTTCGCGGGCGCCCCGGCGGGCAAAACAAGTCGTCAAGGGTCTTGCCTCGGTCAGCCCTGTCATTTCATCTTTTACCGGGTTCCCCGGCTGCCGCTTTTTCCTGGCAAGTCCGTTTCAGAAGCTGGGTCGGCGGGGGGCCATGCTGTCCCACTGGTGGCAGCGGGGGCATTTCCAGGTGAGTTGGTGGGAGATGTAGCCGCAATGCCCGCACTGGTAACTGGCCCAGTCGCCCTCCACGTGCTTCAAAAGCTCGGCGTAGGCGTTCAAGGCCGGCTCCCGGCGGCCCTGGTCCAGGAGAATCTCGCCGCGCAGCCGGTGGGCGCTCAGTTGGGTGGGGTCCTTCTTGACGGCCAGGGAGAGCATCTCCATGGCCTTGTCGTCTTGATGGATGCGGTGGTAACGCTCGGCCAGGGCCAGGAGGGTGGTCACCTCAGCCTGTTCGGTGTCCAGCTCCTCGAAAAAGGCCGAAGCCGCGCGCTCGCCCAACTGCTCCTCGGCGGCGGTCACCCGGTTGACCACCAGGTGGGCATGCATGGGCTCCAGGCGCACGGCCTTGCGCCAGACGTTCAAGGCCCGGCGGGCCCGCCCCCGGGCCAACTCCAGATCGCCCAGGTGCAAATAGGCGTCCAGGCAGCCCTTGTGCACGCTGATGGCCTGGTCCAGGGACTCCTCGGCGCGTTCAAGCTGGCCGGCGGCCATGAATTCCTTGCCCAGCTCGGTCTTGTAGTGGGCCAGCACCGCCCGGCTGTCCTGGCCGGTCAGCTTGTCCAGGCGCCTGGCGGCCTCGAAGGCCTTTTCCCACTCCCGGACCTCTTCGTAGAGCGAAACCGTCTGCCGGCAGGCCTCCACGTGATGGCCATCCAAGGCCAGGACCTCCTGGAAGGACTCAACCGCCCGGTTGAACAGACCGCCCTTGCGGTAGTCCAGGCCCAGGTCGAACAGGGCCTGCAGGCGCACAGACTGTTGTAGGTTGGGCCTGGCGATGATGGACTGGCGGATGCGCACCGCCCGCTCGATCTCACCCTTTTGACGGAAGAGATTGCCCAGCACCACGTAGGTTTCCACGGTGTCGGAGTTCAAGGTGACAGCGCGGGTGAACTCTTCGATGGCCTGGTCGGTGTGATCGGCCATGAGGTGGGTGAGCCCCCGGCGAAAGGCGTCCTGCGAGGCGTCTTTGGCCTGAGCTTGAGCCTTGTTGACGGGGTAGGCCCGGCTTGGCCGGCTCAGGCGGCCCAGCCCCCAGCCCAGGGCCAACGCCGCCAGAAAAAGGAGACAGACAATGAGGAGCAGCTCAACCGTCACCGGCTGGCCCCAGACGATAGTCAGGGGTGCGTTCATGACTAGAGGGCTTTCTCCTCAGCCCCGGAGGGAGAACCTTCACCGCCGGCCAGGGGCTTGCCGGTGAGCGGAAGGTTGCGCAGGGAGCTGAGTTCCCGGTTCAGGGCCTCGATCTCCTTGTGCCCGGATTTTATCTCCTTGCGCATGCGGAAACGCTCGGCCAGTCCCAGCAGGCTGGCGGCCAGGAGGCCCACGAAAAAGGCCAGCAGGATGACCAAGTAGGTGGCGTAGGGGCTGGACTCGAACTTCAGGAAGATGAGGTTTAGGCGTATGGCCAGCGGCTGGCTCAAGGGCTCAATGTTCTGGACCATGAATATGATGGCCAGGGCCACTACCGCCGAGATTATGATGGCTTTGACATAACCCATGATCGCCCCCCAAGGGGTTGGAGCTAGTTACGCGCTCGTCCGCTGGGAATCAGGATAGCACCACCCGGGGGGAGAGCACAATCGCGGTCCCGGCCCAGGGGCCGCCGGATGCGGCGGGGCCGCGCTACAGGATATCCTTGAAGTATGGTTTCAGCTTGTCCTTGGTGGCGCTGATGTGCTCCGGCACGGAGCGCACCTCTCCCAAGACGGTCATGAAGTTGGTGTCGCCGTTCCAGCGGGGTACCACGTGGAAGTGCAGGTGCTCCTCTATGCCGGCCCCCGCGGCCCGGCCTAGATTGAGTCCCACGTTGAAGCCATCCGGCCTCATCAGGTCGGTTAGGGCGGTTGTGGCCTGGCGGACCAGCTGGATCAGGTCGTTGAGCTCGTGGGTCTCCAGTGCCTCCAGGCGGCTGACGTGCCGGCGGGGCGCGACGAGCAGGTGGGCGTTGTTGTAGGGAAACTTGTTCATCATCACCAGGCTGCCGCGTCCCACGCCCAGCACCAGGTCGTCGGTGCCCACCCCGTCCTGGGCCAGGCAGAAGATGCAGCCGTCGGGCTTGTCCTCGCCCAGAATGTAGGCCATGCGCCAGGGGGCCCAGAGTGCTTGCATGCTATCCCTCGAAAAAGTTGTGGGTTATCGGTCGCCTGCCGCCGGAGGCCCGAAAGCCCCGGCCGGCTATATCTTCAAAATTTCGCCGCGGATGCCTTGATCGATGGTGAGTAGGCCCACGCTGCCGCTACCCATCAGACCGCGTGCCACCGAGCCGGGGTTGAAAAAGAGCACCCCGCCCGTCACCGCGTTCATGGGACGGTGGGAGTGGCCGAAGACCACGCAGTTCACTCCGCTGAAGCGCGAGCCCACCCGGTCGGCCAGGCCGAAGGGCGAGCCCCAGCCATGCGTGAGGCCGATGCGTTTGCCCTCCACCTCCACGATGCGTTGGTCGGGCAGGCTCCGGCCCACCGCCGGCTCGTCCATGTTGCCACGAACCGCCAGCACTTCCTGGGCATCGAGCATGTCCAGCACCGTCAGATTGGTCAGGTCCCCGGCATGCAGGATCAGGTCCACGCCGGCGAAGACTCGGGCCAGCCGGGCCGCCAACTCGGGGTCCGGGCCGTGCAGATGGGTGTCGGAGAGGACGCCAATGCGTTTCATTTGTCTTGGGACCCCGTTAAATCCACCAGCGTAATCTCGCCCCAGGCCGCCAGGCGGTCGTCGAGGACAATGAGCGCGCCGCGCACCCCCGGTACGGTCTGCACCCATTCCAGGGCCGCGGCCAACTCGCCCCGGTTGCCGGCCCGGTTGCCCAGGCCGGTGGCCACGGCGTCGGCCAGGGCCGCGTCCTTGGCCACCACCGTGGCGGCATCGGCCCGACCCAAAGAGAGGGAGTGCCCCACGGTGCCGGAACTGGTGCACACGCTTATGGGCATGTCGGCGGCGGCCACAGCCAGGCCCAGTCGGCCGGAGAGCGGCGATTTGCCCGCCCAAATGCCCACCGTGAGGTCCTGGTCCAGGGCCAGGAAGGTGTCGCCGCCGTTTTCCACCACCACCTGGGGGCTTAAAGGCATGAGATCGACGGCCACCGCCTCGGCCACGGCACCGGCCACCGCCGCCATCGGCCCTACTCCGGCCAGTTGGCCGGCCTGAATCATTTTTCGGGCCAGGAGCGGGGCCAGGTCGTCGTCGGTCAATGGCGAGAGGGAGCGCAGGAAGTCGGGACGTTCCAAAACGTACGCCTCCAGGCCCCGGCGGAGGTTCATGATGGAAACGACCGCCTCCTGGGACAGGTCGCGCTCGGCTTGTATCCACAGGTCGGTTTCCTTCACCCGGGCCGTGAAGGCCACCAGCTTGCGCCGGCGGCAGGCCACCCGGTATTCCCTCTCCTGATAAGCGGCCACCGAGGCGGGCCTCCCTCTCTCCCGAAAGCTGCCTGTATCGCATCGAGCAGTGTCACTAATAACTCAGGGTATCCTGAAAGTCAACGCTGGCCTATTCCATGTAAGTACGCACAAGGTCTAGTATCTGGGCTCGAGGCGCGCAAGGCGGCCCCGGCGCCTTCAGTGAACAAACACCCTCAAATCCGCCGGAACGCTCGGGCGCTATTCCTTGACTTGAAGCTGCCCCTGGGCTATGAAATAGCCGGAAGCCTTAGATTATGCGGGAGTGGCCATGAACAGCCGCCGGTTGGCTCGGCTCATGGGGATCATCTGCGATATCAAGGCCCACCCACGCCGCAGCCCCGAGGAAACCTGCCGGCGGTTCAGAATCTCCCGCCGGCAGCTGTACAAGGACCGCGACAGCCTGGCCGGCATGGGCATAAACTTCCACCATTCCCGGCTGACCGGGGGGTTCGTGCTGGACCGCGAGCCCACCTTCAACATCAGCGGAATGAGCCTTGCCGACCTCTTCGCCCTGGTGCTGGCCGTACGCCAGCTCACCCGGGTCAACGACTTCGCCCTTGCCATGGGGGCCTTGGCCGGACTGCGCACCATGGTGGGGCAGCTGCCCGAGGGCCTGCGCGGCCTCTTCGAGGAAGCCCTGGACCAGGTGGTCATCGCCGACGGCTTCAGCTGTTCGCCGGAGGTCCTCCACGCCCTGCTGCCGGCCATGGCCGAGGCCCGGCGGGTGGTGCTGGTGATGGAAAGCCTCCAGGAAGACGAGCAGCGCCTGAACGTGGACCCCCGCCGGCTCCTCCTGCGGGAGGGGGCGTTGTTTCTGGAGGCCGAGGGCCTGGAGTCCCCGGGACCGGGCCTGGTGGCCCTTTCGCGGGTGCGCCGGGTGATCCCCACGCCCTTTTTTTCGCCCCCGCGCTGAGCCCGGGGGGCGCAAGGGGGCCGGCCCGGCGGGCCCAAAGCCCCTTGACCGACACGCCGAACCGAACTTCTTGCCCAAGGAGAATGGTCAGTAATGAGAAAGGTCGTTATCGCGAGCGCCTGCCGCACCCCCGTCGGCTCCTTTCAGGGCGCGCTGTCAAGCCTCGGCGCGCTGGATCTGGGCGCGCTGGTCATCAACGAGGCCATAGCCCGCGCCGGGATAAGCAAGGAGGATGTGGACGAGGTCATCATGGGCAACGTGTTGCCCGGCGGACTGGGCCAGAACCCGGCGCGCCAGGCCGCGCTCAGGGCCGGTCTGCCCGTGGATGTGGGCTGCCTCACCGTGAACAAGGTCTGCGGGTCGGGCTTGAAGGCGGTCATGCTGGCCGCCCAGGCGGTGGCCTGCGGGGACGCCGAGGTGGTGGTGGCAGGCGGCATGGAGTCCATGAGCAACGCGCCCTACCTGCTCTTGAAGCAGCGCACCGGCTACCGCATGGGAGACGGCAAGGTCGTGGACTCCATGATCCACGACGGCCTCTGGGATCACATCAACGACTTCCACATGGGCATGAGCGCCGAGCTGTGCGCCGAGAAATACGGCGTGACCCGCGCCGACCAGGACGAGTTCGCCCTGGTCTCCTACGCCAAATCCCTGAAGGCCCACCAGGAGGGGCGCTTCAACGAGCAGATCGTGCCCGTGGCCATCCCCCAGAAGAAGGGCGAGCCCAAGCTGGTAACCGCTGACGAGGGCCTGCGCGAGTCCTCGCCCGAGCTTCTGGCCAAGCTAAAGCCCGTATTCAAGAAGGAGGGCGGCACCGTCACCGCCGGCAACGCCAGCTCCCTGAACGACGGCGCGGCGGCGATGGTAGTCATGAGCAAGGACAAGGCCAATCAACTGGGCCTCAAATATCTGGTCAAGGTCAAGGCCCAGGGCGCGGCCGGCATTGACCCCAAGTACGTGCTGGTGGCCCCCATCCACAGCATTCCCAAGGTCGCGGCAAAGCAGGGCATGGCCCCCAAGGACATCGACCTCATGGAGGTCAACGAGGCTTTCGCCGCCTCGTCGGTGGCCGTGCAGCGGGTCCTGGACCTGGACCCCAAGCGCATAAACATCTACGGCGGCGCGCTGTCCATCGGCCATCCCATAGGCGGTTCCGGCGCGCGGGTGCTCACCACTCTCATCTACGCCATGAAGGACACCGGAGCCGAGACCGGCATGGCCAGCCTCTGCCTGGGCGGGGGCGAGGCGGTGAGCCTCATCGTCAAGAACGCCTGATACAACCAACCGGCCAGAAGCTGAGAAACATACGCTGAATTTGGAGTGAGGCAATGTTGAAGGAGATCGTTATCGCGGGCGCGGCCCGCACGGCGGTGGGTCGCTTCGGCGGCATGTTCAAGGACGTGCCGGCCGTGGACTTGGGCGTGACGGCAGTCACCGAGGCCCTGAAACGGGCCAAGGTCGATCCTTCCCAGGTGGATGAGCTGATCTACGGCAATGTCCTGGGGGCCGGCCTGGGCCAGAACGTGGCCCGCCAGGTGCAAATCAAGAGCGGCATGAAGGTGGAGGCCAACGCCTTCACCATCAACAAGGTCTGCGCCTCGGGGCTCAAAAGCGTCATGCTGGCCGCCCAGGCGGTCATGTGCGGCGATGCCAAGATAGTGGTGGCCGGAGGATGCGAGAACATGAGCGCCGCGCCCTACGTGCTCAAGGGGGCGCGCTGGGGCCAGCGCATGGGCGACGGGGCCATGGTGGACACCATGGTCTTCGACGGGCTCACTGACATCTTCAACGGCTACCACA
>JAJZPI010000109.1 GCA_021811275.1 Deltaproteobacteria bacterium
GAGCGTGCGCGAATTGGGTGAAGGACGGCCTCGTCGACCCGCCATGCCCGGGGGGCGGCCGCCCCTACCAGCCGAGGGCCTGGTGCTCGGCGGCCAGGGAGCGCAGGAGGCCTTCCTGGGCGAAGCTGTAGAGTTCGCTCTCGCCGACGATGACGTGGTCCATGAGATCCAGGCCCACGGCGCGGCAGGCGTGGAAAAGCTGGGCGGTGATCTGGCGGTCGGCCTGGCTGGGGCGTGGATTGCCGGAGGGGTGGTTATGGGCGCAGACCACGGCGGCGGCCCCGGCCTTGAGCGCGCGGGCGACAACCTCACGGGGGTAGACCACGGCCTCGCCCAGGGTGCCGGCGGCGATATCCTCGGTGGCCACCACCCGTCTCTCCAGGTTGAGCAGGAGGACCCTGAAGATCTCGCGGGTCAGCCCGCGCATGGTGAGGAACAGATAGTCGGCGGCCTGCTGGGCGCTCTCCAGGCGGCCGCCGGTCAGGAGCCGGTCCTCCAGATAGCGGCGGGCCACGGCCGGCACCAGCTTGAGGCCCAGCACGTTTTTGGGGCCCACCCCCTCGACCTGGGCCAGGTCCTTGGGGTCGGCCTCCAACACGGCGCGCAAACCGCCGAAGGCCTTGAGCAGGGCGCGGGCCTGCTGCTTGCAGTCGCGGCGGGGGGTGGCCAGGGTGAGCAGAAGCTCCAGGACCTCGTCGTCGGTGAACTTGGCCAGGCCATGATCCAGGAACTTGTCGCGCAGGCGGGCGCGGTGTCCGGCCCCCGGAGGCAACGGGGCGGCCACTAACCCCACACCCCGGGTATTGGCTGGCCGCAGGTCGGGCAGGCCCCGTCCTTGAGATCCATGCCGGTGACGGCGAAGCCCTTCCTGGCGATGAGCCGCCGGCCGCAGGAGAAACAGAAGGTGCTCTCGGAGGCGTGGGCGGGCACGTTGCCGGCGTAGGCGAAGAGCAGGCCCGATTCCTTGCCAATGGCCAGGGCCCTCTCCAGGACCTTGAGGGGAGTGGGGCCGGGGCCATGGTCCTTGTACTTGTAGCGGGGGACGTAAGCGCTGACATGCCAGGGCACGCTGGCCGAGAGTTCACGCACCAAAAAGCCGGTCAGCTCCTTGAGTTCCTGAGGATCGTCATTCTTGCCGGGGATGAGCAAGGTGGTCACCTCCAGCCAGATTCCCATGGCGTACAAGCGCTTCAAGGTGTCCAGCACCGGCTGCAGGCGGGCCTTGCACTCGTTCTTGTAGAATTCGTCGCGAAAGGCCTTCAAGTCGATGTTGGCCGCGTGCAGGAGCCCCTGGCAGGCATCCAGGCAGTCGGCAGACTGATAGCCATTGCTGACGAATACGTTCTTGAGGCCCTTTCCCACGGCCAGCTTCATGCAGTCATGGGCGTATTCGAAATAGATGGTGGGCTCGGTGTAGGTGTAGCTTATGGATGCGCAGCCATAGTCTTGGGCTTGGCGCATGATTTCCGCCGGTTCCACCAGGGCGCCGCCCGGGCCGCCGCCGGGGATGTCCGTGCCCCCCTCGCGCAGGTATTGACTGATGTCCCAGTTTTGGCAGAAGGCGCACTGGAAGTTGCATCCGATGGTGGCGATGGAATAGGAACGGGTGCCGGGCAAGAAATGGAAAAGGGGCTTTTTTTCTATGGGATCGGCGTTTCCGGAGATGGGTTTGCCGTAGACCAGGGTGTAGAGAGTGCCTTCCTGGTTTTGACGCACCTGGCAGATGCCGCGTCGACCCGGGGCGATCAGGCAACCGTGGGCGCAGAGGCGGCAGCGGACCTTACCCTCTTCCAGGCGGGTATAGAGCATGGCCTCGTGCATGTCCACCTTCCTTTCCCCAATATGTTAAAGCATATGTCAGGGCGGGTGACCGGTCAAGCCGGGAAGCTCCGGCGGTCCGCGCCCGGTGGCCGGCGGGGCGGCAGTCTTCATCCACCTCCGGATATTTCAGCCTCGGCGTGAGGCCGGCGGCCAAGCCGGATACTCCGCCGCGCACCTAGCCAAGGCCGGCCGCGGTATAGGCCCGGTACTTGCCCAGCCGGCCCCCGGGGTTGACCGCCGCGGCGCGAACAGCTAGGCTCGAGGCATCAGCCAGGGGAGGCACGCATGGACAACCAACTTCTCGAAGAGTACGCGGCCTTTCGCCCGGCCTGGAAGGCCTTCGCCGTCTATATGTTCGGCGTGGCGGTGTTCTGGGTGGGCCCGGTGTTCAATCCCCAGGCCCTGGGGGGTCCTGCCCTGGGCCAGTTGATCGGCACCCTCTTCCTCGCTTTCATCCTGATCAAGCGCTACACCAACATCTACCGGGTCGGCGCTCAAGAGGTCAGCCTTGAGAGCACCTTTCCCTCCAGGCGCAGCCTGAGTATCCCCATCAAGAACATCCGCCGCATAGACCTTAGGCGCGGAGCCATCCAACGGCTGCTGGACGTGGCCCACGTCCACGTCTTCGTCGAGGGCCAAGAGGAGGCCGCGCTCAAGCTCTTCGGCGTGCCCCGCCCCACCGCCTTCCGCCAGCTCTTGATCGAACTGGGGGCCGAGGACCGGCGCGTCACCGGGGCATGGCGCAGGTAGGCCAAATGCCGGACCCCTGGCGTTTGGCGCGAGTGCGCTTCTGGGAAAGCGGTCGCGCCGGCCAGACCCCCTCGGCCCTGCTCTGGGAAGATGCCTGGCTGCCGGTGCGTCTGCTCTCCGAGTCGAGGGTGGAGGGTCCGCGCTCGGGCGGCCCCCAGGAGCGGCGTTTCCTGGTTCAGGATGCCGGCGGGGTTTGCTATGAGATTCGCGGGCGCGGCGGTTCCTGGCGCACGCGCCGGGTGAACGCGGCCCCGCAGGGCTGAAGCATTGACAGCCCCGGAATCCGCATGATAATTGTTATTACAGTGTCCCGGTCGGTCCAGACCTCCATGCCGGACCGACCTCAATCCAGGCGCCAATATTCTTACGGGAGGATGAGCATGGTGGCTCTGGTGGGTGGTATCGCCGCCCTGCTGTTGGGCGTCATTGGTCTTATCAGCTGGTGGGACGAATTCATTTGGCTGCTCAAGGGCGTGATTCCCGCCCTGCTCATCCTGGGCGGAGCATTGGCGACCTATCTGGGCGCCGAGGAGGTGAAGGACAAGCGCCGGGCCGAGCTGGAGGCCGCCCGCGAGCCCTTCACCCCGCCTGCCGAGGATGTGGACAAGTACAAGCGCGAAGTGGCCGAGCTAAAGGCCAAGCTTTCCGCCATGGAGTCCGACCAGCCCGAGGCCCCCAAGGAGGGCTAGGTTCCGGCACGCTACTTTGGCGAAAAATCCTTGAAGGCGGGCGGCGACGCCCGCCTTCGACTTTTCCAAAGACCGTGGCGCGACCGCCGGGGGGGACGGTCGCCGCCGCCAGCCACCCGAAACCTGCCGCATCCCCTTGCGTATGCCGCTCATCCCGCCGAATTTTGTGCTATATTGAATACAAGTGGGCCGATAGCCATTGAGGGGTTAGCAAGCCTGCATGGGCACGGCAATTGCATGAATTTTTAGAGGACGGAGCGGTCAAGGCCGGTCATAATTGCCTCTAACGTCCTGATTCTGGACAGGAGCAGTCCATGCGTCCCCAGCCGCCATGGTCCCACCCGAGCAACCTGATCGTCATCAGCCTGGGGCTTGTGGTGGCGTCAGTGGCCACCCTGCTGATAATCGAGGCCAAGACCTGGGGCCTGGTGCCTTACGGCAGCGAAGAGAACCCCGTCCTGACCACTCTGACCAGGGTGCTCATCGGCTTCGTAGCCTGCCTGGTGCTGGGCGCCCTGGCCGGCTGGAATCTGGCCGGCCGCGCGGCCCGGCGTCGGGCCTCGCGCAATCTGGAGATTCTGGCCTGCAAGCAGTTGGCAATCATCCGCGAGCGGGTCTACGACTACATGCGCCGCTGCGGCAAATGGCCCCCCACCCTGGAACACGCGGGCTTCAGCGAGCGCATGCTCGTCAACCCCTGGGGCCGCCCCTACCAGTACGTGGTCCACGGCGACCAGTTCACCATCTTCACCGATCTGCCCGACCGCCTCTACGACTACTTCACCCTGGAGCGTCGTTGGCTGACCGGGCCGGGCACCAACCTGCTCACCTACGACCAGTCGATCTCTGGCTGGTACTAGGGCGCCCCGCGTCCATTCCAAGACATCAAGACCAGAGGAAGCGGGCCGGCTCTGCCTTGGGGCGGCATGGCCGCCCCATGCCCCCTTCGCGGAGACCACCATATCAAACCTGAAGCCCGGTGAGGGATGCGGCCCAGGTCAGGAAGCCGGGGCGGCTGTCTTGCCGGGCCATTGCCGCCAGGGCGGCGGGGGTGTCCACCAAGGCCTTCCAGGCCCGGATGGGCTTGAGCTTGCCTCGGCGCAGGAAGGCGGTTGGCAGGAGGAAGTTTAGGTCGCCCTGCACGGGCTGGAAGTAGAGCCGCCCATCCTTGACGCACAGGGGCATGGAGAGCCCGCGCTCACGCGCGGTGGTCAGGGCGGTCAGCGGCCGGGGGTAGTGGTTGACGTTCTTGTTGAGGAAGGCGATGTCCTTGGGGGCCAGGCCCCTGAGTTGGAAGGACTCGATGATGACGTTGCGGCCCAGCACCGGATCAAAGCTGCAGGCTCCGCCCTTGATGGGGGCCAGGGGGTTGTTGCCCACCACCTCCATGACCATGCGCGCGCCCTTCGCGCCCAGCTTAAGGGCGGCGGCCAGGCCGGTCAAGTCCAGGGATTGGGCCAGGTAGTCCAGGTCCTCGATGTTGAAGGAGACCTTGTCGTCCAGTCCCTCCAGCACGCCCGCGAAATCGCTCCAGGGCAAGGGGAGCCTGCGCCCGCGCGGGTTCAGGCGAAAGAGCTGCCCCTCCATGGCGGTTTGCATGAGCATCTGGCCGTGGTTGTGCAAGCGGACGGGCGAGGCATGGTCCACCCGCCAGCGCCCCTCATCCACGGTCAGGCCGGGAAAGGCCGCCTGCACCATGAACATGGTCTGGGCGCGGTTGAATCCGTAGAAGTTGGCCTGGCGGAAATCGGCCAGCACCGCCTCGGCGCTGGCCTGGTTGACGATGACCAGCAGGTGCTGGTTGGCCAGGGCCGTGGCCGGGTCCCGGCCCATCTCCTCGGCCAGCCGCCAGAGGTCCCAGGCCAGTTGCAGCATGTGTCGCTGGCCCAGGCCAAGGGGCCTCAACTGCTCGGGCCGCACCTCGTAGGCCAGGCCCTCGGCGCGCAGACGCTCCCAGACGGGGCCTACGAAGTCCCGGCGGGGGTTGAGCAGATACTTGGCGCCCAGGCCCAGACGGGTGGCTTCGCCGGCGCAGGCATGCTCCAGCAGGACCCGGCCGCTCAGCAGGGACTCGGCGGCCAGGGCGATGTCGCCGGCGCTCAGGCTCCGTTCATCGGCCACGAAGATGTCCCGGGGATCGCCCAGGATCTCCAAGCGAGGGTAGCAGTTCAGGTCGGCCTCGGCCCGGGCCACCTCCTCCAGGCTGGAGAAACCGGCCAGGCGCTCCTGGGCCAGGGCCAGGCAGGAAGACAAATAGGAATCGAGGCTGGTCAGATCCAAGGGACGAGGTGCAGCGGGGTCGAGCATGCGCGGGTCACAACTCCTTGAGTTAGAGGCGGGCAGGTCCCGTCATGATAGCCCGAACGGGCCGGGGAGGCAAACTCGGCGGCGCGGGCCGGCCCGGGGGCTTGGAACGACGGCCCCTCGCCCTTGACTGGGCCTGCCGACTGGGCTAATAACCAGTCAGTCTTCTCCCCGCGCGGCGGAGAGCGCCCCGCCCGCATCCGGCGCGGCGAGTGGCCGCGGCGAGCAACCGCATCATTCGCAACAGCGGCCAGAGGCAAGCGGCCGGCTTGGGCGGCCTTCCTTCCGGCAAAACAAACGCGCGCCGGGCCTCCCCGGAGCCCAGCACAGGAATGCCGTTAATGACGACCCTTGCCGATCCCGTCGAACTGACCCAGATCCTGGTGCGCATTGACACCATGAACCCGCCCGGCGGCGAGGCCGAGGCCGCCCGGCTCCTGGGGGGGATGCTGGCCGAGGCCGGCTTTGAGGTGGCCTACCACGAACTGGCCCCGGGCCGCCTGGGCCTGGTGGCCGGTTTGGAGGGGGAGGGCGGGCGGCCCCCCCTGGTCATGACCGGCCATCTGGACACCGTGCCCCTGGGGGGGGCGGCCTGGCGCGAGCAGCCCTTGGGCGGCCATATCAGGGGCGACCGTCTCTACGGCCGGGGCTCCAGCGACATGAAGGCCGGCTTGGCGGCCATGACCGTGGCCGCCCAGGCCTTGGCCCGGCTGCCCGGGCGCGCCGGCGGGCTAACCCTGGTCTTCACCGCCGCCGAGGAAACCGCCAACGAGGGAGCCCGCCAGATGGCAGCCGCCGGGGCACTGCCGACCCGGGCCGGGGCTCTTCTGGTAGCCGAGCCCTCGGGCAACCGTCCCTTCCTGGGCCACAAGGGCGCGCTGTGGCTTCAGGTCAGCTTCCAGGGCAAGAGCGCCCACGGCTCGATGCCCGACCAGGGCGTAAACGCCATCTACAAGGCCGCCCGGGCCACCATCAATCTGGAGGGCCTGCTCAACGAGTTTCCCCCCCACCCCCAGCTGGGCCGTCCCACCATCAACGTGGGCACCATCAGCGGCGGCACCAAGATCAACATGGTGCCCGACCACGCCGAGCTCACCCTGGATATTCGCACCGCGCCCTGTCAGGACCACGACGATCTGACCCAGCAGGTCCAGGAGCTGGTGGGGGCCGACGGCCTGCTCACCCGCCTGACCGACGCCCCGGCCATCCTCACCGACCAGGACGATCCCTGGGTGCGGGGGGTGTTGGGGCTCATGGACCAGGCGGGACTCCCCACCACGCCGGGCTACGTCAACTACTTCACCGACGCCAGCGTCCTGGGTCAGGCCCTGGGCAAGCCGCCGGTGATGATCCTGGGGCCGGGCGAGGCCCAGTTGGCCCACCAGACCGACGAGTATTGCGAGGTGGGCAAGATCAGGCAGGCGGCGGACCTCTACCTTGCCATCGCCCGCCAGTGGAGCGGGGTCTAGAGGGCGGGTCCGGCTTCCGCTCCGCGCCCTAGCGAGGCTCGCCGGCGCAACGGGCCCGGCCCAAGGCCTCGCGGTAGTGGCCCTCGGCCAGGTACGAGCTGCGCACGAAGGGCCCGGCGGCCACGGCCGCGAAGCCCAGGCCCCGCGCCTGGGTTTCCAGGAAGGCGAATACCTCCGGGGATACGTACTCCAGCACAGGATGATGCGTTGGCCCGGGCGAGAGGTATTGACCCAGGGTGAGCACCTCGCAGCCCGCTCCGCGCAGGTCGGTCATTACCTCGAGCGTCTCGGCGCGCGTCTCCCCCAGCCCCAGCATCAGCCCTGATTTGGTCAACAGCCCGGGGGCCATCTCCTTGGCCCGCTTCAAGAGCTTCAGCGAGCGGCCATAGTCCGCGCCATGGCGGACGCGGCCGTAGAGCCGGGGCACGGTTTCCAGGTTGTGGGAGAGCACCTCGGGCCGGGCCTCCGCCACCTTGGCCAGGGCCGCCTCGTCGCCGGCGAAGTCCGGCACCAGCAGCTCCACCCCCAGGCCGGGGCAGCGCCCGCGCAGTTCGGCCAGGACCGCCGCGAAGTGGGCTGCCCCGCCGTCGGGCAGGTCGTCGCGGGTGACCGAGGTCACCACCACGAAGGCCAGGCCATGCTCCCGGGCCAGCGCGGCCACTTGGGCGGCAACCCGGGCGGGCTCGTCCGGGTCCGGCGGGGCGGGACGGCCCCCGGCCACCGCGCAGAAGGAGCAGGACCGGGTGCAGACCGGGCCCAGTATAAGGAAGGTGGCCACGCCCCGGCCGAAGCACTCGCCCCGGTTGGGGCAGCGGCCCTCGGCGCAGATGGTGTGCAGGCCGCTTCCGGCCAGTACCCGTTCCATACGGGCCGCCTCGCCGCCGGAGGCCAGCGGCCGCCGCAGCCAGGGGGGCTTGCGAAGTTGGGGGGCGGTCAAGGCATGTGCTCCTTTGCTTGCGCGCTACCCCAGCTTCAGCCGTTCCAGGGTCAGGGTCTCCAGGTCCAGGTGCAGGGCCACGCCGGAGGGCAGGGCGGGCCGGCCCAGGATGAGTTTCACCGTCTCGGCGGCCTGTAGGTTAGCCATGACCGCCGGGGTCATGGCCGGCACCCCCAGGTAGCTTTCCGCCGAATTGGCCTTGGGCGCGGGCTCTGGGCCGTAGAGGACCTTCAGGCCCGGCTCGCCCGGGCGGACCACCATGAGCATGCCCTCCAGGCCGGCCACCGAGGCGTGCACCAAGGGGATGCCGGCCACGGAGGCCGCCTCCTGCAGGAGGTAGCGCCCGGCCAGGTTGTCCAGGCAGTCCACCGCCACCGCCGCGCCCTCGAGCAGGCGGGGCAGGTTGTCCTCGTAGGCCCAGACCGGGTGGGCGTGCACGCTCACCGCCGGGTTGACGCGGGCCAGGGCCGAAGCCGCGGCCTCGGCCTTGGACTGACCCAGGGTATCGAGGTTGGCCAGGAGCTGGCGGTTCAGGTTGCTCTCCTCGAACACGTCGCCATCGGTCAGGTTCAGGCCGCCCACCCCCAGACGGGCCAGGGTCAGCGCCACCGGCCCGCCCAGCCCGCCCAGGCCGACTACCGTCACGGTGGCGGCCAGCAGCCTGGCCTGGTCGGCGGCGCTGAACGTCCCCCGGTTGGGACGGAAGCGCTCGGGCCAGAGGTCCTCCCGCAGACAGGCGATCATCACCTCGCGCAAGGGCCGCTCCTGGCCGAGGGCCAGCTCCTTCAAGCCGGCCTCGCGCACCGAGTAGTAGCCCTCGCTATCCGGGGAGGTATGGGGGATGAGGTAGGGCCGCAGGATCTCCATGACTCCGGCTTCCATCTAACCCCCCCCCACGGCGGGGAAGAGCCCCACCCGGTCGCCCTCGGCCAGGGCGAGCTCCGGTCCGGCGGCCACGCCGTTGACCATGATTATCTTCACCTCGGCGGGGGAGATGCCCAGCTCGGCCAACACGCCGGCCACGGTGAGGCCGGGACGATGGGGCAGGAGGAGCCCTTCCATGGGTTCATAGTCGGGTCGAAAGCGTCGCAAGGAAGCGCTGAGCTTGATCAACACGGGCATGGGCGCATGTCTCCAGCCTTGATCGATATTCCAAGCTTAACACGCGGGGGGCCTGGTTGTCCGCCCGGCGGGAGAGGAAGGCTGGCGCGGCCCTTGCGCGGCGGGAAGCGAAAGCTTCCCCGGCCGCCGGGCAAGGGGCGTGACAGCCGGGGCGGGCCGCCCGTTATCGGTCGCACTCGCTGAGAAGCTCCTCGCAGTTGCGGCCGACCTTGGAGCACTCGGTCATGGCGTCCAGGCGGGCCTCGCCCCTGCTGGGGGCGGCGGCCCAGCCGTAGCCCTCGTCGCCCACGGCGATGGAGGCGCACTCATGCTCGAAGTCGAGCACCACCCGGCAGTCCTGGAACTTGCAGCCGGCCAGCGCCGCCTCCTGGGCCTGGCGGGGGCTGGGGTAGCCGGCGGTTATGTAACCGTAGTTCTCCTCCTCGGAAAAGGCGATGGCCCCGGCGGCCAGGGCCGTGCCCGCGCCCAAGGTCGTGGCCAGGGTCAGAGTCAGGGAGGCCAGGAAAATCTCGCGCCGCAAACCGGTAGTCATCTCGTCATCTCCTTAATGGGCGTGGTGCGGGCCTCCGGGTTGATCTTTTTCGCCTCAAGGCCGGACGCCGGCCTCATGACCCATTGTAGCCTTGCTCCAGGGCCAGCACCAAGCTGGTCAGGGTCCGGTTGACCGGGGTGGCGACGTCCATCTCCGCGCCCCGGCGGCAGACCGCGCCGTTGATGAATTCCACCTCGGTGCGCCTATGGGCGCGCACGTCCTGAAGCATGGAGCTGATGTTGGCGGCGGTGCGGGCGGCCACCTGCTCCACCTGGGCGGGCATGTCGGCGTGCAAAAACTGGACGCGCAGGGGGCCGGCCACGGCCAGGACCTCGGCCACCGCGGCGGCCATCAGCTCGCGGGCCGCCGGCAGATCAAGCAGCCTGCCGTTGGGCACGCCCAGGATGGCGGTCAGGGCGTTGATGCCCACGTTGATCACCAGCTTGGTCCAGATGAGGTTCTGGGCGCCCTGGGCCGGGCTGGTGGCGAAGCCGGCCCGGTTGAACAACTCGGCCAGGGCCAGGACAAAGGCGTCGGGCGGGCCTTCGGCCCGGCCCAGGTGGGTCTGTCCCCGGCCGGCGTGGCGGGCTCGTCCCGGGGCCAGCAGGGTGGCCCCCTCGCTGGTGATGCCGCCCAGCACCCGCTCCGCGCCCAGGGCCGCCACCAGGACCTCCACGTTGCCCGCGCCGTTTTGCAGGGTGAGCGCCCGCGCCGGGCCAGGCAGGTGGGCGGCCAGGGTCCGCGCCGCCTCGGCGGTGTGGTAGGCCTTGACGCAGACCAGGGCCAGCTCGGCCCCGGCCAGGGCCTGGTCAGGATCGGCGCTCACGGCCAGGTTCAGGTGGGTCTCGCCCTCGGCGTCCTCCAGGAATATCCCGGTCTGGTTGAGCTGGGCGGCCCGCTCGGGGCGGTGGTCCAGGATAGTCACCTCGGCCCCGGCCTGGGCCAGGCGCACCGCCCACAACAGCCCCACCGAGCCTGGACCCACGATGGTCACGCGCATGACCTGCTCCTTTTCCCTCTCCCCCTTAAAGGGGAGAGGGCGGGGTGAGGGGGCTATATTTTCAGCTTGGCCACCACCGACTTGTCCATGGCGAAGCCGTGCTGGTCCTCGGGGAAGGCCCCGGCCTTGACCTCGCGCACGTAGTCGTCCACGGCCTGCTCGATCTGGGGCAGCAGGTTGATGAACTGCTTGGCCATCTTGGGAGTCTTGCGCGTGGTGAGCCCCAGGATGTCGTGATAGACCAAAACCTGGCCGTCGCAGTCCGGGCCGGCCCCGATGCCAATGGTGATCATGGTGGTGCTCTTGGTTATGGCTGCGGCCAGGGCCGAGGGGATGCACTCGAAGACGATCATCGAGGCCCCCGCTTGCTCCAGGGCCTTGGCCGAGTCGATGAGCTTCTGGGCCCCGGCCAGGTCCTTGCCCTGCACCTTGTACCCGCCCAGCATGGCCACGGATTGAGGCGTCAGCCCGATATGGGCGCAGACCGGGATGCCGGCGCGCACGATGGCCGCCACGGTGTCGGCCATCTCCGACCCGCCCTCCAACTTCACGCAGTCGCAGCCGGCCTCCTGCATGAACCGCCCGGCGTTCCTAACCGCCTCGGCCACGCTGACCTGGTAGCTCAGAAACGGCATGTCGCCGATGAGAAAGGGGTTGGCGATCCCCCGGCGCACGGCCTGGCAGTGGCGGATCATGTCGTCCATGGTAACCGGCACCGTGGAATCCATGCCCAGCACCACGTTGCCCAGGCTGTCGCCCACCAGCACCGAGTCGACGCCGGCGCGCTCGCAGGCCACCGCCCCCGGGTAATCGTAGGCGGTGAGCATCGTGACCTTCTCGCCGCTGGCCTTCATCTGGTAGAGGTCGGAAATAGTGATTTTTTTGCGCTGCATGATCCTCTCCTGACGGTCTAAAAAATATGGCGTCCCTTTTAAAGCGCGCGCGTAAGCATGACCACCCGGCCTTGCTCCGCCTCGCGCCGTCTCGGTCCCCGATCGGTGGATCCAAGCGGCCTCTCGCGCGCTACAAAGGACGCCGATTGCCTATAAAACAGATAGCCGAAGGGGCCTGGGCTGTCAAGAACCCCCCATCCGCCCGGGGCTTGGCAAGGTCCCCAGCTTGTGCAGAAAAACGTTGACAGCCCCTGGACGGTATGGTGTCTTGGTGAGCGCCGTGGCTGGTCCGGCCGCGCGTCACTACAGTACAAACCAGCCCACCCGCCCTCGGGTTGGCGGCGGCTTGCAATCATGAAAGGAGAGGGGCATGGCGGCGGAGATGATTAAGGGTTTGCCCATAGCCAAGGTTATTCGCGAGGAGATCGTCAAGGAAGTGGAGGCGCTCAAGGCCAAGGGCGTGCAGCCCAAGCTGGCCGTGCTCCTGGTGGGCGACGACGAGGCATCCGTGGTCTACGCCCAGTCCAAGGAGAAGGTCGGCGCCAACCTGGGCATCCAGGTGGAACTGAAGGTCATGGCCGCCGACACCAGCCAGGAGACCGTGCTCAACCAGGTCAAGGGCTGGAACATGGACTCCAACGTGCACGGCATCCTGGTCGAGCTGCCCCTGCCCAAGCACCTCAAGAAGGAACAGGTGATGGAGGCCATCGACCCCAAGAAGGACGTCGATGGCGTGCACCCGGTCAACCGCGGCTACCTGCTGGGCGGCCAGGAGCACCTTGCCCTGGTGCCCGCCACGCCCCTTAGCTGCATCGCGCTGATGGAGCGCGCCGGCATCGCCCTGAAGGGCAAGAAGGTCACCCTGGTCGGCCGTGGCGACACCGTGGGCCGGCCTCTGGCCAGCCTCTTGATCAAGCGCGACGCGACCATCACCGTCTGCCACACCAAGACCGTGGATTTGGCCGGCGAGTGCAAGCGCGGCGAAATCGTGGTGGCTGCCGCCGGCGCGGCCGGGCTGGTCACCAAGGACATGATCGCCCCCGGCACCGTGGTCATCGACGCCGGTATCAACCCCACCCCCGACGGCAAGAGCATCTGCGGCGACGTCACCCCCGACGTCGAGGAGGTGGCAAAGGCCATGACCCCGGTGCCCGGCGGTGTGGGCAGCCTGACCACGACCATTATCATGCAGAATCTTCTCAAAGCAGTTAAGTTGCAGGGCCTGGCCTAAAGGCCGGCCCGCCACCAGCGAAAGGAGCCTCACATGGCCGAGGACAAGATCTACGGCATGACCCTGAACGACTTCATCGCCGTGGCCGCCAGCAACAGCCACACCCCCGGCGGCGGCAACGTCTCCGCCGTGGTGGCCACCCTCGCCGCCTCCATGGTCTGCATGGTCGCCAACCTGACCGTGAGCAACAAGAAGTACGCCGACTTCCACGCCCAGGCGCAGGGACAGGCCGACAAGCTCATGGCCATCATCGAGAAGCTAAAAGAGCTGACCAACAACGACATCGCCGCCTTCGACCACTACATGGGCTGCTTCAAGCTGCCCAAGGAGACCGACGACCAGAAGAAGGCCCGCGCCGCCGCCCTGGAAGACGCCGCCAAGAAGGCCACTCTGGTGCCGCTCGAGATCTGCAAGCAGTGCCTGGCCATCATCGTCGAGGCCGAGGAGCTCTCCAAGTACGGCAACAAGATGGCCATCAGCGACGTGGGCGTGGGCGCCATGGTGGGCGAGGCGGCCATGCGAGCCTGCATGCTCAGCGTGGACATCAACATACCCGGCATCAAGGACCAGGACTTCGTCGCCAAGGTCAAGACCGAGCGCGAGCACCTGTTCGTGGCCGCCGAGGAGCTCAGGCTCCTGGCCATGGCCCGCGTGAAGGAAAAGATGGGCTAGGCCGGGTGCCCCCGGCGGGGCAGAGCGGGTCGGGCGGGGCTGCCGCTATAACGGACCTTGCACGCTCCCGTTGAGGGCTCGCG
>JAJZPI010000110.1 GCA_021811275.1 Deltaproteobacteria bacterium
GAGTACCTCAAGCAGCAGCGGCGGTTCCGGCACCTGAAGGCCGACGACATCGCCTACATCCAAAAGCGGGTGGACTCCGACTGGGAGCGGCTGCTGGCCCTGGTGAAGGCCACCAACCCCGAGGCCCAGGCGGAGGCCGAATAGAAGAGCCCCCCAACCCTGCGTGCCGTCGTCACCGTCATGAATTTGCGGGGGCGGCGGCGCGCAGGGCCCCAAAAAAGCCGGCGAGCAGCTTGCTCGACCGGCTTTTTGGCATTTTCAGACCAATCTTGGCACAAACAGGCGAGGCCGGGCCACCCGATGTCCGTTCAACGTTCAAGGCTCTCTGTGCGCAAGGCCGCCGCGTGGTCGGCGGACGGTGAGCCTCAGGGCTTGGGCGGGGGCACCGGCGCCGGCTGCCGGCCGCACTGCTCCTCGACGTATTTGCTGATCTGCAGAGTATAGGAGCGAATCCAGTCGGCCAGCGTGAACTGCTCCTCGACCGAGAGCTTGGCCAGGCCCGCCTTCTGGAATACCTCGCTGCCCACGGTCTGCTCCAGGGTCATCCGTTTCCTGCCAGTCACGTCTTTCCCCTCCGCCTCCGCGCCGCCGGCCCAGGCCGGCCGGCTCGTGGCCAGCGCGCCCAGCGCCAGGCATAGGGCCAGCACCAAGGCCATTGCCAAACGGTAAATCCGGCGCATGCTACCTCCCTCGGCCTTTGGCCTTCTTCTTGGTACGGCCCGGGGCGGACGCCGGCGGGCCGAAGAGCTGCCCCGTCAGCCAGTCCTGGCCCAGGGCCAGCAGATTTTCGTCGCTGGCCAGCGCCTCAGCCACACTCCCGGCCCCGAAACCGAATCGGCGCGCAAAGTCCGGTGTAGCGGCCAGTTGCCGGAACACATCCAGATTATACAAGGCCAGGATGACGGCGTGGGTCTGTTCGCTGGTCAGGTACAGACGCCCCCGCCGCCGGGGGTGCATGACCAGGCCCAGCAGGCGGTCATTGGCCGCCTGATAGGGCTTGAGCCCCTGCTCCTCCACCCAGACCTCCAGGCTCAGCTGGCGCGGCTCGCGCCAGCCCAGGCAACCGGGGGCCTCTTGGAGCAGAAACACCTCGCGGGCGGGCTGGCCCTTTTCCCCCGGAGCCGCGGCGCGGGCCAGGGGATAGGTGCGGCAGGCGGCCGGCCGGTCTCCGTAGACCCGGCATCCCGTCTCGCCCACCAGGGGGCAGCGGCCCTCCCCGGTCAGGCGCAGGCGCAGGACCGGCCAACCCGAAACCGGGTCCTCCTCCAGCTCCACAAACCCCGCCAGCACCTCGGCCGAGCTTTGCCCCAGGCCCCGGCGCAGGCGCAGCAGGTCATAGGGAAACAGCGGCAGGCGCTTGTCCGCGCAACAGGTGTTGAAGCAGGCCAAGCCCGGGCGGCAGGCGAAGGAGAAGCCCTCCCCCGGCTCCAGCCGCCGGCCCCCCAACTGCTCCTCGGTCTCGATCACGGGCGCGGTCCCTGCCAGCGGGCGAAGAGATCGTGGTCCACCCCCAGCTGGTCCAGGGCCTTGCCCACGCCCTGGCGCACGATGTCGGTCACGCTTTGGGGGCGGTGGTAGAAGGCCGGCATGGGCGGCAGGATCACCGCCCCCAGCGAGGCGGCCTTGGCCATCAGCTCCAGGTGGCCCCGGTGCAGGGGGGTTTCGCGCACCATGAGCACCAGGGGCCGTCGCTCCTTGAGCTGCACGTCGGCGGCGCGCACCAGCAGGTTGTGGTTGTAGCTGTTGGCGATGGCCGAGAGGGTCTTGATGCTGCAAGGGGCCACAGCCATGCCCGCCACCGGGAAGGATCCGCTGGCCAGGGGGGCGGCCACGTCGTCCTCGTCGTAAACCCTGGCCGCCAGGGCGCGGACCTCGTTGGGCGCGCTGTCCGTCTCCAGCTCCAGGGTGCGCTCGCCGGCCCTGGTGAGGATCAGGTGCGCCTCGCGGCCCAGGTCCTTAAGGGCTCGCAGGAGTTCCACGCCGTAGACCGCGCCGCTGGCGCCGGTGATGCCCACCACCAATGGTAGCCGCATGGGGCCTCCAGGGGGAGCCGGCTCCGCTTGGCCTCCGGCTCGGCAGGGGTTCGCGGACGGGGGCTAAGCGCCCTCTTGGCGGCCTTTGAGCCTGCGCCAGAGGGTGTTGGTCCCTATGCCCAGGATGCGGGCGGTCTGGCCCTTGTTGCCGCCGGTGTGCTTGAGCACGTAGTCGGTGTAGCGGGCCAGAAGCTCGTCCTCGCTGGGCAGGTCGCTGGCCATGCGCACCAGGGGGTCGCTGGGGCCCTGGGCCACCTCCAGGGGCAGATGGGCCGGGGCGATAGGCTCCTCCCCCGCCAGCACCGAGGCGTACTCCACGGCGTTTTCCAACTCGCGCACGTTGCCCGGCCAGTTATGGGCCTCCATCAAGCGCACCGCCTCGGGCGTGAAGCCGCTGCCATCGCTCCGGTAGCGGGCCAGGAAATGGCGCGCCAGGGGCAGAATGTCGGCCCGGCGTTCGCGTAGGGGAGGCACGTGCACCGGAATGACGGCCAGGCGATAGTAGAGGTCTTCGCGGAAACGGCCCGCGGCCACCATTTCCTTGAGGTCGCGGTTGGTGGCGGCCACGATACGGGCGTTGACCTTCTGATCCTTGACCCCGCCCACAGGTCGCACCTCGCGCTCCTGCAGGGCCCGCAAGAGCTTGGCCTGTAGCTCCAGGGGCAGCTCGCCGGCCTCGTCCAGGAAGAGAGTGCCGGACCCGGCCTCCACGAACAGGCCCTTCTTGTCCCGGTCGGCCCCGGTGAAGGCCCCGCGCACGTGGCCGAAAAGCTCCGACTCCAGCAGGTTTGGAGGCAGGGCCGCGCAGTTGATGGCCAGGTAGGGCTCCTTGACCCGGCCCGAGTGCTGGTGGATCAGGCGGGCCAGGACCTCCTTGCCGGTCCCGGTTTCGCCGATAATGAGCACCGTGGTGGAGGTGGGGGCCACCTTGCGGGCCAGCTGCAGCACCTGGGCCATGGAGTCGCTGCGAAAGATCATGCCGGCTTGGTCCTGGTTGAGGCCATGACGCAACAGGCTCTCCAGTTCCCCGCGCGAGCGCTCCAGTTCGCTCTGGGCCTTGCCCAGGGCCAGCTTCAAGCGTCCGACCTCCTCCTCTACCCCGGGCAGGGAGAGGTACTGGCGCATCTCGTCGGCGCTGATTCCCCACTCGGCCACCGGCCGGCCCTCGAAGCTGCAGTACTCATGGCCCCGGAACTGGCAGGCGGTCTCGCGCACCAGCACCTCGCTGCCCAGCACCGCGCTGGCGTAGCCGCTGACCATCCCAGCCAACATGTAGCACACCGGCTGGTCGTACAGGCCACAGTCTGCCTGCTGGTGGATGAGCACCTCGAAGGAATCGCGCCACTTTCCGCTGAAACGCAACACCCCCGCCGCCTTGTCCAGGGTGATGGAATCGATCTCCTCCCGGGCCATCCCGGCGATGTTGCGCAGGTAGCTGCCGGCCTTAAGCCACTCCTCGTCGCTGTCCCAGTCGTACATCTGGCCCAGGGTGGTAGCCGAGCCCAGGCCGGCCTCGTAGCCTAGACGCATGAAGACCTTGGGCGCGCCCTCCTCCCCCAGGCGGTGCCAGAGGTCGTGGGCCAGGCGGCCCAGGGGTTGCAAGCCCATCATGAGGATGCGCACCGACCCAAACAGAGGAAAGCCCTTCTCCGGGTCCAGGCCGACCATCTCAATGGCACGCAGATCCTCGGCGCGCATGGCGGCCTAGCCCTCCCGCCGGGGCGGGGCCAGGGAGAGCCCGCGGTCGGGCGGCTGGCGCACCAGATAGGGCGTCTGGCAGATGCCCTTTTCGCATTTCGATTGACGCTCGGTCTCCTCGCGGGCCAGGTTGAAGGCCGCCACCAGGTCGCCGTGGAATTTCTTAAGCCCTTCCAGGATGTAGTGGGTGAAGATGCTCGACTCTAGTTCCCGCGACTCCCATGACCGCTCGCTGCCCAGGCAGGAGGCCAGAACCAGGGTGGTCCGCATGGGGTTTCCGCTGGCCTGGACGCGTTCGCCACCGGTCGTGTTCGCCTCCGCAGGCGTTTTCTCGCCAGCCAATTGGCCACCGTGGCAGATATCGACGATCACCGCCCGGCGTTGGGCCGGCAGACCGGCCAGAAAGTGGTAGAGGTCGTCACGGGTGAGCGACTGGTCGCGGAAGACAATGGGGCTGCCGGAGCTGTCGAGATGGCCGGTGGAGCGGGTGTCATAGCAGACCACTCCGGCCACCTGTTCGGTGGTCAGGAAGCCGTGGGTGGAGAAGTAAAGCAGCACCAGGTCCTCGGGGCCGGTCTGCTCGGCCAGGCGCTGGGCCTGGCCCATGATGGCCGCCCGGGTAGCCTGGCCGTCGAGCAGCACGGTGACGTCGCGCTTGCGGAAGCCCCCGCCCTCGGGGGAGGTGAGCCACTTTTGCATGGCCGCCACGTCGTTGTGGGCGTAGCTCAGGCTGGTGAAGGCCGGATCGGCGAAGCTGCCCACCCCCACCAGCAGGGCCAGGCGCCTGCCGCCCTGGGCGCCCAGGTGGTCCGTGGCGGCCTGGGCGTCCTGGCCGGCCCAGGCCGGCATGGCGGCGGCCAGGGCCACGGCAATAGCCAGGCAGGCCACAAAAAACCCCGCCGGCCACCACCAGCGCCGACCGCCGAGCTTGGCTCGCGGGGACTTCCGGGGGTGAGTCAGCGGGGTCATGGGCATCCTCCGGCCTTTTTTGGGCAGGGGGCGCCGTTACCGCGCGGGCGAGGGCCTTCTAAAGGTCCGCGTCTTCCTGCCAGGACATGATCATCACCGCCACGGCCACGGCGGTGATCCAATTGCCATCCTTGGGACCTACCGCGGTCTGGGTGATGTTGTCCGTGCGGACAATTTTACCAGACATCCGAAAGACCTGCTTTTTCTCGTCCCAGGACTGGTCCACGTTGAAATCGATGCCCAGGGTGGTGGCCAGCATCTCCGCCGCCAGGTCCTCGGCGTAATCGCCGGACTGGCGGGCGTTCTGGCCAAAGCCCTTGTGCTCCGAAAGATAGCCGTGCAGGGAACGGTCGGCGGGCATGGCCAAACCGATGCTCGACGATATCAAACGGTTGGGTTCGTTGGTCTCGTTGCGGGCCATGACACAAAAGACGATCTCGCCTGAACGCAGCAGACTCTGGCCCTTGGCCCTTGTGACCAGCTTGCAGTGGGGCGGAAAGATGCTGGAGACATGGACCAGGTTGCAGGCCGCTATGCCGGCGTCGCGCAGGGCCAGCTCGAAGCTGGCCAGCATCTCGCGGTGCGTGCCCTTGCCTCTGGTCAGATAAATGAACTTGGGGACCAGCATGGTCTCCCTCCCCTCCCGCTCAGCCGCGCCGGTGGAATTCACCCCGAGGGGCGGCGGCGCAAGCCATAAAACGAACGGGCGAATTAATTATCGCCTAGCTGGCCCCACGTCAAGGCAAAAATCCTACTCGGCCCCCCGGACAGGGTAAAAATGCCCGCCCAGCGGCCCCGGGCCTTGAAGCACTTGTCCGCACGGCCTATACTGCACCTGTCAGCCTGCCCGCCACGGGAGATCAAATGCCCCAAGAGGTCATAACCTTCGGCAACGTGCCCCAGCCCCCCGAGGACCAGGCCCGGGCGGCCATCATACCGGTGCCCTTGGAGGCAACGGTAAGCTATGGCGGGGGTACCAGCCTGGGCCCGGCGGCGGTCATGGCGGCCAGCGCCGCCATGGAACTCTATGACGAGGTCCTCGACCAGGAGACCATCGACCTTGGCATCCTGACCCGTCCGGCGGTGGACGTGCGCGGATCCATGGAGGAGGTGCTGGCCAGGGTCGAGGCGGCGGTGGAGGCCGAACTGGCCGCCGGGCGGCTGCCGGCCCTGGTGGGCGGCGAACACAGCCTGACCCTGGGGGCTCTGCGGGCCCTGGTGAAGCGCCACGGAGTGGGCTTCACGGTGCTCAGCCTGGACGCCCACCTGGACCTGCGCGAATCCTACGAGGACGATCCCCTTTCCCACGCCTGCGTCATGAAGCGGGCTCTGGACCTGGGGCTTTCCGTGCGGCACCTGGGGGTGCGCTCCTGCTCCATCGAGGAGGCCCGACTGGTCAAGGAGCTGGGGCTTAACCCGGTCTGGGCCCGCGAGGTGCACGAGCGCCCCGACTGGCTGGAATACGCCCTGGACGGCATCGGGGGGCCGGTCTACCTCACCCTGGACGTCGACGGCTTCGATCCTTCCTGCATGCCCGCCACCGGCACCCCCGAACCGGGCGGGCTGGACTGGTTCCAGGTCAACCGCTGGCTTGCCGAGGTCTGCTCCCGCCATCAGGTGCTGGGCCTGGACGTGGTGGAGCTGGCTCCCCTGGACGATCATCCGGCCTGGGATTTCACCGTGGCCCGGCTGCTTTACCGCGCCCTGGGCCTGGCCCTGCGCGGCCGCTAGAAAGAGTCCC
The DNA here is from genome assembly GCA_021811275.1 of Deltaproteobacteria bacterium. Classification (GTDB taxonomy): domain Bacteria; phylum Desulfobacterota; class Desulfarculia; order Desulfarculales; family Desulfarculaceae; genus JACRDC01. The sequence goes on from JAJZPI010000110.1 coordinate 6,442, forward strand.
GAACAACCCCGGGCCGCGCGCCCGGCGCCCTAGGAGCAGTCATGTCGAGCAAATGCAAGGGTGCGGCCATCACTCCACCGGCCCTGAGCGAAAACACCTCCATCCGCGCTCTCATCGACGAACATTTCGGCGCCTACAACGCCGCCCGCCTGCGCGAGGCCGCCCAGCTCTGGGCCCGGCGCATGGCCGAACCGGAGGTGACCGTGGGGTTGACGCTGACCGGCGCGCTGACCCCAGCCGGCCTGGGGCCCTCCTGCCTGGTGCCCCTGGTCAAGCGCGGCTTGGTCGACTTCATCATCTCCACCGGGGCCAACCTCTACCACGACGCCCATTTCGCCCTGGGGCTCAATCTGCATCGCTCCAGCCCGCACGCCGACGACTGTCAGCTCAGGGCCGACGGCCTGGTGCGCATCTACGATATCGTGATGGACTACGAAGTCCTGCTCAAGACCGACGCCTTCTTCCGCAAGATCATGGAGGCCCCGGAGTTCGACCGCCCCATGGGCTCGGCCGAGTTCCACTTCCTGGCCGGGCGCTATCTGGCCGAACGCCAGCGCCTGTTGGGCCTGGGCGAGGTCAGCCTGCTGGCGGCCTGCGCAGAGATGGGGGTGCCGGTCTTCACCAGCAGCCCCGGCGACAGCTCCATCGGCATGAACGCGGCGGCCATGGCCTTGAAGGGCTCGAACTTCGCCTGGGACGTCAACCGCGACGTGAACGAGACTGCGGCGCTCATCCACTTGGCCAAGGCCGGCGGCGGCAAGACCGGGGTGGTAATTCTGGGCGGCGGCTCGCCCAAGAACTTCATGCTGCAGACCGAGCCCCACCTGCAGGAGGTGCTCTTCATCAAGGACAAGGGCCACGACTTTTTCCTGCAGGTTACTGACGCCCGCCCCGACACCGGCGGGCTCTCCGGGGCCACGCCCTCTGAGGCTGTGAGCTGGGGCAAGGTGGACCCGGAAGGGCTTCCCAACACCGTCGTCTGCTATACCGACACCACCATCGCCCTGCCGCTCTTGACGGCCTACCTGCTGGAAACACGCGGCGGGCGTGAGCCTAAACGACTCTACACCCGCCGCGAAGAGGCCATGGAGCTGCTCCTGCGCGAGGCCACGCTGGACTAGCCCCGTCCCCCCATCCCCCTCGCCGGCCTCAGGCGAAGAAGACCATGCTTTGGGCCAGGCCGCGCTGCATGAGCGCGGCTTGGTGAAAGTTCACCCACGGCGAGTTGGAAGGGTCCTCGTTCCACTCCCACCTGTTCGCTTCAGTCAAATTCCCTCGGCCGAACTCCGGGTCCACCTCCTCGTCGGAGCCGGCGGCGGCCGGGCGCAGGGCCCGCTCCCGCCAGCGATTGGGGTCGTATTGATCGGCCTCGCCGGCAAACAGCTCGGGGAAGTCCTCTATCCACAGCCGGCAGCGCGCCTTGCGGTCCGGCCCGCCCTCAAGCAGCAGGCCATGTATCTTGGCCCGTACGGCGGGCCAGCTTCCGCCGCCCCCGCCCCCGGCCTGGCAGAGGTGAGCGTACATGGCATCGACGGCCTCCAGATAGATGGCCGGGTTGTCGCGGGTGATGGCCCGGCCGGGGTCTTCGTCGCGGGGCCGCTGGTAACGCCAGACCCGGAAGGGCTCGTCGGGCAGGAAGCCGGCCTGAAAGTGGCCCATGAGGGGCAGGAGCTCCAGGCCCAGCTCTGCAAGGCCCAGGGGTTGCCAACTTCCATCCTCGCGCACCTCGATATGGGCCACGTCGTTGCCCTTTTCCAGCCAGGCAGAGAAGCCCTGGTGCGACCAGGTGTCGGCATAAGCGTGCAGGGCCACGCCCAGACGGCAGAGGCGTAAGCTGGGCTTGGGCTCTTGTGCGGCCTGGGCCAGAAGCCTTTTGGCCAGGGGCGAGTTGGCCTGCACGCGGTATCCGCCCATGCCCTGGCCCACTTGGGCCGGGGGCAGGAAGTGGAAGGGCAGATGTATATTGGCCTCGGTGCGGGCGCTGAACATAGTCAGGCCGTAGTGGGCCGTGCGCACGGCCGGGAAGCGCGCGCCGTTTACGACGAGTACATCGTCGTCCTGGGCGTCGTCCACGTACTGGGCGGCGTAGGCGATCATGCGCGCCTCGTCGGGCGAGAAGCCGGCCGAGGCGGCTATGACCGCGGTGCCATAGTAGTGTAGGTCGATTTGCATCGTCATCGTCCGATAAGTTTGGCTAGCTCAACCTCAACCCACCTTGCGCACGGATGATTTAAGGCAAGATTTAATGTCCTTTCTGAGTTCCCGTTAGAGGCTTGCCGTTATTGTAGTTCACCAATACGAAGACTGTCTATGTCACGCGGGACCAAGTTTCTTTCATCAATCCTCAAATGTTTATTGGCTACCTTTGTGGACTTTACTGTTTTTAACCAATCCAAAAACTCGTCTGCCTCGTCATAAGAAGCAAATAGCATTGGCATTTGACTGCTAATAGGAGGATGGTCAATGGCTAGCCATGCGTCTTCTTTCTGGAGAGGATGAATAATATATCTAGCTCGCAGCTTATGTATTTCTGGTGGCGAAATCAAGGTTATTTTTTTATCATCTTGGCGGAGATGCCTCGTGATAAACTTAACATCATCGTCGCCTTCTATTAGTGTGTCGGCGCCACTAACCACGTGTCTAAGCGTATAGGATCCGGAAACATAGGCTGGAATGCCCGTAGATATAAATGGAGCCAACGCTTCAAGACTTGGCATTTTCAAGTCGATAATATTGTAGGATACCTTAGCCTGCTTAGATGACGCTCCCTTGCTGTCACGCAACGAATTAAAAACTATAACTTTTTCTGTCTTGCAATGATGGGGTGGGAACAAATATGTTATATCAGCCGTAGAATTTCCAGTTAGATCAATGCCAACCGCACCCTCCTGGATTATTATGAGTTCCTGGTCATCGATAATGCCAGAAACGGTTATATAGCGTTGAGTTAAGGTCACTTCTTCCGCAGTCTTACGTGATGCCGTCGCGGTAGCATCTCCTGAACCAACCAACCATCCAGTGAATGTAGGGCTAACACTTGCAGATACTCCTAACGTCTTTTCGATGCCAATTTTCCCTAGCTGTGCAGTTCCATATTCTGTTGTAAACTTATTCCATGTAGAATATATTATGGGTGATTTGCCAAGAGATATGTGTAGCTTTAAGTCAATAATACGATCAGCTTGCCCCAATTTCTTGGGAAAGTATGCTACAGAAGAAACCAATCTGAACTTACCCGAAGTGCGTTCTATTGTCCTGGAGCTGCTTTCTTTTCGGCCTAGCTTACCACCTAATTGCCTAAACAAATCATCTTTTGACGCGCTTTTCGCTACAGCTTGGACCAAAGCCATTTGGCCGCGCTCGGATAATTGCGTTATTGCCGCAGGCGGAGCCTCTTCTGATACTGTTGTGACAAATGTTGATACTTTAACTTGATCATATTTTGCATCAAGGTCTTCAATGGAAACCGGGAGGGTGCTATGATAGCGCTTGGTTAATTCCGGCCCGGTACACCCGAAACAAAAGCCACACAAGCAAGTAATTAATAAATACTTGTGTAAATTGATCATTTCTACCTCCATCAATGCCTGGTAAGAATGTAAATCCTGCCCTTTTCCAGATCGTCCCCACCTGTAACATGGTAACTAATGTCCTCTGTTACAGGCTCACAGCCGTACTCACTTTTACGGTAGGTTTTTCTGCATTTAATATTAATTTCGTCAACATTTCTGAGGTCATTACAATCATCGGACTCTTCCGCCACAGGCCAAACACTGGGTTTTTCGATTATTTCACTTTGCAGCATTATGACGCACTTTTTATTAGCCATCATTCACCCCCACAGCCCCGGGTCCATGCTGTTGTAGCCGGTTATCTCCAGCGCCTTCTTCTTGGGCTTGGCCTTCTTCATGCAGTAATAGTCCGGCTTGAACAGGTTCCAGCAACAGAGATCCACGGGCGTGACCTCGCTGGAGTTGATCTTGCCCACCACCCCGGCGGCCTTGAGCGCAGCGGCCACCAGCTCCGAACAGTAGAAGCGGCTCAGGTCCTCCTGGTTCTGAAAGGAGTCCCTCACCTTATCGTGGTTTTTGCGGTCGGCGAAGTCGCAGGCCGCCTGTATGGCCTGGGGCAGGTCGAAGGACTTATGCTTGACGCTGTAGAGAAAATCGAAGAAAGCCGCCTCGTTGAAGCGCTGGCGGGTCTGGTCGCTCAGGGGCAGCCACCAGGCGTCGCCCCCGTAGCCGTCCAGGCGATCGCTCAAGCGGGCGTCATCGACTCCAATGAAGTTCTCCCATATGGTGCTTTCCACCACCAGGTTGAAGAAGCGGGTTGTGCTTTGGTCATTCAGGGAACGGGTTTGCAGGATTACCCCCAGGTGGGAGACCGGCGAACGAGTAGCCCACTTGATGATGCTGGAAACCCAGGTGTGGCCTCCGAAGGCGATGACATCGCCCGGCTGCATCAGCGGCCTTGCGACCTCGTATGACATTTCCTTGAGCGGCATGAAAGCTCTCCCTGCCGGGAGGCGGGGAGGAGCAGCGGGGTGAAACAGGTTGTTGCTACCGCCAGTTGCGACCCCAGCCCCCCGGCCGGCCTGCGACGGCGCCGAAAAAACGAAACCCGGCCCACGCCTATAAGGCGCGGCCGGGCAACCATGGCCTCACCCACCAGGAGTACCCCTGGCCGATCGAAATTAATTTAATTAAATGAAATCAGGCGGCGGCTGTCAAGGGAATTCCCGGCCCTATTTGCTGCCGCAGCACTTTTTGTATTTCTTGCCGCTGCCGCAAGGGCAGGGATCGTTGCGGCCCACCTTGGCATTCTTGCGCTTTTTGGGCTCGGCCGTAGTAGAACCATCGCCTCCGGAGAGGATGAGAGGCACCTCCTCCTGCTCGGCCAGGGCCTCCACGTCCTCCGGGCGCCTGATCTGCACCCGCATGAGGGTGGCCACGGTTTCGGACTTGATGCGGCCCACCATGTCCATGAACATCTCGTAACCCTCGCGCTGATACTCGCGCAGGGGGTCCTTCTGGCCGTAGCCCCGGAGCCCAATACCCTCCTTGAGGTAGTCCATGTTGAGCAGGTGGTCCTTCCAAAGGCTGTCCACCACCTGCAGGAGCATCATACGCTCCAGGTAGGACATGGTCTCCTGGCCATAGCTGTCGAACTTGGCCTGGTAGAGCGCCGTGGCCTGCTCCTCGATCATGTCGCCCAGGCCGCCGGCGGTCCAGGTTTCCTGGTCGCCCAGATCGGGCTTGAAGCCCAGGGCGGCGGCGACCGCGTTCTCCAGTCCCTCGCGGTCCCACTCGCTCGGGGGCTGCTCCTCATCGGCGTGGGCGGCTGCCAGGGCCTCGGCCACGTTGGCGATCATCTCCAGGACCGTGTCGTGGATGCCCTCCCCGGTCAGGGCCAGACGGCGCTGGGCGTAGATGACCTCACGCTGCTTGTTGAGCACGTCGTCGTACTCGAGCAGGCTCTTGCGTATCTCGAAGTTGCGGCCCTCGACCTTGCGCTGGGCGTTCTCGATGGCCTTGCTGATGATGCCGGCCTCGATGGGCTCGCCCTCCTCCATGCCCAGCTTCTGCATGAGCCCGCTGATGCGGTCGGAGCCGAACAGGCGCAGGAGGTCGTCCTCCAGGGAAAGGTAGAAGCGGCTGGCGCCGGGATCGCCCTGGCGGCCGGAACGGCCCCGCAGCTGGTTATCGATGCGGCGGCTTTCGTGGCGCTCTGTGCCCAGGATGGCCAGGCCGCCGGCGGCGCGCACCTTCTCGCGCTCCTTGGCGCAGATGCCTTCATATTTCTGAAAGGCGGCGGCGAAGCCCTGGGGGTCTTCGGCGGCGTCGGCCTCCTGACGGGCCAGGAAGGTGGGGTTGCCGCCCAGGATGATGTCGGTGCCGCGGCCGGCCATGTTGGTGGAAATGGTCACCGCGGCCAGGCGGCCGGCCTGGGCCACGATCTCGGCCTCGCGGGCGTGTTGCTTGGCGTTCAGGACGGTGTGGGGCACGCCCAGGCGCTTGAGCTTTTCGGATAGCATCTCCGATTTCTCGATGTTGACCGTGCCCACCAGCACCGGCTGGCCCTTGGCGTGCAGCTCCTTGATCTCCTGTACGGCGGCCTCGAACTTTTCCTTCTGGGTGCGGTAGACCACGTCGGCGTTGTCCGTGCGGATCATGGGCCGGTGGGTGGGTATGACCATCACCTCCAGCTTGTAGATCTTGTGGAACTCCTCGGCCTCGGTGTCGGCGGTGCCGGTCATGCCCGCCAATTTTTTGTACATCCGGAAATAGTTCTGGAAGGTCACGGTGGCCAGGGTCTGGTTCTCGCTGGCGACCTTGAGCTTTTCCTTGGCCTCCAAGGCTTGGTGCAGTCCCTCGGAGTAGCGCCGGCCGGGCATGAGCCGGCCGGTAAACTCGTCGACGATGATGACCTCGCCGTCCTTGACGATGTACTCCACGTCGCGCTTGAACAGGGCGTGGGCCTTCAGGGCCTGCTGCAGGTGGTGCAGCACCTCGATCGCCCGGGGATCATAGAGGTTGTCGATGCCCAGGATCTCCTCGCAGCGCGCCACGCCCTCGTCGGTGAAGCTGGCGGTGCGGGACTTCTCGTCCACGGTGAAGTCGCGGTCCTTGGCCAGCCGCGGGATGATGCGGTCCACGTCCTGATAGAGGCGGGTGGACTTCTCTGCCGGGCCGCTGATGATGAGCGGGGTGCGGGCCTCATCGATGAGGATGGAGTCCACCTCGTCGACAATGGCGTAGTTGAAGTCGCGCTGCACCACCTCGGCCAGGTCGAATTTCATGTTGTCGCGCAGGTAGTCGAAGCCGAACTCGTT
>JAJZPI010000111.1 GCA_021811275.1 Deltaproteobacteria bacterium
GGAGCCCCTTGACGCTCTCGTCGACCACGTAGAGCCGTCCGGCGCCCGCGATCACCTTGGCCATGGCGTCCAGGTAGAGCCGGCGCTGGGTGACGTCCTTGGCCTGGCGGTAGGAGGCCAGCACTTGGTTGAAGCGGTTGGCCTCGCCCTGGGCCCGGTTCACCTGCTCGGTGGCGTAGCCCTCGGCCTCGGTTATCATGCGCTGGGCCTCGCCCGAGGCCTTGGGCACTTCGCGGTTGTAGGACTCCTGCGCCTCGTTGATCATGCGCTCCTTCTGCTGGCGCGCCTCGTTGACCTCGTTGAAGGCAGGCTGCACCGGACCAGGCGGGTTGACGTCCTGAAGCTTCACGGTGATCACCTGGACGCCGGTCTTGTAGAAATTCAAAAGCTCCTGCAGCTCCTTCTGGGCCTGGGCCGCGATGTCCACGCGTTGGAGGGTCAGCACCGCGTCGGAATAGCGGTTGCCCACGATGCGCCGCATAACCGCCTCGGAAAGGTCGCGGATGGCGGCCACGCCGTCGCGCACCGCGAATAGCCAGAGCTTGGGATCGCGCACCTGATACTGCACGATCCATTTCACGTCGGTGACCGCCAGGTCGCCGGTGAGCATGATCGATTCCTCGTCATAGCCCTTCTCGGTGAAACGGCTGCGCACCCCCGGGGCCATGCCCCGGAAGCCGAACTCCTCCTTGAACACCCGACCGGTCTTGACAGTGCTCACCACCTCCACTCCCAAGGGGAGCTTGATGTGCAGGCCAGGTCCCATGTCGCGCACGTAACGGCCGAAGCGGGTGACCACCCCGGTCTCGTCCGGGCCCACAGTGTAATAGGCGCTGGAGCCGACCGCGAACAACAGGGCCGCGGCGACTATCCACCAAATACCCTTGGGCTTCTTGAGGTTGGGCAGGCGCCGCTTGACCTCTTCCAACACCTGGCCGAGGTCGGGTTCGCGGCCGCCGCCCTTGGGCGGCGGGGTCCAATCCATGGGCATGGTTGTACCTCTTAGTAGGTGAAACTTCTTCGATTCCATCCAAAATACCAGCCTCCGACCCGCCGGGCAACCCCAATCGGGCCCGTGCCCGAGCCGCGCCGCCACCGTCAAGGCGGGCCGAGCGGTCTGCCGCCGTCGCCAAATCGAGCCTGAAAGGTTCTATTTTCAGCGAACCTCGCGCGTTCCCGTTGGGGCTTGCTGTAAAAGGCCATGGAGAGGGAAGGCCGCGCTGGGGCTCAGGCGCCGGGTTCCTCTGCCGGGGCGGGGACCTTGCCCCAAGGGGCGTACTTGATGAGCATCAGCATGCCGGGCAGGGCGATAAGGGTGCAGAAGATGAAAAACCATTCCCAGCCCAAGTGTTTGGCCATGAAGCCGGTGGGGGCCGAGAGCAGCACCCGTGGGATGCCCATCAGGCTGCTCAAGAGGGCGTACTGGGTGGCGGTGAATCTCTTGTTGGTGAGCGAGGCCATGAAGGCCACGTAGGCCGCGGTGCCCATGCCGCCGGTGACGTTCTCGATGGTGATCACCGCCGCCAGGGCCGGCACCTGCGGCCCCAGCTTGGCCAGCAGGGCGAAGCCGGCGGTGGAGACGGCCTGCAGCGCCCCGAATATCCAAAGCGCACGGTTTATGCCCAGGCGCAGCATCATCACCCCGCCCAGCAGCCCGCCGCCCACCGTGGCCCAGAAGCCGAAGAGCTTGACCACCGCCCCGATCTCGGTCTTGCTGAAGCCCAGGTCCAGGTAGAAGGGCATGGTCAGGGCCGAGGCCATGGTGTCGCCGAGCTTGTAGAGCAGGATCAGAATAAGCACCCCCAGGCCCCAGGCCAGGTTGTTGCGGGTGAAGTACTCCACGAAGGGGGCCACCACCGCCTCTTTCAGGCTGCGGGGCGGGCGTTCGGCCACCTTGGGTTCGCGGGCCAGCAGGGTGGTGGCCAGGCCGATGCCCTGTAGGGCGGCCATGATCAGGTAGACCTGGGAGAAGGGAAGGTGGTCGGCCAAAATGAGCCCGCCGCCCGAGGCCAGGAGCATGCCCACCCGGTAGCCGTTGACCGCCAGCGAGGAGCCCAGGCCCAGTTCCTCGTCCCTCAAGTCCTCCCGGCGGTAGGCATCGATCACGATGTCCTGGCTGGCGCTGAAAAATGCCACCATCAGGGCCATGAAGCTCAGGAGCAGGGGGTGTGCCAGGGGATCGGAGAGGCCCAGCCCGGCTATGGAGGCCATGAGCAGGACCTGGGTTATCAAAAGCCAGCCCCGCCGCCGGCCCAGGAAGGGAGGGGTCCAGCGGTCCATGAGCGGGGCCCAGAGGAACTTGAAGGTGTAGGGCAGGCCCACCAGGGTGACCAGGCCGATCAGGGTCAGATCCACGCCCTTCTGCTGGAGCCAAGCCTGCAGGAGCGAGAGGGTGAGCAGGAGGGGCAGGCCGCTGCTGAAGCCCATGGCCAGGGCCACCAGCATGCGCGGACTGGCAATGGATTTGACCAGGCCGCCCATGTCAGGTTCCGCTCTCGCTCGGGGGGGTGGCGCGGCCGATGGCGATCAAGAAGCCTCATCCGGATGGGGAGTTTGCGGTCCGGGCGCGGCGGTTCCGGCAGCCCGGCGCGTAGGCCGCGAGCCCCCGCGGGCGGCCCGTCCCTACAGTAATATGGATAGGGACGGGGCCTTAGCCCCGCCCCGCCGGCCTAGGCCGAGGCCATGACCTCCAGCACTTCCAGGACCCTGATGCCCCCCGGAGTGCGAACCTTGACCTCGTCGCCCTCCTCGTGGCCCAAAAGCGCTTGGCCTATGGGCGAGCCCATGGAGATGCGGCCGTTGTTGGCGTCGCCCTCTGCCTGGCCCACGATCTGGTAGGTATGCTCCTCGTCGGCCTCGGCGTCGTAGACTTTCACCGTGGCCCCGAAGACCACCCGCCCGTTGGGTGAAGGCAGGGGATGCACCACCTCCACCGCGGCCAGAATGGCCTCCAACTCGGCTATCTTGGAGGATATGACCGCTTGGCGCTCCTTGGCCGCGTGGAACTCGGCGTTCTCTGAGAGGTCGCCGTGGGCGCGGGCCTCGGCGATGGCCTGAACGTTTTTGGGCAGCTCCACCTTGCGCAGCTGGTCCAGTTCCCGCTTGATGCGCTCGTGCCCCGAGCGGGTGATGAGTTGGCGGTCCACATCGGCTCCTTGGCTGGCGATGAATGATTAAAGATAAAAAAACCCCCCTCACCCGGCGCTCCGGAAAAGAGACCGAGCGGTGGCTGGCGCTTGGGCCCAGGGGGCAGTATAACACCTGCGGCAGGGGGGGACAATTGCCAGGGTGGAGGTCGGGCTTGCCAGCTTGTACCCGGCTTAGGGCGATGGTATACTACGCTTCTCTTTCGCCGGCCGGGCCCCTGTCGATTATTTTGGCTTACCAAGGGGTTTCAAGGGGCCGGGCGGCGAACAAGGCCCGTGGGGGCGGCGGTGAAGGTCCGGCTGGAAGACATACCGCCCGAGGGGCTGACGGTGGAGTACACTGACACCCGTCTGCGCGCCCAGGACCTGGGCCTGCAGGTGGGGTCCATTATTTCACCGCCCTGGGCCCGCTGGCAGCTCAAGCTGCTGGGCGAGATGGTGCGGGCCCAGGCCAGCTACCGGGCCAGCCTGGGGCTGGTATGCAGCCGTTGCCTGGCCGAGACTCCCTTGGATGTCGCCGGGGAGCTGGATCTGGTCTTCCGCCCCCAGGCCCCGGCCGAGGACGACGACGTGCAGCTCGGCGAGGACGAGCTGGAGGTCGCCTTTTACGAAGGCGGCGAGGTGGATTTGGGCCAGGCGCTCTTGGACGAGCTTAGCCTGACCCTGCCCATGGCCCCCCTGTGCCGCCCCGACTGCCCGGGCATCTGCCCGGTCTGCGGCCGCCTGTTGAGCGAGGGCGCCTGCGGCTGCCGCGCCAAGGAGACAGACCCCCGCTGGGCCAAGCTGGCCAAGCTGGAGATTGAATGAGGCCCGCCTGCGGGCGGCGCCTTTGGCCCTAGAAAAACGGAGTCGCTGTCATGGCCGTTCCCAAAAGACGTCATTCCAACACCCGCACCAACAAGCGCCGGGCCCACGACGCCATCACCCTGCCCAACCCCTCGGCCTGCCCGCAATGCGGCGAGCCCAAGATGCCCCACACGGTCTGCCCCGCCTGCGGCACCTACAAGGGCCGGCAGGTGGCGTCCAAGGACGAGTAAGCGGCCTTAAGCCGTGCGCATCGCCTTGGACGGCATGGGAGGGGATCGCGCCCCTGCCGTGGTGGTGGAGGGCGCGCTGAAGGCCCTCAAGGAGGGTCCTTCCGATCTCGAGATCGTGCTGGTGGGCCGTCCCGAGGAATTGAAGGCCGAGCTGGCCCGCCTGGGCGCCGCGGAAGGCGCCTTGCGCATCCATCCGGCCAGCCAGGCCGCCGGCATGCAGGACGCCCCCAGCCACGTCGTGCGGCAGATGCGCGACAGTTCCATCCGCATCTGCTTCGACCTGCACAAGCAGGGCGAGGTCCAGGCGGTGGTGAGCGCCGGCAACAGCGGGGCCACCATGGCCGTGGGCATGGTGGTCATGGGTCGGTTGCCGGAGGTGGACCGCCCGGCCCTGGCCTCCGCCCTGCCCGGCTTGAAGGGCCCCACCGTGGTCATCGACGTGGGCGCCAACGTGGACTGCTCGCCCCTGATGCTGCTGCAGTTCGGCTACATGGGCGCGGCCTACGCCGAGAAGGTGCTGGGGATCAAGCGGCCGGCGGTGGGGCTCCTGTCCATCGGCGAGGAGGACGTCAAGGGCAACCACGTGGTCAAGTTGGCCCATGAATACCTCAAGAACAGCGAACTCAACTTCGTGGGCAACGTCGAGGGCCGCGACCTTTTCAGCGGGCGGGCCTCGGTGGTGGTCTGCGACGGCTTCGTGGGCAACGTCTGCCTGAAGGTGAGCGAGGGCCTGGCCGAGGCCATGATGACCCTGCTCAAGGACAACGTTTTCGCCTCCCTGCGCGGCAAGGTGGGGGCTTTCATGCTCAAGCCCGCCTTGAAGAGCCTGGCCGAGCGCCTGGACTACTCCAGCTACGGCGGGGCGCCGCTGTTGGGCATCAACGGGGTGGGGCTGATCTGCCACGGCGCGTCTTCGCCCCGGGCCATAGCCTCGGCCCTGGCCGCCGCCGCCGAGTGCGTGCGCGGCGGACTGGTAAGCCATCTCGAGGAGGGGCTGGCCCAGTTCAGGGGCAGGCTGCTGGGGGAGTCCGCCGCCGCCGAATAGGCGGCGGGGAGGAGATTCTGCAATTGCCATCACAGGCCGCGGCCCGGGGGAGTGGAAACGCCCGTGCCCGCGGGCCTAGCTTGCTGGGAGTGGGAGGCGCATGGACTACTTCTTGACCGAAGAGCAGATCATGATCCGCGATCTGTGTCGACAGATCGCCGAGGAGCGCATAAAGCCCGTTCGGGCAGAGCTGGACGAGAAGGAACAATTCCCCACCGAGATTCTCAAGGCCCTGGCCCAGGCCGACCTCTTCGGGCTGATCATCCCCGAGCAGTACGGCGGCCTGGGCGGCGGTTGCCTGGAAAACTGCATCGCCGTGGAGGAGCTTTCCCGGGCCTGCGTGGGCGTGTCCACCTCCTTCGCCGCCTCCTTCCTGGGGGCCTACCCCATCATCCTCTTCGGCTCCGACGCCCAGAAGGCCAAGTATCTCGCTCGGATCGCCAGTGGCGAGACGCTGGCGGCCTTCGCGCTCACCGAGTCGGCGGCCGGAAGCGACGCCGGCGGCATAGCCACCGAGGCCAAGCTCGTTGGCGGCGAATACGTGCTCAAGGGCTCCAAACAGTGGATCACCAACGGCGGCAAGGCCGGCATCTACACGGTCATCGCCATCACCGACCGGGCCAAGGGCGCGCGCGGGGCTTCCGCCTTCATCGTGGAGGAGGGCGACCCAGGCTTCTCCTACGGCAAAAAAGAAGTCAAGATGGGCATCCGCGCCAGCATCACCAGTGAGCTCATCTTCAACGACTGCCGCATTCCCGCCGACCGCCTGATCGCCCGCGAGGGCATGGGCTTCGTGGTGGCCATGCGCACCCTGGACAAGAGCCGCCCCGGCGTGGGCGCCCAGGCCGTGGGCCTGGCCCAGGGGGCCCTGGACGAGGCCGCCGCCTTCGCCCGCACCCGCAAGCAGTTCGACAAGCCCATCATCACCTTTCAGGCCGTGGCCCACATGCTGGCCGACATGGCCACCAAGACCGAGGCCGCCCGCGCCCTGGTCTATTCGGTGGCCCGCTTCGTGGACAGCGACGCCAAGGACATCAGCAAGGCCAGCGCCATGGCCAAGCTGATGGCCACCGACGCGGCCATGGAGGTGACCACCAACGCCGTGCAGGTGCTGGGCGGCCACGGCTACATGCGCGACTATCCGGTCGAAAAGATGATGCGCGACGCCAAGATATTGCAAATCTACGAAGGCACCAATCAAATACAACGCAATGTCATCGGCCAGGAGCTGAACAAGGAGTACGGGCGCAAGGGCTAACCCACCGCCACCGGCGGACGGTTCGCACCAGGTAGCCAGGCCCATCTTTGGAGCGCATGTGCCCATGAACATAATCGTGTGCTTGAAGCAGGTGCCCGACGCGGCCCACGTCAAGCTCGACCCGGTCACCCATACCCTCAAGCGCGAGGGCGTGGCGGCGGTCATCAACCCCTTCGACCTCTTCGCCCTGGAGGCCGCCCTGCGGCTGAGGGAGGCGCTTCCCGGCACCGTCATCAAGGCGCTGTCCATGGGCCCGCCCCAGGCCGCCGAGGTCATAAGGGAGGCCATCGGCTTCGGGGTGGACGAGGGGCTCCTCCTTTCCGACCGGGCCTTCGCCGGGGCCGACACCTGGGCCACCACCGCCGCCTTGGCCGCCGGGGTCAAGAAGCTGGGCGGGGCCGACCTGATCATCTGCGGCAAGCAGGCCATTGACGGCGACACCGCCCAGGTGGGGCCTGGCCTGGCTTATCGTCTAGGTCTTCCCCATGTCGCCTTTGTCAAGGGCTGGTCCGAGGCCGCGCCCGACCATCTCACCCTCCTGCGCCAGATGGACGAGGGCCACGACGTGGTGCGCCTGCCTCTGCCGGGGCTGATCACCGTGGTGCGCGAGGTGGGCGAGCCCAGGCCCCCCAGCCTCAAGGGCAAGATGAGGGCCAAAGGCTATAAGGTGCCCGTGGCCGGGGCGGTCGAGCTGGGCCTCAAGGAATCCGAGGTGGGCCTGGCCGGCTCCTTCACCCAGGTGGTCGAGGTCTTCGCCCCCCAGGCAGGCGGCAGCCGGGAGATGATCCCGGGCACGGCCGCCGAGGCCGGGCGGGCGGTGATCGACAGGCTGGCGGCCGCCAAGGTCGTCATGCTCGGGAGCTAGGCCATGGCGCTGATCATCGACAAGGACAAGTGCACCGGCTGCGGCTCCTGCGTGGATGCCTGCCCCTTCGAGGCCCTCTCGCTCGTCGGCGACAAGGCCGCCGTGAACGAGAGCTGCACCCTTTGCGGCACCTGCGTGGATGTCTGTCCGGAAGAGGCCTTGGCCGTCGAGGAGATGAAGCGCGCCGCCGACGAGCGCGCCGCCTTGGCCAAGGGCGTCTGGATCTTGGCCGAGCAGCGCGACGGGGCCATGCCCGAGGTGGTGGCCGAGCTGCTGGGCCAGGGCGGACGCCTGGCCGCCGACCTGGGGGTGGAACTCTCGGCCGTGCTCCTGGGCGCGGGCGTGGAGAATTTGGCCGCCGAACTCTTCGCCCTGGGTGCGGACAGGGTCTACCTGGCCGACGACCCTCGCCTGGCCGGGTTCAACGACGACATCTACTGCGAGGTGGTGGCCGGCCTCATCAAGACTTATCAGCCGGAGATCATGCTGGCCGGGGCCACCGCCCTGGGTCGCTCCCTGGCCCCGCGCATCGCCACCGCGGTGGCCACGGGACTCACCGCCGACTGCACCGGCCTGGCTATCGACAAGGAGCGCCGGTTGCTCTTGCAGACCCGGCCGGCCTTCGGCGGCAACATCATGGCCACCATCGTCTGCCCCCAGGCCCGGCCCCAGATGGCCACCGTGCGGCCCAGGGTGATGAAAAAGGGCCCCCGCCGGGAAGGCCGCGCGGGAGAGCTGATAAGGGTCGCGGTGGAGCCGGCCCTGAAGAGCGCCACCGAGTTGGTCGAGGTGGTGATTGATCTGGCGGAAAAGGTCAACCTCACCGGGGCCGAGGTGGTGGTGGTGGGCGGACGCGGCCTGGGCAAGCCCGAGGGCTTCGTCCTGGTGCGCGAGCTGGCCGAGGCCCTGGGCGGGGTGGTGGGGGCCAGCCGGGGGGCGGTGGACCTGGGTTGGATCGGGCACGCCCACCAGGTGGGCCAGACCGGCCGCACCGTGGCCCCAAAGCTATATATTGGACTGGGCGTCTCGGGTGCGGTACAACATCTTGTGGGCATGCAGTCCTCGGAGACTATCGTGGCCGTGAACAACGACCCCAACGCCCCCATTTTCCAGGTGGCCACCTATGGTATAGTTGGGGACCTTTACGAGGCGGTTCCCGCCATGTTAGAACGCCTCAAGGAACTCAGGGGCTAGAAGCCGGGGCGCGGTCCCTGTCTTGCGGACGCGCCCCGCCAACAGGCAGCGCCGACCCGGCGGCCGGATCTGGGGCCGGCCGGGCGCACAAGGGAAGGGTGGGAGATTGTCTGAGCAGGGACGCGTAGTACTGGTGACCGGAGGCTCGCGCGGCATCGGCCGCGCCATATGCCTGGCCTTGGCCGAGCCCGGCGGCGTGGTGGCCTTCAACCACTTCGACCCCGACGAGCAGGCCGCGCAGGCGACCGTCGCCATGCTTCAAGCCAAGGGGGTCAAGGCGGAGGGCCGCAAGTTCGACGTCAGCGACCCGGCCCAGGTGAACGAGTACATCGATCACCTGGTGAACGCCTACGGCCGTCTGGACGTGCTGGTCAACAACGCCGGCATAACCCAGGACGCCCTCATGGTGCGCATGAGCCTGGAGCAGTTCGAGCGGGTGCTCAAGGTCAACCTCATCGGCACCTTCGTCTGCATGCAGGCGGCGGCCAAGGTGATGATGAAGCAGCGCGGCGGATCCATTGTCAACGTGGCCAGCGTGGTGGGCCAGACCGGCAACGTGGGCCAGGCCAACTACTCCGCCAGCAAGGCCGGGGTGATGGCGCTGACCAAGACCGGAGCCAAGGAGCTGGCCGCCCGCGGGGTACGGGTCAACGCCGTGGCCCCGGGCTTCATCGAGACGGACATGACCGCGGCCATTCCCGAGAAGGTGGCCGCGGTGATGCGGGCAAACATACCGTTGGGCCGCTCCGGCCTGCCCGAGGACGTGGCCGACGTGGTGGCCTTCCTGTGCTCGCCTGCCGCCCGTTATCTTACCGGCCAGGTTTTGCACGTCAGCGGCGGTCTGTATATGTAAGGTTCTTCAAGTCCGCCGGCTCGGGGACCAGGCCCGGGAGGCGGTCAGGTCGAAAAAACCGGACCCTTCATGGGTCCTAGAAAAACCGGAGAGAATGGCAATGGACATCAAGGCTAAAGTAAAACAGATCATCTGTGAGCAGCTGTCGGTGGCCGAGGAGGACGTGGTGCCCGAGGCTTCCTTTGTCGACGACCTGGGCGCCGATTCCCTGGACCTGGTCGAGATGATCATGGCCATGGAGGAGGCTTTCGACATCTCCATCGCCGATGAGGACGCCGAGAAGATCAAGTCCGTGGCCGACGCCTACGACTACATCGAGGCTCACGGCAAGAAGTAGCGGCGTGATCCGGCGGCCCCGGACCCCGTGGGGGAGGCCCGGGGCCGTTGCCTCATGAATTATGGCCGACACAAGCAGGCGCGAAGGAGACACCGTGCAGCGTAGGGTGGTGGTCACGGGCCTGGGGCTGGTCACGCCCCTGGGCACGGGGGTGGAAAAGACCTGGCAGGGCATCCTGGCCGGCAAGAGCGGCATCGGCCCCATCACCAGGTTCGACACAGCTCCCTTCAAGACCAAAATAGCCGGCGAGGTCAAGGATTTCAACGCCGAGGAGTGGCTGCCCAAGAAGAGCATCCGGCGGCTGGACCTCTTCATCCACTACGCGGTGGCCGCCGCGCGCATGGCCTGGGAGCAGGCGGGCCTGCCCACGCCCCTGGACGAGGAGCGCGCGCCGGTGGCCGGCTGCGTCATGGGCGTGGGCCTGGGCGGGCTCATCACCCTGGAGGAGACCATCCTGCTCCTGGCCGACAAGGGCCCGGACCGGGTGAGTCCCTTCTTCATCCCCAAGCTCATCGGCAACATGGCTCCCGGCGAGATAGGCATCGAGTTCAACCTCAAGGGGCCCAACGTCTGCTTGAGCACGGCCTGCGCCGCCGGTTCCCACGCCATCGGCGAAGCCTTCGAGTACATCTCCCGCGGGGCCGCGGACATGATCCTGGCCGGCGGGGCCGAGGCGGTCATCACCCCGGTCACCGTGGCCGGCTTCAACGCCGCCCGGGCGCTTTCCACCCGCAACGACGAGCCCGAAAGGGCCAGCCGGCCCTTTGACAGGGACCGCGAGGGCTTCGTCATGAGCGAAGGTTCGGGCATGATGCTCTTGGAGTCGCTGGAGTCGGCACAGGCCCGGGGGGCGAACATCATCGCCGAGGTCGTGGGCTACGGGCTTTCCTCCGACGCCCACCACATGACCGCCCCCGACCCCAGCGGGGCGGGCTTCGCCCGCTGCATGCGCATGGCCCTGAAGCGCGCGGGGCTTGCGCCCGACGGCATCGACTACATCAACGCCCACGGCACCAGCACCGACTTGAACGACTTGACCGAGACCAAGGCCATCAAGGAGGTCTTCGGCAGCCACGCCTACAAGCTGGCGATCAGCAGCACCAAGAGCATGATCGGCCACATGCTGGGGGCCACCGGCGGGGTGGAGGCGGTCTTTTCCGTGCTGACCTTGCGCGACCAGGCGCTGCCACCGACCATCAACTACGAGACTCCGGACCCCGAGTGCGACCTGGACTACGTGCCGGGGGTCAAGCGCGAGGCCAAGGTCGGGCACGTGCTCAGCAATTCCTTTGGCTTCGGCGGCACCAACGCCAGCCTGGTTTTCGCGACCTATCGTCCCTAAAGGTGAAACGGCCATGCGCATAGCCCTGGGCTCAGATCACGCCGGATTCGAGATGAAGCAGGCCGTCAAGGCCTACCTTGGCGTCCGGGGCCTCCAGGTCGAGGACGTGGGGACCTTCAACTCCGATTCCGTGGACTATCCGGAGATAGGCGCGGCGGTGGCCAGGGCCGTAGCCGGGGGCCGTTGCGAGCGCGGCATCCTGGTTTGCGGCTCCGGCGAGGGCATGTGCATGGTGGCCAACCGCTTCGCCGGCATTCGCGCGGCTCTGGCCCCGACCGAGGAGCACGCCCAGCTCAGCCGCCGCCACAACGACGCCAACGTGCTCTGCCTGGGCGGACGGCTCACCGCCCTGGACGAGGCCTACAAGATTGTCGACGCCTTTCTGGACACCGGCTTCGAGGGGGGCCGCCACCAGCGGCGGGTGGACCAGATAGAAGAGGTCTCCGGGGGCCAGTAGTGGAAGGCCGTCCCAGCAAGGACGAGTATTACCTCAACATCGCCCGCGAGGTCTGCCGCCGCGGCACCTGCCTGCGCCGCCAGTATGGCGCGGTCATTGTCAACGATGACCAGATAGTCTCGACCGGCTACGCCGGAGCCCCCCGCGGAGTGGCCAACTGCGTGGATCTGGGCGTCTGCCTGCGCCAGCAGCTGGACATCCCCGCCGGCCAGCGTTATGAGCTTTGCCGGTCCGTGCACGCCGAGATGAACGCCGTGATCCATGCCAGCCGGGCCCAGACCCTGGGCGCCACGCTTTACCTGGCCGGCATGGAGGTGGCCACCGGCCAGCCCACCGAACGCCCCGAGCCCTGTCTGCTCTGCCGCCGGGTCATCGTCAACGCCGGCATCGCCCGGGTGGTGGTGCGGCCACGGGGCCAGGCCATAGTCCACCTCGACCCCCAGCAGTGGATCGACCAGGAGAATCGGGCCGCCCGACAGGGCCAGATGCTCTACGAGGATGCCCCTCCCCCCGCCCGCAGCCAGGAAGGAGACCAGTCATGAAGTGCCCGTTCTGCGGACACGTGGACAACAAGGTGGTGGACAGCCGCGTTAGCAAGGATGCCGCGGTCATCCGCCGCCGCCGCCAATGCCTGGACTGCGGCCAGCGCTTCACCACCTACGAGCGCGTGGAGGAGATGGAGACCTTCGTGGTCAAGAAGGACGGCTCGCGCGAGCCCTACGACCGGGGCAAGGTCAAGAGCGGCATCATGAAGGCCTTGCAGAAGCGTCCGGTCTCCGTCAACAAGGTCGAGGAGTTCCTGGACGCCCTGGAGACCGGCTTCCAGGAGAACAACGTGCGCGAGATTCCGGCCAAGGAGCTGGGCGAGGCGGTCATGACCTGGCTGCACGACGTGGACGACGTGGCCTACGTGCGCTTCGCATCCGTCTACCGCGAATTCCGCGATGTCAGCGAGTTCATGGCCGAGCTGGAAAAGATCATCGCCGCCCGCAAGGAAGCCGCGAAGGGTTGAAAGAGAGTTCGGGGGAGCCTTTTTGTGAACAAAATGGTTCCCGGATAGACCAGCCACTGGCTATCGAGCACGCTCCTGACCGGGATCGCGGCCGCTGTTCGCCGGAAGGGCTTGGCCACAGCCCTTCCCGATTCCAGCCACGGATGGCTTCGATCGCATATTGGTATAACAAGGCACCCCCGATCTAGAAGTCCAGGCTCACCAGCAAGCGACACCGCCAGTCTCCCTGACCAACCTCCATGAGTATTCTTCAGCCGAATTCCAAAAAAATTTACAAAATCTTTACGCCTCGCCAGGCAATCCCAACGATCTCCTTACGCGCTTCCCTGTAGCTTTAAATCAACTGATACCAATTAGCGTTCCAACGAACAGTTTGAGCGCTGATTGGCATGCGGGCCATGAATCCACCCCAGCCAACAAGTTGGCTGGGGAACCCGGGGGAGGGCCCGCCGAGCGCGCCAGCGCATATTTGGTATGAACCCTGGTGCGACGTATTTGAGCTGGGAGGCCGTTCATGAACGATTTTTTTATGGTGCTGATTTGGCTGGGATTCACCCTTGCCAGCCTGGCACTCCTTGAGGTGCTGCGGCGCCTGCGGGGAAGGGA
>JAJZPI010000112.1 GCA_021811275.1 Deltaproteobacteria bacterium
TATACCTTCACCGGGGGGGGGGGCAGCCGGGCATGGGCGGCCACATGGGCGGGATGCCCGGCTTCGACCAGGGCTTCGGCGAGGCCGGCATGCATCCCGGCCGGGGCCATGACCTGGTCTACGAGCTGCCGGTGAGCCTGGAGGAGGCCTTCCAGGGCGCGACCAAGATGGTGTCCTACCGCCGGGGCTCCCAGGTGGAGCGGGTCAGCGTCAAGGTGCCTCCGGGCATCGCCACGGGCAAGAAGCTCAGGCTCACCGGCAAAGGCGACCCCGGCCCCCAGGGCGCGCACCCCGGCGACCTCTTCATCAAGGTGCGGGTGCTCGATCACCCGCAGTTCTCCCGCGACGGCGACGACCTTGAAGTCGCCCAGGCGGTGACCTTCACCCAGGCGGCCCTGGGCTCAACGGTGGAGGTTCCCACCCTGGAGGGCAAGACCCTCTCGGTGCGGGTGCCCAAGGGCACCCAGGCCGGGGCGCGGCTGCGCCTGAAAGGCCAGGGCATGCCCCAGTTCCACGGCGCCGGGCGCGGCGACCTCTACGTGAAGATAGTAGTGAGCGTGCCCAACAAGCTCAGCAAGCGCGCCAGGGAGCTTTTGGAAGAGCTGGCCCAGGAAGGTCTGTGAGCGCCCGTGCGGCCAGCTGAGCCCTTGAACCGCGCCACTGGGGCCGCCCGGCGCGCGCCGTGGCCTTCGGCAATGGCGCTGGCGCTGCTGTTGGCGCTGTCGTTGGCGCTTCCGGGCTGGTCCGCCGCCCGCGAGTGGCCCCGGCCGCAAGGCCCGGTGGCCGACTACGCCCACGTGATCTCCGCCGACTATGCCCAGCGCATAACCCAGGCCGCCGCCGAGTTGTGGGAGAAGACCAAGGTGGCGGTGGTGGTGGCCACCCTGCCTTCCCTGGAGGGAAGGCCCATCGAGGAAACGGCGGTGGACCTCTACCGGGCCTGGGGCATAGGGGAAAAGGCCACCAGCAAGGGCGCGCTGATCCTGGTGGCGGTGGGCGAGCGCCGGGTGCGCATCGAGGTGGGTTATGGCTTCGAGGCCACCCTTACCGACCTGATGTCCGGGCGCATCCGCGACCAGGTGCTCATCCCCCTGCTCAAGGAGGGGGACTACGGCCAGGCCCTCTACCTGGGCACGGCCGCCATCGCCCAATTGGCCGCGGCCGAGGCCGGGGTAACCCTCACGGGGGTGCCCGAGGTCAAGCTCAAGACCAGGGCCCGCGGCTCCGATGGCTGGGGAGGCATAGGTTTCTTCCTGGCCCTGTTCATCGCATATATCTTCCTGCGTTACTTCCGGGGGGGGCGGGGCGGCGGCTTCTGGACCGGCCTGTTCCTGGGCTCCATGATGGGCGGCGGATCTCGCGGCGGCGGCGGGGGCTTCGACAGCTTCGGGGGGGGCTTCGGCGGCTTCGGCGGCGGCATGAGCGGCGGCGGCGGGGCCTCGGGGGATTTTTGAAGCCGGCGGAGGCCGGGCCGCGCCGGCGCCATTGTTTTTAAAAATCGACTCAAGCGGGGTTGAACATGGCCCTCAAACCGCCCCAGCGGCCAGAAGACATCTACGACCAGCTGACCGCCGACCTCAAGGCCTTGCTGGGCGACGACCTTTTGGGCCTGAGCGTCTTCGGCTCGGCGGCCCAGGGCCGCTACGTCCAGGGCGTCAGCGACATCAACCTCCTGGCGCTCCTGGCCGACGGCAGCCACCACCGCCTCAAGGAACTCATACCCTTTTGCCAAAAGTGGGCCCCGGCCAAGGTGGCTCCGCCCCTGGTGCTCAGCCCGGGTTTCCTGCGCACCAGCCTGGACGTGTTTCCCATCGAGCTTCTGGTCATGGCCGCCGGGCATCGCCATTTGCACGGCCGGGACCCCTTGACGGGGTTGAACCTTGAACGCGACAAGCTCCGCATGCAACTGGAGCGAGAGTTGAGGGCCAAGTATATGGCCATCCAGTCCCGGCTGCTGACCAGCGGGGGGCAGGAGAAGGCCCTGCGCGCCCTGCTCGGGGAGGCCCTGCCGGCCTTTACCGCCATTTTTCAGGCGCTGCTGCACTTGACAGAGGGCTCCTTTCCGTTGGAACCTGCCCAGGTGATGGCTGCGGTGGCCGAGCGGGTGCGGGGGGGCGAGGCCTTCCAAGCCCTGGCCGGGGCGGCCGGCGCGGGAGGCAGGATGGGGGCCGGGGAGTTGATAGCCCTGTGGGAGCGGGCCCTGGCCGGCTTGGAGTCCATAATCGGCCTGGTCGATGAACAAATGACAGCCAAGGAGTCCGACGTATGAAGACCTCCGCCAAAATCGCCCTCGGCATAGGCGTGGCGGCCTTGATCCTATTTTTTATGATCTCCTCCTCCTACAACAGCCTGGTCAGCCTGGACGAGGGGGTGAACAACGCCCGCGCCAACCTGGAGGCCGACCTCCAGCGCCGCATGGACCTGATCCCCAACCTGGTGGAGACGGTCAAGGGCTACGCCGGCCACGAGCGTGAAACCCTGGAGAACGTGATCAAGGCCCGGCAGCAAGTGGCCGCCGCCGGCGATCTGGACCAGCGCCTGGCCGCCGAGCAGGGGCTCTCAGGGGCGCTTTCGCGCCTGATGGTGGTGGTGGAGCGCTATCCGGACTTGAAGGCCAGCCAGAACTTCCGTCAGCTCCAGGACCAGCTGGAGGGCACCGAGAACCGCATCAAGGTTTCCCGCCGCGACTTCAACCAGCGCGTGCAGGACTACAACACCGCCATCCGCGGCTTCCCCACCCTGATCCTGGCCCGGCTCCTGGGCTACCAGCCCAAGCTGGGCTTCACCGCCGCCCCGGAGGCCCAGCAGGCCCCCAAGGTGCAGTTCAAGTAGTATTCGGTTGGTGGAAACGACGGCGGCGGCCCGGGGCCGCCGCCCATGTCGTCGGGGGCCTGTCCGCGCGGGACAGGGCCGGGCGGCAAGCGCCTACCCGGAGAGACGCGGGGATCAAGTCGTCAGGTCCAGCTCGCCGGGGTTGTAGGCCTCGCCATAATAGATTCTCTCGTATTGGGCGCACACCGCGCTGGCGTCCTCCTGGCTGCCATTGACGAAGATGGAGCCCCATTCTGGGTTGTCGCCCAGGAACGCGCCCATGCCGGGCTCCTGGTTGAGCAACGCCATCTTGTCCGGATTCGCCGCCTGCCAGTCATCAGTGGTGAAATCGTAGAAGTTGTCGGCCACCGTGGGGGAACTCGCCGCCCCGGCGGTGGCGCCGTCCGCCGCGCTCGCGGAGCCGCCGCCCGCGCCGTCGGTGCCGCTGGTGGAGCTGGCGGCACTGGCGCCGGCGCCGCTGGCCCCGCTGTCGGTGACGCTATACATGCTGGCGGAGACGGCCCCCGTGGACAGGAGCTGATCCAGGTAGAGCTGCCCCTCGGAAGTGCTGGCCATCACATCGGCGAAGGAGGTGTACCCGGCCGGGTTGTTGGACCAGGAGTCGTACTGCGACCTCCACTTGTCATCCAAATAATTATAGAGATTGGTGTCTATGGCATTCATCGCCCGTCTCCTGTTTGGTGGGACCTCACCAGTGTTATGAGCAAGGTTCATACCAAGGCCTGCCAAAGGAGGTCTTGGTCCGGGCTGTGTGGGAATAACTCAGCGATAAAAGCCAGTTGTCTGGATGGGCGAGGTTGCCCGACGGCGGTCGCCCGCCCCCGGCGGCCGGCCGCGACCGGCCTTGGCGCGGCAATTTTTGCCGGTGTGGGCGCGGCGGGCCGGCGGGCCTAGTCCTCGCCGCGCTCGGCCTTGATGCCCAGGTTCTTGAGCTTCTTGTGCAGGTGGCTGCGCTCCAGGCCCACGGCCTCGGCGGTCTGGCTGACGTTGCCCCCGAACTCCGCGAGCTTTCTTTCCAGGTAGAGCCGCTCGAAGGCGGACTTGGCCTCCTTGTAGTCGGCCAGGCCCAGGGCCTGCTCCAGCACCGGCCCGGCCTGGCCCGTCTGGCGCATGTGGGCCGGCAGGTCGTGGGAGGTGATGACCTGGCCGGCGCTCAGGATCACCAGCCTCTCCACCAGGTTCTTGAGCTCGCGCACGTTGCCCGGCCAGGGCTGGGCCTTCAATATCTCCAGGGCCTCGGGGGCCAGGGTCTTGGGCTCGCTGTGGGTCTTGGCCGCGTGCTCGGAGAGGAAATACTCGGCCAGGGCCGGGATGTCCTCGGGCCGCTGGCGCAGTGGGGGCACCTGGATGGGGATGACGTTCAGGCGGTAGAAGAGGTCCTCGCGGAAGCGGCCGGCGGCGATCTCGGCGGTCAGGTCCTTGTTGGTGGCCGCCAGCACGCGCACGTCCACGGCGATGGTCTTGGTGCCGCCCACCCGCTCGAAGCGCTGCTCCTGCAGGATGCGCAGGATCTTGGCCTGGGTCTTCAGGCTCATGTCGGCGATCTCGTCCAGGAGCAGGGTGCCCTTGTGGGCCAGGTCGAACTTGCCCCGCTTCTTGCCGCTGGCCCCGGTGAAGGCCCCCTTCTCATAGCCGAAAAGCTCGCTCTCGATAAGCTCCTCGGGGATGGCCGCGCAGTTGACGTCCACCAGGGGATAGACCGCCCGCGGGCTCAGGCGGTGGATGGCATGGGCCACCAGCTCCTTGCCGGTGCCGTTTTCGCCGGTGATGAGCACCCAGGAGTCGGTGGGGCCCACCTTGGCCACGGCCTGGCGCACCGCCTCGATGGCCGGGCTGAGGCCGGTCAGGAGCGGGGGCTCGCTCTTGGCCCTGAGCAGAAGATTCTCCTCGGCCAGGCGGGAGAGCTCCAGGGCGTTGCGCACCGAGAGCAGGATCTTGTCCATGTCCAGGGGCTTTTCTATGAAGTCGAAGGCTCCCAGGCGGGTGGCCTTTACCGCCGTCTCCACGGTGCCGTGGCCGCTTATCATGATCACCGGCAGGCCGGGATGGCGCTCCTTGAGCCGGGAAAGGGTCTCGATGCCGTCCGGGCCCGGCATCCAGATGTCCAGGAGCACGGCGTCGGGGGCCTCTTCGTCGGCCAGGGCCAGGGCGCGGACCCCGTCCGGGGCCAGGGAGACCTCGTAGCCCTCGTCGGCCAGGATGCCCTTGAGGGCCTGGCGGATGGAAGGCTCGTCATCGACTACCAGTACGTGGCTGCTCATGATCCTCCGCCCGTGGGTGAACTAGGGCCTAGTCTCCTGACCGCCGAAGATGGCCAGAAGCCTCCGGCGTAGGACGCCGTTCAGCGTTCCCAGGCCCCGCTTGGTCAGGGCCTTCAAGGGACCGAGCGGCCAGGGCTGGCCGAGGCCGGCCTGAAAGCCGTCCAGCATGGTCTCCAGGGCCCCGTCCTCCAGCCACAGCGCGCTCTCCCAGTCCAGCAGGGGCTGGCCCTGGCGGTGCTCGTGGATCTTGGCCGCGCGCAGGAAGACGTGCACCTGACGCCAGGCGTGGAAGGGGGTGAGAGGGTGGCGCCGACGCCGGCGCTCGCGGTCTCTGGCCTGGGGGGTGTCCCGGCGCAGGATGAAAAAGGAGCGGGCCGAGCGGTTCAGGAAGGCGTCCAGATGCCGGTGGACGTTTTGTTCCAACTGGGGGCAGCGGACCAAGCCGTGGGCGGCGAAACGCTCCTCCCACCAGTGGCCGGGAGCCCAGATCAGGTGCCCGCTCTGGGGGATGGGCGGCTCGGCGCTTTCGGCCACCAGATAGGGAAAGGGCTGCCCCGCCTCCAGGCTGGCGCGGTTCTCCTCGAACTCCAGGGGAAATATCTCGCCAAAGACCCGGTCCGGGCCGAAGGCGGGGATGATGTAGAAGAAGAGTGCGTCGGGGCTGGCCACTTCCACCGTGGCGGCGATTGAATCGTCCAGCCGGGCCGGGTGCAGGTGCTCCCAAATGTCGAAGCCACAGACGAGGTCGAAAAGCCGACCCTGGGCGGCGTATTTGCGCGTAAGCCCCAGAAGGTCGCCGGCTTCCAGATAGGGGGCCACCTCCGCCGGCGCGGCGGCCAGGATCTCCTGGCTCAAGTCCAGGCCCCGCACCTGGCAGCCGCCCTTCAGATGCAGGAGGAAGGGCACGTCGGCCTTGCCGCAGCCGATCTCCAGCAGCGAGGAGGGGCCCAGGAAGTCGATGATGGCGGCCAGGAGCAGATTGTCGATCTTGACCCTCGCCCCGCCCTCGTCCTGGCCGTAGCCCAGGTTTCGGGCCAGGTAGCCCTGGCCGTAATAGCCGGCGCGCTCGATGCCATCCAGGATGCGGTCGAAATCCTCGGGGGCCTCGATTTGGATCAGCCGGGCGGGCCTGCCGTCGTTGAACCCCTTGCCGTCATCGAGATAGCGGCTGTCGATCAGGCGCATGGGATCCCGCTCAGGCCGTGGCCCGCGCACCGCGCGCGGGCAGCTCGATGATTATGCGGGTGCCCTGGGGCTGGTTGTCCTGCACCCGGATGTAGCCGTTGTGGTCGGTGACGATGGTGCTGACGATGGTGAGCCCCAGTCCGGTGCCGCCTCTTTTGGTGGAGAAGTAGGGCTCG
Organism: Deltaproteobacteria bacterium; assembly: GCA_021811275.1. Classification (GTDB taxonomy): domain Bacteria; phylum Desulfobacterota; class Desulfarculia; order Desulfarculales; family Desulfarculaceae; genus JACRDC01. The sequence continues at coordinate 6,455 of JAJZPI010000112.1, forward strand.
AAAAGGCGCAGGCGGTCTTCGGGGGGCACGCCGGGGCCGCTGTCCTCCACCTCCAGGCGCACGATCTTCAGGATGTCGTCGTAGGACAGGCGCACCGCCACCTGCCGGGGCGGGCCGGCCTCCTCCACCGCGGCCACGGCGTTGTCCAGGAGGTTGATGAGCACCCTGGACATCTGCTCCTTGTCCAGGTCGAAGACCGGCACCGCGCTCTCGGTCTCCAGCTCGAAGGCTATCTCCGGGTGAGCGCTTCGGAACAAGGTTATGGTCTCCTCGGCTATCTGGTTCAAGTCGGCCGGGGCCAGGCGGGCGTTGGGCAGGCGGGCGAAGGTGGAGAACTCGTTGACCAGCTTCCTTAGTTCCTCTACCTGGTGGACGATGGTGTCGGTGCACTCGTCGAATATCTGGGTGTCGTCGCCCAGCCTGTCGCGGTAGCGGCGGGCCAGGCGCTGGGCGCTGAGCTTGATGGGCGTGAGCGGATTCTTGACCTCGTGGGCGATGCGGCGGGCCACCTCGCGCCAGGCGGCCATGCGCTGGGCCTTTTCCAGCTCGGTCAGGTCCTCGAAGACCACCACCAAACCCAGGGCCTGGCCCGATTCGTCGCGCAAAAAGCCCAGGTGGACCATAAGGGTCAGGGGCTCGCCGCCGATGTTGAGCCGCAACTGGCGGTCGACGTTGCCGCGCGAGCCGGGGGTGAGCCCGGTGAGCAGGGACTCGATGAGCTTCAGGTTTTCGCCCTGCAGGATCGAGCGCCAGGGCAGGCCGACCACGTTGGAGGCCGGCACCTTGAGCAGGCGCTCGGCCGAGGGATTGAAGGTGGTGACCAGACCTTGGGCATCGACCGCCACCACCCCGGCGGCCACGTTGCTTAGCACGATCTCCATGTAGCGGCGGCGCTGGTCCAGCTCCAGGTTGGTCCGGGCCATCTCCGACTGGGCCTCGTCGAGGCGGGCCTTGCTGGTCTTCAAATCGGCGGTCATGCGGTTGAAGGCGTTGACCAGCGCTCCGATCTCGTCGGGGCCCTCGCGGTCGATGAAGACCTCGTAGTCGCCGCCGGCGATGCGCTGAGCTCCCTGGGCCACCTCCATGAGCGGCACGGTGATGGTCTTGGCCAGGTGGAAGCCGAACCAGGTGGCGGCGAAGATGATTAGCAGGGTCACCAGGGAAAGCGTGATGTACTGGTTGGTGCGGATGGGGTTCTGCAGGCCCTTGAGCTGGCGGTAGTCTTCCAGACCTTGGCGCACCCCCTGCATCTTGGCCAGCGCGCCCTTGGGCAGCATGGTGATGGCCACCAGGGCTCCGGCCGGCCGGCCCCGGCCCTCGCGGCCCGGGACCAGGGGCTGCACCGCGGCCACGAAATCGCCGGTAGGCGCGGCCTGCAGGATGGTCTGGGCCCGGCCCTGGGCCAGGGCCCGGCCCACCAGGTCCAGGGGCAGGGCGTCCAGGTGGGTGATGTGCACCCCGCTCTGGGTGGCGTAGGCCAGTTCCTTCAGGTCCGGCCCGAAGAGCCTCAAGCCCGCCAGGTCGTACTCGGCCCGCCGCGACTCCAGGATCTCCGGCAACCCCCGGCCGGGGGCGCTCACTCCGGCGGCGGTCACCAAGCCGCGCGCCTCCAGGTCGCCGCCCACCAGACCGGCGTAGTGGGCCGTCAACTCGGCCAGCCTCCGGTGGTAGCTGTCACCCACCTCCAGGGCCTCCAGCAGCGAGCGTTCCACCTGGGCGCTGAACCAGTAGTGGATGGAGGTGCCCACGAACTGGAAGGCGGCGAAGAAGAGCAGGATGGTGGGAGCCAGCGAGAGCACCACGAAGGCCACCACCAGCTTGGTCCTGAGCCGGGCCCCCCAGACCCCGGCCCGCCGTTCCACCGTGAGCTTGAAAAGATTGCGGAAGACCAGGAAGATCAGGAGCAGGAGCAGGAGGGCGTTGATGTTGATCAGCGAGAAGATGAGAATGGAGGAGCCCAGCGGCAGCTCGTCGGCCAGGTGCACCATCTGGCTTTCCAGATAGGTGATGAGCAGCACCGCCGCCAGGGTGACGGCGATGATCAGCCGCTCACGCTTGCGCCGGATAAGCTCCTTGGCCTGCTGATTGACCTCGCTGGCCGCCAACGGCTTCGCCTCCACGGGAAATAAGGCCCATAGCAAGGCATGTTACGGCACCCCATGGCCTGTGGCAAGAAAAACACACCCCGCGCCCCCGGCGGGGGCCGACCGCGGCCCGAACTGGGGCTTTACATCCATCTGCCCTATTGCCCCTCCCGCTGCCCCTACTGCGACTTCAGCGCCCGGGCCTTCCGGGCAGGCCTGGCCCGCTCCCTCATGGCGGCCCTGCCCCGCCACATGGAGGCCCTCGCCCCCTTGGCCGGGGGCCGCCGCCTGGATCACGTCTACCTGGGCGGGGGCACCCCCAGTCTCTGGCCGGCGGCCAAGCTGGCCGGCCTGTTGCGGGCCGTGGCCGAGGCCCTGCCCCTGGCCCTCGGCGCGGAGATCAGCATCGAGGCCAATCCCGGCACTCTGAGCGCGGCCAAGCTGGAGCGCCTGCGCCGGGCCGGGTTCAATCGCCTGAGCCTGGGGGCCCAGAGCTTCGACCCCGGCCTGCTCAAGGCTCTGGGCCGCCGCCACTCCCCGGCCGACACCCGCCGCGCCGCGGCCCAGGCCCGGGCCGCCGGTTTCGCGAACATCAGCCTGGATTTGATCTACGGCCTGCCCCTTCAAGACGCCGCCCAAGCCCAGGCCGACGTGTTGGCCGCCCTGGAACTGGGGCCGGAGCATCTCTCCCTCTACGAGCTGACCCTGGGCCCGGAGACGCCCTTTGGCCTGTCCTACGCCAAGGGCCAACCCCCCTTGCCCGCCGAGGACGAGGTGGCGGCCTGGGAGGAGCAGGCCCTGGCGCTTATCGAGGCGGCGGGGCTCAAGCGCTACGAGGTGAGCAACTTCGCGCGGCCGGGCGTTACCTGCAGACACAACCAGTCCACTTGGCGGGGGGGCGATTACCTGGCCCTGGGGCCTGGGGCGCATGGCCACCTGCAAGGCCGGCGCTGGGCCTGGACCGCCGACGTGGAGGATTACCTTTCGGCTGTGGCGGAGGGCAGGGCGCCCCTGGCCTTCGTGGAGGAACTTACCCCGGAGCAGCGGGCCCTGGAGCTGGTCATGCTGGGCCTGCGCACGGCCGAGGGCGTGGACCTCACGGCGGTGGGCGAGGTCCTGGGGGCGGACCCGCTGATCGCCTGGGCCGGACCTCTAGCGCGGGCGCGGGCGCTGGGCTGGGCGCGATTGCACGGCTCGCGCCTGGTCCCCAGCTGGCGTGGCCTGCGCTTGGCCGATGCCGCCGCGGCCCTTTTCACCTAATTATCTTCTATCCGAAAACCAGGGTCTTGATCAGGTCGGCGGCCAGGCGGTAGGCTCCGGGCGCGTCCGCGTGGAGGGAATTGAATTCCATGACGTCCAGGCCGGCCAGGATGGTTTGGCCCGGTCCGCGCCTGGCGGCCTGGGAGATGGCCGCCGCCGTTTTCATTACCTGTGCCCGCGTCAGTCCCACCCGTTCGTCGAAGCGCACCGCTCCGGTGGCGGCGCCCGCGCCCACGTCCAGGTCGATGGAGACGTAGAGATGGGAGGTCTTGATCTGGCGCAGGAAGGTGGCCAGCTTGGCCGGGTTGAGGCCCAGGTCCTGCTTGGTAACCAGCCGCGCCCCCCGTTTCTGCAGGCCGGTCCAGACGCCGGCGTAGTCGCGCAGGCGCTGGTCCTTGGCGGCCAGAGCCTGCTTGGGCGGATAGTCGCCCAGGCCGGCCAGGATCAGGTTTTGGGGCAGGAGCGCGCCTTCTTCCAGCAGGTGGTGCAGGAAGGTGCTGGCGTTGTAGGAGTCTGGGCGGCCGAAGATGAAAGGGTCATGGGGGTCGTAGGGCGAGGTGGGGTTGTGCTCGATGTCGTAGGCGATGGCCCCGGCCATTACCGGCATGGGGACCGCGTCCAGGTGGGCGTCGAGAATCACCAGGGTGAGGTTCTCGGGGCCAAAAGCGCGCGCAAGCGCCAAGAGCGGCCCGCCGCTCAGGCAGTGGTCCACCCCGATCAGGCAGGGCAGGCCGGGCAGGGCCTGGCGGGTCACGGTTTCGGCCAGATGCTCCACGGCGGCGCGGCAGCCTCCGCCGTCCAGGAAGCCCACGAAGTTTTCCACCGCCAGCGAATCGCGCACCGCCGGGGGAGGCAGGGGCCGCAGCCAGACCGGCACCGGCTGCGAGCCCGCCTCGAGCCAGGGGCCGGGGGGCAGTTCGGCGCGTAGCAGGGCCATGACGCCCTCGTAGGGGTCGTCGGGCCAGGCCAGAGGGCCGGCGTAGAGCTTCCGGTCGATGACCGCTTGGCGCTCGTCGGGGTCCAGGGGAAAGCCCAGGAAGACTATTTGGCGGCTTGAGCCGGACATGGGGGAACTATAACATGCGGCGGGCCTCCGCTCCCATCGCGCGCCGGGAAGCGCGGCACGCGCCCGCACCGGGAGCGGGCGAGGCGTGTTCAAGGGTTGGCCTCCCCGACCCGCTTTGGCGCCCGCGGCAACTTGGCATCAACTTTGGTATCAGGTGCGAGTCCGCACCGGGAGCGGGCGAGGCATGTTCAAGGGTTGGCCTCCTCGACCCGCTTTGGCGCCCGCGGCACGCGGGCGGCACGCGCCTTACCAGCGCAAGCCGGGGCCGGCGGGGACCTTGGCGGCGTAGTCGCGGTAGGCCTGGCCGAACTGGCGGCGCAGGCGGCGCTCCTCGTGGATGGCGCCCAGGACCAGGTAGGCGGTGAGCACGGCGTTGGTCACCAGATCGGCATCCCCCAAGGGGCGGGCCCAGATAATGATAAAGCCGGCGGTGGTCATGGGGTGGCGCATGCGGGCGTAGGCCCCGCTGGTGACCAGGACGGGCGGGTGGTCGCCGGCCTGGCCAACCTGGGTCAGACCCGAGAGGTCCAGACCCTCACGGCTGAAGGAGCGCCAGGCCCAGAAAAGAAGGCCCCAGCCAGCGGCCTGGAGGGCGATTTGGAGCGCCAGCCAGGGCCAGGGCCAGGGGTTGGCCCGCATGCCACCCACCTGCCAGTAGTACGTTAGCACGGGCAGGATGGTGGCCAGCGCGAGGATTGAGTAGAGCAGGCGGTATGTCGCCGCGCGCAGGCCCAGCGATTTTTCCAGGCGTGCGCGCAAATGGTCCTGCAAAAGAAGGCTGTGCAGCGCTGCCCAGGCCGCCCAGGCGAGGGCCAGAGCCGTCAGCTGGTTGGAGACCGGAGCGGAGAGCGTGATGGTGGGCATGTTTTTCTCCCGCGTTGGGGCTGCGGCAAGGCCGCCCCGCCGGCCGGCGCGCCTTGCATGCTCCTAAATACGAAACAGGGCCGGCCAAGGTTACGGCAACGGGCCGGGGGGCCAGATTGACACTAAAGGCCGCTCGCCGTAGGATGGGAGCCGAGCCCCAAAAGATAGTGAACCAAACCAGCGCCGCTGGCGCTTGAACGGGAGCCCCTTCATGATCGCACGCTACACCCTCAAGGAAATGGGGGACATCTGGACCGACCACAACCGCTACGCCACCTGGCTCAAGGTGGAGCTGGCCGCTTGCCGCGCCTGGCACAAGCTGGGCCGCATCCCCGAAAAGGCGCTCAAGGAGATTGAAACCCGGGCGGCCTTCGAGGCCGAGCGGGTGGACGAGATCGAGAAGGAGACCAAGCACGATGTCATCGCCTTCCTGACCAATGTCGCCGAGCACGTGGGCCCCTCCAGCCGATTCATCCATCTGGGGCTGACCAGCTCCGACGTGCTGGACACCGCCTACGCCATCCAGCTCCGGGACAGCGCCGAGCTGATAATAAAGGCCCTGGACCGGCTCCTGGCCGCGCTCAAGAAGCGGGCGCTCGAGCACAAGCATACCCTGATGATGGGCCGCTCCCACGGCATCCACGCCGAGCCCATAACCTTCGGGCTCAAGCTGGCCGGGTTCTACGCCGAGTTCAAGCGCGACCGGGCCCGGCTGCTGACGGCCAAGGCGGCGGTGAGCCGGGGCAAGATCAGCGGCGCGGTAGGCACCTACGCCCACCTGCCCCCGGAGCTGGAGGCCATGGCCATGGAGGAACTGGGGCTCGCTCCGGCGGTGGCCTCCACCCAGGTGGTGGCCCGCGACGGCCATGCCGAGTATTTCTGCGCCCTGGCCGTGCTGGGGGGGTCGGTGGAGCGCCTGGCGGTGGAGATCCGCCATCTGCAGCGCACCGAGGTGCTGGAGGCCGAGGAGGCCTTCAGCAAAGGCCAGAAGGGCTCCAGCGCCATGCCCCACAAGCGCAACCCCATCGGCAGCGAGAACCTGACCGGCCAGGCCCGTCTGCTCAGGTCCTACGCCCTGGCTTCCCTGGAGGACATGGCGCTCTGGCACGAGCGCGACATCAGCCATTCCTCGGTGGAGCGCACCATAGGCCCGGACGCCAACATTATCGCCCACTACAGCCTGCACCGCCTGGCCGGGCTGGTCGAGAACCTGGCGGTTTACCCCGAGCGCATGCTCAAGAACCTCAACCAGACCGGCGGGCTCATCCACAGCCAACAGGTGCTGCTGGCTTTGGCCGGGGGCGGGGCCACCCGCGAGGACGCCTATCGCCTGGTACAGAAGAACGCCATGGCCACCTGGGAAGAAGGGGGCAGCTTCAAG
>JAJZPI010000113.1 GCA_021811275.1 Deltaproteobacteria bacterium
GGGGCCGGGTTCCAGGGTGGGGGTCAGGTGCACGCCCACGGTCCAGTAGGTCCCGCCGGGGAGGGTCACCTGATGGGGGGTGGGATAGACATTCATGGACTTGAGGCCCAGCTCAGGGCGGCGGTGACGCTGGAAGCAGGCCGCCTCGCCGCGCATGGGATCGATGCGCCAGGGCGAGGCGGGGTCTATCAAGCGGGCCGCCTCGTCGCTGTAGAGCCCGGCGCAGTTGACCACTCGGCGGCTCAGGAACTCGTCGGTGGCCCCGTCGCGGTAAGTGACGGCGCAGGCCACCCCCTCCGGGGTGGAGCGGGCGGCGCGGAGCGCGGTCCCGGTCAGGAACTGAGCCCCGCTGGCCGAGGCCAGGGCATATAGCCGGTGGACCAGGGCGGTGGGCTCGATGACGCCCGAGCTGGGAAGAAAGAGCGCCGCCTCGGCCCGCACCTGGGGCTCCATCTCCCGGGCCTGGCCGCCGCTGATCAGGCTGGCCGGCACCCCGTTTTCCGACGCGCGGGTGGCGTAAAGCTCCAGGGCCGGCAGCTGGTCCGGCCGCTGGGCCACGATTAGTTTGCCGCACTTCAGGTGGGGCACCTGGTGGCGCTGGCAGAATTCGTAGAGCAGGGCGTTGCCGCGCGGGCAGAGGCGGGCCTTCAAGGGGCGGGTGGCGCGGTCGTAATAGAGGCCGGCGTGGATGACGCCTGAGTTGCGCGAGGACTGGTTCTCGCCGTGGGTGACGCCGGGGTTCTTTTCCAGCACGAAGACCTCGCGGCCGGCCCGGCTGAGCGCCCGTGCCACCGCGGTCCCGATCACCCCGGCCCCGATGATGGTAACGTCCACAGTCTCCGGCATGCTGGATCAGCCCCCCGGGTTTGCGCGCCTGGCGCCAAGGTTTAGAAGCGAAAGCCTATCTGCGCCGTGAAGAAGGCCCCGTCATCGAGGTCCAGCCGGTCATGGTCGCGGTCGCCGTAGTTTTCACCCTCGAAGATCACGCGATCGAAGGTGTAGCCCACGGCCAGGTCCAGGTCCAGGCCCCGGCCCAGCTGGCAGACCGCGCCCAGCGACGCCTTCTTCTGCCAAAAAAAGAGGCGGTTCTCCTGGTGCGGGCGGTCGGCCAGGAACCAGCGCTGGCTGCCCCAATCGAAGCCCAAGTAGGCCTTGAGCGGGGCGGCCAGGCGATAGGATGCCTTGGCCCGGACGCGATAGGGCGCCAGGTAGGTGGCGGCCATTTCGAGATCGCGGGCGGGCAGCCAGCGCAGGCTGACAAAGGGCGCGCCCAGCAGGGCCTGGAAGCCGGGCGAGGGATGGTACCAATAGGCCGCTCCCGGAATCGGCAGGCGATAGAGAAAATCGCGGTTGTGATCATAGTTGAGGAGAAGCACCCAGGCATCGCGCTCGCCGCGGGGCAGGCGCAGGAAGGCCGTGGCGTTGATGCTCAGTTCGTTTTCGCTGTGGAAGGGCTTGTCGCTGGGCGATCCGCCCTCGGCGGTGAGCCCGGCTATCCAGCCGTTGTCCAGCTTGCGGCGGTAGAATCCGCTCAGACGCGGGTCCCATAGCTGTCCGGGCAGGGCGCGGCGGGTGTCGGGCAAAACCACGCTGGTATCCAGGGCCAAGTGTTCCACCCGCGCGCCGAGCGCCAATTCCTGCCCCGCGTCCTGGGCCAGGGGCGTCAAAAACGAGAAGCCGTTGGCGACGTAGCCCAGGCCGCCGGACTGGCCGGAGACATCCTGGGAGGGGCTCGTCTCCAAGCGGTAGGAGGCGCGGGCGGCTTGCCGGCCCATCTCGGGGCTCAACCAACCGGCCAGCTCGCCGGCCTGCTGGGCCCGGGCGGTGAGGGGCGCCGCCAGGCCGAGAACCAGGACCAGGCGGGCCGTGACCAGCGCCGCAGCCATGAGGGGCCGCCGATTACCGCGAGGAGGGCTTGTTTTCATCTGCATCCGTCCCAGGTCTGGAGCTTCGGGGCAAGGCGGTCCGCCTAGTATAGCCAATGGTCTCCGCAGGGCAAGCCTGGGTCCAAGGGGCGCGGACGATTACGCTAAATGTCAAGATTATCAAATATATATTAACTATCTTGGTTTAATTTTGTGCTTTATTTTGCTTGCAGCCGGGTTAAAATCAGCCATGGAAAAGGGCCATGGACCGCAACAAGGAGAATAGCATGCATAAAAGGCTGATTGTTTTTGCACTGGCCTCTGCTCTCGCCATCGCCTTGGCGGCTTCCGCCTTTGCGGTGGGCCCACCGGCCGATTCCAGCAAGCAGACCAAGCTCGGTCTTTACGTGACGGCCAAGGAGGCCTACGACATGTGGTCGGCCAACAAGGACAAGGTCAAGATCCTGGACGTGCGCACCCCGGAGGAATATTCCTTCGTCGGCCACGCCCCCATGGCCCTCAACATCCCAAGCATGGCGTGGACCGGCGTTTTTAACCCTGAAAGAAAGGCCTTCGGCCTGAAGCCCAACGAAGACTTTGTCGACGAGGTCAAGGCCAAGTTCATGCAGGACGACGCTATCTTGGTCATGTGCCGCTCCGGCCAACGCAGCGCCGCCGCGGTCAACAAGTTGGCCCAAGCCAACTTCACCAAGGTCTACAACATTGTCGACGGCTTCGAGGGCGACATGGAAAAGGACAAGAACAGCCCGAACTTCGGTAAACGCTCCGTCGACGGCTGGCGCAACTCCGGGGCACCCTGGACCTACGATATGGACACGGCCCTGGTGCACCAGTCCAAATAATGATGGCTCGATTGCCTTCGGCCCTTCCAATATCAATATGCGATCAATGCCTCCCTGGCTTTGATCGCTGACCGAACGGTCAAAAGCGTAGTTCTACTCCGCAAAGCGACCTTTGTAGGGACCCCAGGTTTTCCCTGGCCCGCCGAGCGCTTGAGCGCTCGGCGGGCAGTCCCCCGGGATCCCCAGCCAATTAATTGGCCGGGGTGGGTCCCTGGCTCGCATATCAAATAAGCGTTCAAAGTTTTCCTTTGAACGCTTATTTGGTAGTAATCAACCCGCCGCCGAACCCGGTTGTCTCCGGCGGCCGGATTCGGCTCGCGATGGGCGATGGGGACCACCGGTTTTGATGCCAGGCGGGTAGGCGGGGAGCGTCGAGGCGGGTGCCAAGGCTCAGGAGGCCTTGGCCAACGGCGCTCCGGACTCAAACGGTCTGTCCCAGGTAGGCTCGCGCCACTGCGGGGTCGGCGGAGAGCTTGTCGGCCGCGCCCTCCAGTACGATGGAGCCGTTTTCCACGACATAGGCATAGTCGGAAACGGCAAGGCTTTGGTAAACGTTCTGCTCCACCAGCAGAATGGTTTGGCCCTGGGATTTCAGCTCCTTGACGATCTCGAATATCATTTTGACCACCAAGGGGGCCAGGCCCAGGGAGGGCTCGTCCAGGAGCAGAAGCTTGGGCCGGGCCATCAGGCCCCGGGCCATGGCCAGCATCTGCTGTTCTCCGCCGGAGAGGGACCCGGCCGGGGTCTCGCGCTTGTCGGCCAGGATGGGGAACAGCTCCTCCATGCGGGCGATGTCGCCGGCGACCTCCTGGCTGGGCCGGCGATAGGCGCCCAGCTCCAAGTTTTCGCGCACGCTCATGCCCGCCAGCACCAGCCTGCCCTCGGGCACCTGCACCAGCCCCTTGGCCACCCGGCGGTGGGAGCTGACCCGGGTTATGTCCCTGCCCTCCAGGGCGATGCCGCCGGCGGCCACGGGCACCACCCCCGACAAGGCGTTCAGGGTGGTGGTCTTGCCCGCGCCGTTGGGCCCCACCAACGAGACCACCGTCCCCCGGGCCACGCTGAAGTTCAGGTCGCGCACGGCCTCCACCAGCCCGTAGGCCACGGTAAGCCCCTTCACCTCAAGCAAGGCAGACCTCCGCGCCCAGGTAGGCCTCCACCACCTCCGGGTGGCAGGAGACTTCCTTGGGCAAGCCGGTGGTTATGGTCCGGCCGAAGTTGAGCACCGTGATGCGGTCGCAAAGCCCCATGACGAAGTTCATGTTGTGCTCGATGAGCAGGATGGTCATTCCCCCGGCGGCCAGCTTGCGCGCCACCTCGGCCACCTTGGCGATGCTCTCGGCGCGCATGCCCGCCACCGGCTCGTCCAGCAAGAGGAGCCGGGGCTCCGAGGCCAGGGCCCGGGCGATCTCCAGGCGGCGGCGCTCGCCGTAGGAGAGGCTGTTGGCCGGCACCTCGGCCCGCTCGCGCAGGCCCACCAGTTCCAGGACGGCCATGGCCTTTTCCCGCCAGAGGGCCTCCTCGCGGCGGTGGCTGGGCAGCATCAACAGCCGGGGCCAGAGCGGCCGCCTGGCCACCAGGTGCTGGCCGGCCAGCACGTTCTCCAGACAGGTCATGGTCTCGAACAGGCGGATATTCTGGAAGGTGCGCGCCACCCCCAGGGCCGCCACCCGGTGGGGAGGCAGGCCCTGAATGGGCTTGCCGCGCAAGAGGACGGCGCCGCCGCTGGGGGGCATGAGCCCGCTCAAGGCGTTGAGCAGGGTGGTCTTACCCGCGCCGTTGGGGCCGATGAGACCGTGTATCTGGCCTTCCTCCACCCTGAAGGACACTTCGTCCAGGGCGCGGACCCCGCCGAAATTGCGCGACACCACCTGGAATTCTAGCAGCATGGCTAACCCTTGGCCGGAGCCGCCTGGGCGGGGGCGGTCGCCGGGTCTCCGCGGCGATGGAAGAGGTCGGCCAGGCCCTTGGGCAGGAAAAGGATCACCAGGAGCAGGATCAGGCCGTTGATGCCCAAGCGAAGGGGCCCGGCGGTGACTCCCAGCGCCCTGAGCAGCTCGGGCAGGGCGGTCAGGAGCGCGGCGCCCAAGAGCGGGCCGTACCAAACCCGGTAGCCGCCCACGATGTTGTACATCAACAGGTTCACCGCCACCGAGAAGCCGAACTCGCCAGGGGTGATGAGAAAGTTAAGGTGGGCGTAGAGGGCCCCGGCCAACCCGGCCAGCCCGGCCCCCAAGGTGAAGGCGATGGTCTTGGTGAGGGTCAGGTTCACCCCCATGGCGGCGGCGGCGGTCTCGTCCTCGCGGATGCTGGTCAGCGCCCAGCCCAGGCGCGAGCGGGCCATGCGCGCCACCAGGTAGGCCGCGGCGGCCAGCGCCAGATAGATGATCCAGGTGTTGGTCTTGACCGGCAGGCCGATGAGCCCCATGGCCCCTCCGGTTATCTCCAGATTCAGGGCGGCGATGCGCACCACCTCGCCGAAGGCCAGGGTGGCCATGGCCAGGAAGACGCCCCTGAGCCGGAGCACTGGCAGACCCAGGAGCATGCCGGCCAGGCCGGCGGCCAGGGTGCCCGCGCCCAGGGAAACCAGATAGGGCGCGCCGAGCTTGGTGGTGAGGATGCCGGCCACGTAGCCGCCGATGCCCGCGAAGGCGGCGTTGCCCAGGGAGAGCAGGCCCGAGGAAAGGGTGACGTAGAGGCTCAAGGCCAACAGGGCGTTGATGCCCATGAAGTTGAGTACGCTGCCGTAGACGGCGTAGAGGTGGGTGATAAGGTCCATGGCCCTTTACGCCTCCCGCGTCCGGCCCTTGCCGAGGATGCCGGAGGGTCTGAGGAGCATGATGGCGAAGAGCATGGTGAAGGCCACGGCGTCGCGAAGGTTGGAAGTCCCGGAAATGGCCACGGTGAGGACTTCGCTCAGGCCGAAGGCCAGGCCGCCCAGGATGGCCCCGGGCACGCTGCCCATGCCTCCCAGCACGATGACCGCCAGCCCCTTGAGTTCGATGGGCCGGCCCATGTCCGGCGAGAGAGAATCGAAATACAGGCCAAAGAGGATGCCCGCCGCGCCGCCCAAGGCCGAGGAGAGGAAGAAGGTGAAGGCAATCACTCCGTCGACGTTAATGCCCAGCAGCCGGGCGGCGCGCTGGTTCTCGGCCACGGCCCGGATGGCCTTGCCGATGCGGGCCCGTTTCAGGAGCTGGGTCAGCGTCACCATCAACAGCACCACCGTGGCCAGTATCTCCACCTGCAGGAGCGTGATGGTGATGCCGCCCAGCCTCCAGATCACCACCGGCACCGTGCCGGCGGGGAAGCGCACGTTGTGGGCCCCGAATATCTGCATGGCCAGGGCCTCGAAGATGATGGCCATGGCGATGGACGAGATGAGCCCCGAGAAGTAGGTGTCGGGCCGGCGGCGCAGGGGCACGAAGGCCACCTGGTTGACCAGGAGGCCCAAGACCCCGGCCAGCAGGGTGGCCAGGGGGAAGGCCGCCCAGATGGACAGGCCGGCGCTTTGCACCAGCCAGAGGGCGGCCAGCCCCCCCATGGTGAATACGGCGGCGTGGGCCAGGTTGAGGATGTCCAGCACGCCGAAGACCAGGGTGTAGCCCACGGCGAAGAGGCTGTACATCCCGCCGATGAACAGGCCGTTCACCAACTGTTGGCCGAGGACGTTCATCTGCGGCCTCGGCGGCTAGTTGCCCAGGACGGCGAACTTGCCGTTCTTGACCACCTGGACCACGGGCTGGGACCCGGCGTCACGGCCCGGAGTGAAGAAGAAGGGTCCCAACACGGTGTCCAGATCCTTGACCTGGGTCATGGCGTCGCGGATGGCCTTGCGGTTGTTCGGATCGCCGGCCTTCTTGATGGCCTCGTTCAGGATGTAGACGCCTGCGTGGGCCTGGGCCGCGAACTGGTCGGGGGCCACGCCGTAGCGCTTGGTGTAGTCCTCGACGAATTTTTTGTTGAGGGGCAGGGGTGAGGCGGCGTTCCAGGCCGCGCCCACGATCACGCCCTCGGCGGCTTGGCCGGCATTCTTGATCAGGGCCGGGGAGTTGAAGCCGTTGCCGCCGATGATCGGCACGCTGGCGGCGATGCCCAGTTGGCGCGCCTGGGCCACGATGCCCGAGGCCTCCTCGACCAGGGCCGAGCAGACGATGGCGTCGGGGTTCATGCCCTTGATCTGGGTGAGCTGGGGTGAGAAGTCGCGGTCGCCCTTGGCGAAGGTCTGCTCGCTCATGATCTGGATGCCGGCCTGGTTCAAGGCGTTCTTGAAGGCCTCGTAGCCGGCCTTGGTGAAGGCGTCGTCGTTGCCGTAGAGCAGGGCCACCTTCTTGATGCCCAGCTTGGCCTTGACGGTGTTGATGGTGTTGGGGATGACCACGGCCTCGGTCAGCGAGTCGCGGAAGATGAAGTCGCCAATCTCGGTGATGCCCTGGGCGGTGTTGCTTATGGCCAGGACCGGCACCCCGGCCTGCTGGGCGATGCGGTCGGCCACCTGGGCGGTGTTGGAAAGCGTGGGGCCCATGATGACCGAAACCTTGTCGGCGTTGATGAACTTGTTGAAGACGTTGATGCCCTGCTGGGGAGTGCTGGCATCGTCGTCGAACAGGGCCACCAGTTTGATCCCGTCCGCCCCCGCCTTGGCGTTGATCTCGTCCAGGGCCAACTGGGCTCCGTTCTTTTGAGTGGCCCCATAGGCCGCCGCCCCGCCGGTCATGCTGAAGGCGAAGCCGATCTTGGCTTCCTTGGCCTGGGCGGCCGGGGCGAGACCGAAGGCCGCCACTGCCGAAAGCAGGAGGCTCAGAGCCAACACACCCAATAAAGACGCAAGCTTTTTCATGGGGTCCCTCATTATTGGTGGTTTCGGTGAAGTATGCCGCCAATACCTACAAACAAGAGGTTTTGGTCGTCTGCGGGGCTTGGTCGGGATTGCGATCTTTGGCCAAGCGGACGCCAACCAGTTCCAACCCGATATTTATACTAGCCCACTCATCGGGATGCCAATGAGAATTTCTCAACGCTTGGGCCGAATGCATTATACTCACGGCCTTGAACAACCGGGGTAAATCCTTGCCGGCGCGCGAGGTCCGCATGAAGTGTGCGAGGATCACAAGAGGCTTGGGCGCGATATGGTTTGACGCGCCTGTCCTTACGCAGCCGCGAGGCCAGGTCTTCCAGGCAAGAATGTGTTGCCGGTCTGGAGATAGCCGGGGCCTGAGTGCCTGGCTTTTGGCCCGCGCGTGTGGGGAATAGTATTTGAGAAGGCCCGCCAGGACAAAAAAATTGGGTTGGCCTGCTAGCCTAACCCAGTGATTTTGCTTTGGTGCGCGATGGGCGATTCGAACGCCCGGCCTTTGGCTCCGGAGGCCAACGCTCTATCCAACTGAGCTAATCGCGCATCTCAACCGGCAGACACTTGTGTACCATAGGCCCTGGGGCTTGTCCACAGCCGGCGGCGGCCTTAAAAAAAAGCGGCAGCCGGCTAAGGCTGCCGCCATGACCCGATTGTGGTCGGGACGACTGGATTTGAACCAGCGACCCCTGCGACCCGAACGCAGTGCTCTACCAGTCTGAGCCACGTCCCGACAGGAGCAAAATCTACCCGAGGCCCCCCTTGCTGTCCATATCTTTTTCCGGCGAGGCCGCGCTGATGACCGCCTCGGCCTCTTGGCCCAGGGCCTGGCGCAGGTTCAGGAGCATGCGCGCGGTGGCCCCCCAAATCACCTCGCCATCGTGGGCCAGGCCCTCCTGCATGAAGGACATGCCCTGCCAGTGCACCTCGTGCGGTCCCCAACTCCCCTGGTCCAGGACCTTGGCCAGGGGCACCAGGATAAGGTGGTCCACCTCCACCGGGTTGGGGGTGAAGCGGGCGGCGGGGTCGACCAGGCCCAGATAGGGCGTGACCAGGAAGTCGGTGACCGTCAGCACCTGATCCAGGCGGGTCACCACCTGCACCAAGCCCTCGCAGACCCCGATCTCCTCGCAGGTCTCGCGCAGAGCGGTGAAGGAGGCGCCGTTGTCCTCGGGGTCGGAGGCCCCGCCGGGGAAGCTGATCTGGCCGGCGTGGTGGGGCAAATGGGTGGTGCGCTTGGTGAAGAGCACCTCCACATTCTGACCGCGGTCCACCAGGGGCATGAGAACCGAGGCGCGCCGGGACTGGGGCGCGTGCAGCTTGCGCGGTTGGCGGCCTTCCAGCGCCTTCAAAACGGCTTGGGCGGTGCGGATGAGCTTGTCGGTCATGGACTAAATATAATGCCCCCGGCCCCGCTTGTCGCACCAAAACCGCCCGCGCGGCGGCGGGGCTTCCCCCGCCTTGACGAGGGCCTGCTCCGGGGGTATCAGAACGGTGGTCATGGAAGGGCCTCGATCCTGGCCCAGTTTTTCGGGACGCGTGAAAACGGAGGGGTGTTCATGAACAGACTGCGCTGGACCTGCCTCCTGGCCACCTTGGTGACCGCCAACCTGCTTTGGATCACCCAGACCGGCCAATTCTCGCCGCCAATACGGAAATGCCTGTACGCGCAGGCGTCCTCATTGCTAAAGGTCGTCAAGCACGAGGCCAAAAGCCTTCCCCAGGAGCCGGAAACGCCCGGCCAGGAGGACCGGTCATTCAACGACGATAGCCGCATCACCGAGAGAGACAAGCCCGAGGAGCTGGCGATCTTCGAGGATGACGTTTGGGAAGCGCGCGAGGCCCGGAGAGAAAACGGCGACGGCAGGACCGCGCGAAGCTGAGTCTCCGCCCTGCGGGGCGGGCCTATCCCTGTGACTTAATTCTTCAAAGAAAACGATCCGGACTTACCGCCCGACCGGGTGGCGGCGGATGGTTCACCACCCGCCGGGGGGGCGCAGGGGCTCCATGTCGAAGAAGTTGTTCATGCCCCGCCAGAGGTGCTCCTCGCGGATATCGCGGTGACGGATGTTCTCGGCCACCATCAGGGCGCGGGTCTGGGAGGTGTTCAGACAGGGGGCGCGCACGGCGCTGATTTCCCGCCAGCCCAGGGCCAGCGAGGCCTCCCATTGCTCGACCCCGGCCAGCACCTGGTTTTGGGAGTCGACCAGCAGGGGAGGGAAATGTTCGCCGGCGGCCATTTCCCGGCGCAGTCGCTCCTGTTCCTCCCGATCTGCGGGCACGAACAGGCGCGCGAATTCCGGGTGGGGCCGCAACAGATGCGGGTCGACGGTCTCGTAATGCAAGTTGTGGAATTCCCCTAGTCACAATGTGGGCGCAGGGCAAGTTTAGCCGCGATGGCCCAAACGCGCAAGGTGTTTGGGCCATTGCGCGCCAGCGGCCTTGTGGGGACCGGACCTGGTTTGCTATTAATGTCCAATGCTATTTTTTCAGCCGGTCCGGCGCGGGCCGGGGGGAGGGCAAGGCATGTCCGCCGCGAGCAAGGTCATGAACCTCGACAAGGCCGTGGCCGCCCTGGCCAGGCCGGGCATGAGCCTGGCCGCCTGCTCGGCCCTGGAGGGCTTCATCCCCTTCGCCGCCACCCACGAGATCATCCGCCAGGGCATAGGCGGGCTCACCCTCATCGCCCCCATCAGCAACATTTGCTTCGACCAGATCATCGCCGCCGGCCTGGCCGAGACCGTCATCGCCGCCTGGGTGGGCAACGTCAGCTCGGGCATCGGCTACAACTTCCGCCGCGCCGTGGAGGAGGGCATCCCCCGGCCGCTGACCGTGATCGACCACAGCAACTTCAGCATCACGCTGGCCCTGGAGGCCGGGGCGCGCGGGCTGCCCATGGCCGTCTCGCGCTCGCCCCTGGGCAGCGACATCGCCCGCGTGAACCCCCACTTCAAGGAGTTCACCTGCCCCCACAGCGGCCAAAAGCTACTGGCCATCCGGGCCATCAACCCCGATCTGACCATCCTGCACGCGCAGAAGGCCGACCCGGCCGGCAACTGCCTCTGCTGGGGGGCCACCGGCTTCAGCCGGGTGGCGGCCTTGGCCGCCAAGCAGGTGCTGGTCACCTGCGAGGAGATCGTGGACCCCGAGGTCATCCGCGCCGACCCCGACCGCACCCTAATCCCCGGCCTGGCGGTCAGCGCGGTCTGCGAGGTGCCCTTCGGGGCGCACCCCGCCCCGGTGCAGGGCTACTACGGCCTGGACGGGCCCTATTTTTTGGAATACGCCGCGGCCACCAAGACCCGCGAGGGCGCCCTGACCTGGCTGGACAAGTGGGTCCACGGCGTGGAGGGCCGCGCGGCCTACATGGAGATGCTGGGCCGAGAGCGCTGGCGCGAACTGCTGGTCAAGCACCCCGCGCCCAGCGCGCCGGTGGAGTATGGCTGGTAGGTGCGTGCCGCACCGGCCGTAGCGTGTCGGTTGGCGCTGTCGCCAGGGCGGGCCTTGTGGGCTCCCGGTGGTAGGGTGGTTGGGTGAAGGGGGAGCAGTGGGGAACGGGTGCCGGCGAAAAGCTTCACAAGATTGATGTTGCGTCATCTTTTCTGTTGGGCTAGCCTGGGGGGAAGACGATACAATGGAGGAGGACGAAGCTAAAAAGCTTGTCCGGCGGATTGCCAAGTCAGGCTGGCTGCGGACCACCGAGCACTGCCGGCGGCGCATGGCCGAGCGCAACGTCACCATGGAGGACATGCTGCAAGTCCTGCTTTGGGGCGATGTCCACGAGTTGAAGGCCAACCCGGACCGCCAGAACTGGGAGGGCCTGGTGCGCGGCTTCGACCTGGAAAAGGAGCCCTTGGCCGTCAAGGTGGCGGTGCTGGAGAATGACTTTGCCCTGCTGTGCATCACCGTGCACGGCTGAGGGAGGCGATAGACATGCGTTGCCATGCCTGCGGCGCGGAGATGACCTGCCGCCTGGGGGAGCACCACTACACCGAGAGCGGCCTGGACAGCGTCTTCCTGGCCGACGTGGAGCTGTGGGAGTGCCTCTGCGGCGAGAAGGCCGTGGGCATTCCGGCCCTGCCGGAGCTGCACCGGGTGATCGGCGAGGCCCTGGCGCGCAAGCCGGCCCTGCTCACGGGGCCGGAGATTCGCTTCCTGCGCAAGAACCTGGGCCTGGCCTCCAAGGACTTCGCCGACCTGCTGGGCGTGGACAAGGCCACGGTCTCCCGCTGGGAAAACGGCAAGCAGGTTCCCGATCGCCCCACCGACCGCTTCATCCGCTTGGTCTACGCCGCGCACAAGGGCATCTCCCTGGAGTGGCTCATGGCCCAATTCCCGGAGATTTCCGGCGAGCAGGAGCCCTCCTTGCCGCTCAGGGTGCCGCGCTCCTTCTGGAGCCGGGGGGAGGGAACGGGCGCGGCCTGCCGGAGCTGAGGATCGGAGAATAGGGATGAGGGGGGGACCACAGCTTTGGTTTGCCATCTAGCCATAGCTGTCATTGCGAGCGCAGCGAAGCAAACTTTCGCTTCGCTCCTGGCGGGAATGGCGCTGGCTGGCGGGGGGGACGAAGCGGGAGATTGCCGCGTCGCATCCCTGCGGGGATGCTCCTCGCAATGACGGGTAGTGCTAGAGTTTGAAGAAGACCGGAAGGAAAGCGAAGATCAGGGAAAGGAACAGGAAAGCCGAGCCGCCCGGACGGTATTCCGTCTGGGTGCCGAAGGCACAAGAAACCTTGAGTGAAGGAATGGCGGTAATTGGGAGGAAGGGCTCGCGACGTCATTTCTTGCCGCCAAAGCTGCCCAGACAACGAGTTGTCTGGGCCACCCGCCACCCGAATAGAACCAGAAGCATATCGGATACACCATATGTCTCAAGAATGGCCAAATAGGGAGCGGCGAGAGAAGTGGGAAATAACCAACACGCTAGAATATCTATCGCATCATCCCGGGTTTAATAGCTTATCTGTTCAAATAAAAAGTGAGCGTCCAGATTATGTCGTGCTCAATGGCGGCAGGAAAATCGGCGTAGAACTTACAAGTGTATACCTTTCAGATAAAAGCGTACCCGATTGTCACATGGAAGGTAACTTGTCGATGTTTGGGCCAAGCCAATTTAAAAGAAATAAATATTTTCTAAGAGTCATAAAAACAATAAAAGAGAAGGTTGGCAAGGCCAGAGAAGGATATACATTATACGAAAATATGATATTATCTGTTTATATTAATGAGTACGAAGATATTTTTAATTCCAAAGAAGATTGGCAAGAATGGGCTAAGGCTAACGATCAAGTACTAGATGATATTTCACCCTTTACTCATATATTATTATGGCCGTTAGTTAACGATATATCTATGATGATAACGCCAAATAAAGCAGGACCGTGAAATCCGCAT
>JAJZPI010000114.1 GCA_021811275.1 Deltaproteobacteria bacterium
CGCACCGGCCCACCTCGACGCCTGGTCGCCCCCCGCGCGGGGGCGTGGATTGAAACCGTGCAGGTAGCTCACGTAGACCTTAAGGGTGGTGTTGCCCCCCGTGCGTATTATGCCCCAAAGGCGCCACTCAAAATGCTCCAACCCCGCCACCCATGATGCTGCAATAGAGCCACCTGAAATGCTCCAACCCCTACCACCGCATCTTTAGCTCGATTTTTGGGCGATGTTCCTAAGGCGATTGTCAAGGATGGCGAATGCTACCCTGGTCATCGACGTCAGTTTTGGATAAAGCAACTAGTAGCCGAAAAGTGTGACTGCGCCCCGGTGGCTTATAAGCAAGGGAGGCGATGCTAGTATTTCGTGCACTCAGTGAGCAATGCCTTCAGATGAACCTTGACGATCTCCTCAACCAGGTGCGGCAGGGGCTCCGGTGACACTCCCGCCACCTTGACCCCCTCTCGATTCAGCGGCAGCAATAGCTTGGGTGCCTGGCAGGAGGCCACGGCGGCGGCAATGGCCGGCGTCACCTCGCCCATCATGGCGTTGGCAAGCACGATGCTCAGGGGGCCGATGATCACGTCAGCCACCTTTATGCTGTGCAGTATGGCGTTCTCGCCTGTGGCGCCACGGTTGGCATGGGACTTCATCATGTAGGCGGTGGCGGCGGCATTGGTGCCCAGCGCGTGCACCTCCACGCCCTCGCCGTACTCTTGCTTCAGGCGGCGGATCATGGCCGCCCCGATGCGGCCGCCTTGGCCGTCGATGACGCAGAACCGCACCTAGCCTCTCCGCGCGCCCTGGCGGTTGCGACGTCCCCGCCACCAGAAGGCCAGGCCCGAGAGCCAGAAAATCACCGACAGCCCCCCGGAAACCCTGGCCAGCCAAGTGGCTTGAGGAGGCGACTCGCCTGGAGCATCCGACGCCACGGGCACCGGAGTCGCTCTGGCCCAAGCAAGGCTTATTTCGCCCCGATGCCCCATGCCGTCCTCGGCCACGGCGCTCCATTGCCCTTCCTGGTCGGGCAGCCAGGCGAAGTGGCCTAAGGCATCGGCGTTGCCCGCCTGATGGGTCTGCCCCTGGGGATTGATGACCTTAACCTTGGCGAAGGCCATGGGTTCGCCCCCGGCGTAGCCGACCCGCAACCAGCAGGACTGCCCCCTTCCAGAGGCCATCTCCACGCCATGGGACAGGGCTGGCGTGGTCCAAAGGATTGACAACAGCCCGGCCCCGACCAAGGCCAGGGGGCCCGCCCCCGGCCGGAGGCCGAGAGCGGGACGGTTGCAGGTTACTGGGTTATGCTCGGCCATTTTGGCTGCTACCACTCCAGAGTCAGGCCCACCCAATAGGTGCGCGGATTGGTCACGGCGTAGTTGATGGTGCCGAAGCCGCTGAAGACCGAATCGCTGTAGTGCTCGTCGAAGATGTTGTCCACCCCCAGGGTGACCTTGTACTTGCGCTGGCCAGGGTCGCCGGGGATGGTGTAGAAGACGCGGGCGTCCACCACGTTGTAGCCGTCGTATGAAGTGGTGTTGGCCCCGTCAAGGTAGTACTTGCCGATGCTGCGCCACTGCAGGCGGCCCCCCAGGCTGCTGGGGAAGGTGTACTGGGCGCCCACCACGGACAGGTAGTCCGGCACCGAGGTGACCTGCTTGCCCACCAGGGTGGGGTCGGGGTTATCCAGTACCTCGGAGTCATACAAAGTCAGGTTCGCGAAAAACTCCAGTCCGGGTATCGGGCATACCTTCAACCCGGATTCCAACCCCTTGTGGCGGGTTTTGCCCACGTTGCGGTATTCGCCGGAGCCTGGCGGGTCCTCTTGGATTTCGTTGTCGGTGTCTAGGATGAAGTAGGCAACGTCCACCCACAGCTTCTTGCTTAGGGCGTAGTTGAGGCCCACCTCGTACTGCTTCAACTGCATGGCCTCGACCTTGATATTAGGATCGAACTTGGCCTCGGCCTCGGGCAGGGCGAAGCCCTCGCAGTAGCTGGCCCGGAAGTCCAGGTGGTCAAGAATCTCGGAGCGGAAGCCGACCTTGGGGCTGAACTGCTTGAAGTTGTTCATGTCGTTGGAGTAGCTGGTGGTGCCCGGGTCGTGGTTTTCGTAAGAGCCGCCGAAGGTGTCGTAGCGCACGCCCACCCAGGGACGAAAGTAGCGGGACCACTCGTACTGGGTCTGGCCGAAGGCGGAATAGGTGGCGATGTCGAAACGACGGTTTTGCGTCTGGTTGAGGCGCACTCGGTTCTCAGTGTTCCAGACCAGGGTGTCGGTGACCTCGTCGTAGACCTCGACCCCCACGACACCGGTCAGGCGTTTGTCGGCCAGCTTGGTGTCCAGGTTCAGGCTGGTGCCGGTGCCCCCCACGTTGCGGTCATGATGCTTCTCGGTCTGCCCGCCCACGTCATAGCCGAACTTGGCGAAGCGGGTGAAGTCCTGTTGGGTGCCATAGGCCCAGTAGAGCAGGCGCAGGTCTTTGCTGATGTTGTAGCCAAGCTCAGCGCGCTCGGTGAAAAACTGCTTATTGCCGCCGTCGTCCTGGGCGTTGATCGCCTGGCGGCGGGAGGCATCCACGTTGTTGAACTGGGACTGGGGAATGTAGCCAGGGGAGTTCCACTCCGAGTGGTGGGCGCGAACAGAAAAACTCATGTCGAACTTGTCCGACGCGTCGTAACTGAAACGGGTGGAGAATGTTTGGCGGGACCAGTCGGAGTGGTCTTGGTAACCGTCGGTGTGGTAGATTTCCAAGGCCGTGTTGTTACGCCAGGAATCGTTGAGGCGATGTCCGAAGGCCCCTTGCACGTCATAGGTGCCGAAGGAGCCGTAGTCCATCTTCATCTTGTTGTACTCGCCGTCGCGCTTGGAGTAGAAAGCCAAAGCCCCACCGCGTCCGAAGTTGCCGAACAAGGCTGAGGAAGGCCCCTTGTAGACCTCCATGCGCTCTATCTCCAGGGGAATGAGCACGTTCAGGTCGGCGTAGCCGTCGGCGTGGGACTCGCCCTCATTCAGGGGGATGCCATCGACGGTCACCGCCACGTCGCCGCCGTGGCCGCCTTTGTTGAACCCGCGCATCTGAATCAGGTTGCCCACGCCGGCCTGGTTGTAGTTGCTTATGTGCACGCCGGGCACGTCGTTGAGCACCTCTTCGACCCGGCTGCCGGTGTGTTCCTCGAATTTTTCGGACTCGACCACGTTGACCGTGGTGGGCAGGTCCTGGCGGCTCATGCCCTGACCCTTGACGTGAATGTCCTCCAGCTTCAGCGCCTTGGAGGCGGCCTCCTCCTCAGCCAGGGCCGGGAAGGCCGCCCACAGGGCCAACCCGGCCAGCAGGCCGATCATGAATAAAACACGCTCCAGCCTCATCACCCTTCACTCCTTTTTGTGCTTACTTGATCTCGAACATCAGATAGGGACGGTGGTTCTCGTAATCGGCCTCAGGGCTGCCCGGAGTGGGGAACTCCAGGGTGGCGTAGACCAGCCAGCGGCTGGCGCGATCCAGGGTCAGTTCGGCCTGGCCCTGGTCGTCGGTCTTGGCGCTCACGGGCGCGTTGCCGTGCTCCTTGGGCTGGAAGCCTTCGTAGAGCGCGGTCACGGGAATGCCCTTTTGCGGCTGACCCCGGTAGAGAGCCTGCACGCGCAGCTTCTGGCTCGGCTTCAAGGTGGCGGGGTCGGCCAGGGGCACCAGTTCCACCATCTCGCCGAAGATTCGCGGGGCGAACGGGGATGGCTGGCCCACCGTCAGGAAGGTCTTCACCGTCTTGACGAACTTGCCCGTCTTGACGGCGTCCTTGAACTCGCCCTTGCCGCCCGGCTTCATGCCTTCGGGCGTCTGGGACCAGTACTCGGGCACGGTGCTGGCGGCGGCCAACTGATAGGTGCCCTGGCCCAACATGGGAGCCAGCACCCATGATTCCTTAGAGGCCACCCGGCTGACGGCTAGGGCCAGATCCTGTCCCAGGGGCGTGCGTAGGAACAGCCTGAAGCGGCTGATGTCAGGGGTGGCCTCGCCCTCGTAGTACTTGTGCCCCGCGACAAATGCCGCCTCCAACAGGGTGCCGGCGGCGGGCCGGAAGTTTTGGGGCATGATCCAGTAGTCGTGCGCCCAGGCCGCCAGCGGGGCGGCCAGTAGGGTCAGCAACAAAGTCAACAGGCAGAGTGTTTTTCGCATAGGTCCTCCTTGTTTTTGAGTGCTCAGCGCCCGCCCCAGGCGAGCTCGAACTTGACGGTCACTTCCATCCAAAAGTCATCGGCGGCCCCCGGCGGCGGTGGGAACGGCGCGGCGGTCTTGACCGCTTGCAGGGCCGCCTGATCCAGCTCATCCGCGCCGGAGGAGCGCAGGACCTTGAGGGCGGCGATGCGGCCTTGCGGAGACATCAGAAAACGCAAGGTCACGTCGCCCTCCACCTGGCGGGAGCGGGCCAGTGAGGGGTAGCGCTTCTGGCGCTCGATACGCTGCCAAACGACATGCATGTAGGGGCCGAGGTCCACGGCCGGCGGGGGCACCTCCTCCTTGCCCAGGGGTAGTGGGCCGCCGCCGGCTGGGGCTGCGGGTGGAACGCTCGCCCCGATAGCCTCGCCCATGGCGGTCACGCTGGGCCCGCTGGCGGCCGCCGGCTTTTCCTGGGCCGCCGAGAACACCGGGCTGGGCTTGGTGATGCTGGGCGGCCTGTCGTGCACCCTGGAGGGCATGCGAGGCTGGGGTTGAGGGGGTGGAGGGGGCGGCGGCTGTTCGACCCGAGGTGGCGGGGGAATGGGCTTGGGTGGCGGCAACTCCACCAGCTTTACGTTCTGTATGATCTCGGGGCGATCCGGAGGAGCCATCGGCGCAAAGGACCAACAAGCCGCCATGGTGGCTAGGCCCATGTGCAGGCCCAGGCTTATCCCCATTCCAAGGCTGAGCGGCTGGCCGGGCACCGGGCGCAGCAATTTGGCCAGCACTGGATTCACGGGCGCTTGTCCAGGCCGGCGGGCGCGGGCTCCTGGCCGGGCTCGGTCACCATGCCCAGGTCGGCCACACCGGCCTTCCTGGTTTGGGCCATGACCTGCACCACCAAGCCGTAGGACACGTCTTTGTCGGCCCGCAGATAGACCTTGGTGCCCGGCTTGGCGGCAGTGATGGCCGCTATCCGCTCGGCCAGGCCCTCCAAGGGCACCGGCTCCTTGTCCAGTAAAAGCTTGCCCTCGCGGTTCAAGCTCAAGACCAGCAGCTCGTCGTTCTGCTTCAAGGCTCCCGAATCAGTGGCCGGCAACTTCACGTCCATGCCTTGGATCATCATGGGCGCGGCCACCATGAAGATGATCAAGAGCACCAGCATCACGTCCACCAGGGGCACCACGTTGATCTCCCCCATGAAGCGCCCCTTGTTGCCCACGCCGCCGGCCATGGTCTAAGCCTCCGGCCGGAGCTGAACAGGGGCCACGGCCTCAGGGCCGGGGAAGGCTCCGTCCTGCTGGCTCAGCTCCACCAAGTTGAGGAAATGCCGGCGGAAGGACTCCATGCCAGTTTCCAGAACCTGGAGCCGGCGGTTGAAGTAGTTGTAGAAGACCACCGCCGGGATGGCCGCGAACAGGCCGGTGGCGGTGGTGACCAAGGCCTCGGCTATCCCCGGGGCCACAGTGGCCAGGTTCGCTGAACCCGTGGCACCGATGGCCCGGAAAGCGTCCATGATCCCCCACACCGTGCCGAAGAGGCCGATGAAGGGGGCGGTGTTGGCGCAGGTGGCCAGGAAGGTCACGGTGCGGGCCAGGCGGGTGGACTCGGCTTCCTGGCCCTGGCTCAAGGCCCTGCGCAGGTTTTCCATCAGGCCGGGCAGGGAGACACCTTTCAGGCGGCCCTCGGCCCGTAGCCGGGCGATACGGTTCAGCTCGGCCAAGCCTTGATGAAATACGGCGGCCAAGGGGCTGCCGGGCAGGGAGGAGGCCCCTTCCTGGGCCTGGGCCAGGGAGGTGGCCTGCCAAAAGGCGCTTTGGAACCGCCGGTTCTGCTGGCGGGCCTGGCGGATGGCCAGGTACTTGGAGATGATCACCCCCCAAGTTACCAGGGAGAACAGAACCAGAAGCGCCAGGACCAACTGCACCACCAGGCCGGATGACAGCACTAGTTGCCAGACATTGCCGTTGCCACCATGGACGGCCTGAGTAGGAGGGTTCAGTTCGGCCGCCCGCGCCGCTGATGTCACCGTTAGTGCCGTGATGGTTCCCACGAGTATCTTGAACATAAGCGTTTGATCCCTTTCCATGGGGCCTGGCATGACGGGCTGCCCAACTCGGCCCAGAAAAAAAGACGCAAAAGCCCATCGGGGCCCTCCGCCCCGCCTGAGCCTTCGCGGCTTGGTTCGTTTCGCCTGCTTGTTGGAAACTCCGGAGAGGCGGCAGTTTCACCGCCAGCGTCAACGCCCTTCTTTGGGCATCACACCTGATTCCTCCGGATCAGCTTGATCAACCTATCCGCAGCGCTTCAGGGCTGCCTGCCCCACCACAGAACCGCCAAGCTGACTTGACCTTGGGCTTTCACGGCCCCATTGCTGACCCATGGTTCCAAGGAGGATCGTATGTTCTTCTCCGCCCGGGGGCCGGGCACGCCGAAAATGGCGAAGTATTCCTTATAAAAATCGATCACCGAATCCAGGCACTGGCTGAACCTTGCCTGCCAAGACAGGTGCCGCAGGTTGGGCTGGCGGCCGCCGGCCAGCAGATAGTTCAGCGCACAGGTCATATGAAAATCGCCTGAGGGATAGGGCTCGCCCAACACCACCTCCCACATGTGCCTACGGAAGGCAAAGGGGTCCCCGCCACAACTAAGCACCAGGGCGCAGTGGCCGCGCGCGAGGCTCTCCAACCGCCGCATGCCATCCACCCCCAAGGCCGGCGGGAAGGAGGCCGCCAGCACCAAGTCATAGACCGGCACCGGCATGACTTCGCGCCAGCATTGGCAGCGGGCTTCTATGCCCTCAAGACCGCGTTGGCTGGCCTCCTCCATCAGCGCATCAATCATGCCCGGCGCGGAATCCAGGGCCGTAACCCGCGCCCCGGCCTCGGCCAGAGGAATGGCCAAGCTGCCAGGACCGCAGCCCAGGTCCAGCACCGAGGCCCCGGCGGTGGCCAGCCCCTCCCGAAGCAGCAAGTCGGTCACCCGCCGCCCCATGACCCAGGGTTCGCCCCACACCTGTTGCCAGGCCGCGCCAATCCCGTGATAGAAATCCCGCCAGCCCTCGGGATTGGCCCTCTGACTTGACTTCAAGGGCGAGGCGTCCTTAGCGTCTTGCCAGCACCAACCCAGAAGTCAGCCGTGAAAGGATCGATCCCTTCCGCCGGCATCCATGCCCTTTGCGCGTGGCCTGGGTTCATCGGATTGATCCTGCCCAAAAAAAGAAGACCGCCACCCCGGAGGGTAACGGTCTTCGTGACCTGGCTTGCCTCAGCCTCCACCCTGCGTGGCTGGCCGAGTTATTTATATATTAGCTAGTTTACTGGGCGGCGCCTGGCTTCTCGTCAGACTGTACATGACTCCTCCCAGTGAGCGGCAGTATCCAAAGTATCGGCGATGTTGTCAAGCCAAAGTTGGCACACCGACATCAAGCCACCGCCTGCAAGAGTGCGGGCTCTATCAAGCTTGGCTGCCTCGCTCCAGCGGCTCGCCAGCAATCGCGCAAGGCGGCCGCGCGCTCCTTGCCTGCCGGCCCCAATTGGTCGGCCTCAAAAACTAGCCAACTCATTAGTGCGCGGGCGGGCAGGGAAGAAGCCTCCACCCTGGTGATCAGCTCCGCTGGTAGGTACTCCAGTGCCAAGACCAATGCGTCACGCGCCGCCAAAGCCAGGCAGGAAGGCTTACCTTCTCCCTTTTCCAGGTTTATTAGCGACCGCTCCATGGTCTCCCAGATCAAATCCAACGCGGATTCCGTCATGATTCTCTCCCGTGTCTAAACTGAGCCGCGCGGCCGTCTTTCCCTCGCGGTCCCAGGGGTGAGTTGCTGACCGCCGCCTGTGGCCTGGCGGCCAGCCGCGCGTGTTTAGAAAGCCCAACTCACGCTGAAGCCCCAAAAACCCTTGCTGTCATAGCCGGCGGCATCCTTGATGGCGCTGTCCAACAGGATGACATGGGTATAGGAGGGCGTGATAGTCACCGAGTCGATGAGCTTGCAGGGCAGACCCACGGTGAAATTGGCGTCTATGAGGCGGTCACCGTCCACGCCCCAGTTATAGCGGTACTTGTTGTAGTCGTTGGATCCCCAGTCCACCCCGGCGGTCAGGTTCAGACTCACCGTGGCCCTGGGGCGGTTGCGGTACAGCTCCTGGTTGTAGGCCAAGGTCAGGGCCGCCAACTGACCGTGTACGTCACCCACGTCCTGGTAGACCTTCAGGGTGGGGGTAATGAGAGCTTCATAGCTGACGCCGGCATAGACCTCGGTGGTGCTGGGCTGGCTCATGCTGGGGTACAGGTAGTGGCTAACACCCACCGGGAAGGAGAAATCGCCCAGCTTGTAGGCATACTCGCCGGTCAGGTCCACCTCGTTGAATCTGCCCTTGCGGTTGATCGCGTCCGTGAGGTTGTAATTGCCCCAGACGTTGAAGGTGAAGCCGTAGCCGGAGAGCGTGGCGCCGGGTTGCAGCACCGGGTCGTTCACAGTCAAAGCCCCGCGCGAGACATACTTGCTGTACATGGGCAGGACAAGCTCCACTCCCCAGCCTTTGTCGGCCTCGTCCTTATCATCCTTCTTGGCGGCGGCCTTGGCCGCATCCTTGGCCGCTTCCTTGTCCACCTTATTGACGGCGACCTGAAGATGATCGAGCCAGATGTCGATGATCTCCGGGTACTCGGCCATGCCCAGGAAGACAGGTTGGCAGGCGATGCCCGCCTTGCCCAATTTGGTAGTCCACGAGTCCTCGCTTCTCCCGGCCATGTCGTTATGAGCGTGCTCACCGGCCACCGACATCAGCGGTAATAGCCAAGCCTTTTTTATATTCTGAGCCAAAAGTTCGCGCTGAACCGACGCCAACTCAGGCTTGCCATCGACAAGGGCCACGAAAACTTTAGGGTCCTGTTTTTGAAAAAGGTCCACCATGGCCGAGTAGATCCAATTGGCCGAGTGGGGGGTGCCGTGGCCCATATATACCAGGGCCTCGTCGGGCCGGCGTTCGGCCGGGGCATGGGCCAGCATGGCCTGGGCTGCCCGTTGCCGGTCCTCTCTGGATTCCAGCAAGGGCATCCCTACCTCCACCTGCTTGAGGCCCTTGGGCATGCCCTCCAGGCGCGAGGCCACCTCCTGCAAGCCCTCAAATTCCTCACCGGGGATGATGTGCAGCGACTGGATGGCCACGCGGTCGAAGCCGTCATCGGCCAGGGCGGCCAGGGCCAGTTGCGGCGAGAGGGTCACCTTGCCCTGAGTAGCCAGTTTTTGCCGAATCTTTTTGGAGGTGAAGGCCCAGCGCACCTCCCAGCCGAGGAAGCGGGCCTTGGTGGCGGCGTCAATCTTGTCAAAGACTTTCTGCGCCGAGGCCACGCTGGTACCGAAGCTAACCAGCAGGATGGCCTTTTTGCCCGACTGGGTTGCCTGCCCCTCCGCAGCTTGGGCGGGCAACAACGGCAGAAGACATAGCGCCGATACCACCCAGACCAATCGAACCAAAAACCTGCGCACACGGAAATCGGGAAGCATATGGTCCTCCATGCTTCCCGGGGCCAACAAAAAACCCCGGGAAGCGATTGCTCCCGGGGTCTGCACCCTTTTTCTTCGACCCGGGTCCCCCACTGGCCTATCCACGAGCCATGGGAACTAATGTTGCGCAAAGGCGGCAGGTCTTCTGGCTGCCGGATCAACCTACTGCCCGCGCCTTCCCGCTGCGCCTAAGCGAAGCAGTGGCTCGTTGCGGGTTTCGTCCCCGGTTACAGCGGCGGGACCGCGACGGAATTTCACCGTCTTCCCTATTAAGCCCAAAAGGGCACCGTCTCGCATATTTGGGGCATGGTTATCATGCCCGGGAAACGGTGTCAAGAAGCCGCTGGGCAGGACCGCATCTTATGGCTGAATTGGGATCAAAAGATCAAGTTTCCGGGGCCGACATCTAATGTGGATCGGACTGTAAGCGGGCAGATAGGATGTTAGGGTAGGGAATGCAAGATTAGGTCGAGAAGATACAGGCTATGGCCAATATGCTAAGGCCTCTGGACTACACACGAAACTTGCAATCACCTCTATTGGCCGAATTCTCACCCTTGCCGTTCACTACTCACGCCGGCTACCCCGGACCCCGGGGGTGGCCGCCCCAGAGCCAACAATTTTTTCAGATGGTGGCAGCAGCCGAGGCTAGCCGGCCCCCCATTTTTTGCCTCAAAAGGCCTACCGCCTCTTGATCCGCAGCTTCCACACCTCGATCATCGGTTGGGCTCTTAGGGCCTAAGCTAAAAAACGTGCTTGCCGTTTACTCAGATTAATACAAGGTGTTTCTGCAAGTGATTTTCTGTAGGCCTTGCCGCTAGCCGACAAGGTTGACCGAACCTATCCCTCCCGTAATCAAGAGAGGCGATTAATTCTTTACCGAGTATTCTTCTGATCTGTGGCTCGCCTATACGTTATCGACGATCACAGAATATGAGATCTTTGACGTTGTAACGCGGCTGAGGCCATAGTAGGCAAACGAGGCAACCCAGACGACCTGCACTAATAGCAGTGGTCCGGGCGCCCAGATAGAGGCCAGTCCCAACTCCAGGCGCGGTTCCGCGCCTGAACTGGGCAGAAAGATGGCTAGCCCCACGGACCAAACCGCCCCGGCCAGAGCCAGCTTCTGATAGGCGCTAAAGCGGCCGGCACCGCGAAAATCAGCGCGCAGGAACTCGGAGGCCACCCGCCAGAGCTGGGTTACCAGGGCCGAGGTCAACAATGCGCCGGCATAGGCTCCGCGCAGGAACAGATAGGCGCTGGCCAGGGCGGCTGCCAGGTTGACGCACGCGCTGATCGCCTGGATGGGAAAGATAGCCTGGCCTTCCCAGCCGCTGGCGTAGGCCACCTTCTTGGTGTGCCCCTGGAATACGAAATGAGCCCGGCTGAACAGCCGCCGCAGAATCGGGTGGCACTGGTTGAGCGGCCTGCCATAGCAGCAGCCGAAGCTTATGCAGGCCAGGCGGCCCAGGCCCTCGCCCAGGGCATAGGCACTGGTGATGGCGGCGCACCAGGCCAACACCGGAAAATCCGGTTCGCCAGGCCTGGCCAGCAGCCTGCGAACCAACCAGCCCAGCCAAGGCGCTGCCACCAGACCGAGGAACGAGGCTCCGCCCACGGTGAAGGTGTGGGCCTTCTTCTCCACCAACTGAGCAAGCCAGTGCGAGCCGGGAATGCACAGCGTCACCAAGACCACAATCAGACCCGCGGTCGTCAGCCATGGCACGCCCAGGGCCGACATCAACAGAAGCAGCCAGGTCGCGGCCAGGGCCTGGGCATTGGCCGAGAGCAGGCCGTACCAGGTCAGGTTGATGCCGCGCCAGGTCCCCGGGTCTTGCTTGACCATGGGTAGGCTGGCTAGCATCTGAAAGCGCTCACTGGGAAGGTTGCGGAAACCCCAGGCCAGCAGCCCCCCCGTGGCTAGCGCTACCAGTACGATAAACATTTCGTTGCTCATGGGCTACTGACCTATGGCCCGGTCAAGCTCGCTCAGGGCCCTACCTATGCTGGAGCGCACCTGCACGTCGGTCTCCACCAGGCTCCGGCCCAGCCCTTGGCTGAAGCGTGAGCTGACGCCCGGGGCGCGCAGATTGTCCAGCAGGTCCTGGTCGAAGACCACCCGGCCCGGCTGGAAAAGCAGCACCACCGTGCTGGAGCCTGGTCGGAACAGGCTCTTAGGCTGCCCTTTTTTCAACCACAAGCTCGGCAGCACCGGCTGGGGGTTGTCATATGCCTGTTCGCAATAGCTCTGCACCACCTCGCCGATCATCAGAGCCACCACCTCGATCATGGCCACCAGGCCGGCGCCGGTGCCTTCGTCGTAATCGCTCTCGATGATGGTCACGGTGCGTTGGTTCTTGGAGATGGGCTCGGCCACGGTCAGCGTCGCCGATGGGTTGCAGGAGTGGAACAGACCGTCCACCTCATAATGGTCCACGACCCATCCGCTCACCGGCGCGTGATTGTAGTGGTACTTGTCGGGGGTCAGCCGAAACACGGCGTAGTCGCCGCCTTGGAAGGCCCGTACCCAGCGCCGGTTGGTCCCGCCCAAGAGTTCGGCCAGATCAAAGAACTTGTTTTTGATGAACAGCGTGGAGTCATCATCCAACGAGCCTGCCAGCATCCTGGCGTCTGAGGGCGAGACCACGGCCTGGTGATCGGCCTCCAGGGGGCGGCATTCCCAATATCGGAGCTTGCGCTCGAAAATCTTGCGTGGGGTGTCCAACAAATCAACAGCCTCCATTAGTTCGTCCAATTTGATGTTCAGGTTTCGCGCCAGTTGGTGGCCGCCCTGACGCCGGTTCAAGACCGCGTCATAGTGCAACCAGCCCAGCAGCTTGCTTGCCCGTGCGCTGGTCAAGGCCTTGAATACCAGGGCCGCGTTCTCGCGAACCTGGTGGTAAAGGAAGTTCACCAAGCGGTCGGCCAGCAGATTCTCGTCGACCACCAGGCCGCTGCTGCGGTCAATGTACTGATGCTGCAAGGGCAACTTTCTTCTCCGGGCCGGTCCCCGTCTCGGCCGGCTGCGCCGAGGCGGCGTCATGGGCCAATGATATTAGCAGCAGGTTGATGAGCTGCCGGGCCTGGGGCAGGTCGAGCCGATCTTCGAGCACATCCCCGCTGAAT
>JAJZPI010000115.1 GCA_021811275.1 Deltaproteobacteria bacterium
AGCAAGTTTATGACGTGGACCACCACCCAAAGGCTGGCCAAAATTTTGGAGGGAGGGCCGGCGGGGGCGGGCAGGACCGAGGCGGCCAGCATCAAAAGCGAGCACAAGGGGCCGGTGAGGGCGCCCAGGATCATTATCTTAAGACGCAGGTTCACCAGAAGGCCGGCGATCATCAGGCCCCAGGAAAAGAGGTCCAACGATTGGCGCAGGCTGGAGGCGGGCAGGGCTCCGCTCTGGGCCCAGACCAGGACGATGGCCAGGGTGTGCAGGCCGGCCCCGGCCCATAGCGCGGTGAGCCCCAGGGCGTGCAGGGCGCGGCGCTGCCAGGCCACGAAGGCCAAGGAAAGCCCCGCGCCCACCAGGTAGGCCGCCAGGGCCGCCCAATGCAAGACCAGGCTCACGAGGCTTCCTCCGCCAAGGGTTCAAGGTCCCGGGGGCTCCAGCCCAGATCGGCCAGGGTGTGGCCGGGGCCCAGCACCCGGGCGAGCACGGCGTCCACCCCCTCCGCGTCGCGGTCGGCCACCCGCGTCAGCAGGTCCGAGTCGGCCAGGGCGAAGAACAGGGGCCGGTTTTCCTCGGCCGACCTGCCCCGGGCCGCCACCCGGCCGCGCAGGACGCGCATCAGGCGCAGGTAGGGGCCCCACTCGCCGCCGAACTCGCGCGCCAGGCGCTCGCGGAGCCGCCGGGCCACCGCCGGCGAGGCCCCGCCGGTGCTCACGGCCAGCACAAGCTCGCCCCGGCTGAGGGAGGCGGGCACGATGAAGCTGCACAGGGGAGGCACGTCCACCACGTTGACGAAGATTCGGGCAGCCTCGGCGGCCTCGGCCACGGCGCGGTTCACCTTCTCGTCATCGGTGGCGCAAACCGCCAGCCATGCGCCTTCCAGGTCATCGGAGGCGAAGGCCCGCCTCCTCTCCTCCACCAGAGGGTGGGGGAGCTGGGCCAGGGTCTCGTCGGCCAGCTCCGGGGCCACCAGGCGCACCCGCGCGCCGGCGGCGACCAGCGAGGCCAGCTTGCGCGCCGCCACCTGTCCGCCGCCCACCAAAAGCGCGAGCCTCCCGCGCAGGTCGAGATAGGCTGGGTAGTAGTTCAAGGCGCAACCCCAAGCAATCAGATGGCTTTGTAGCATAGCACCGGGACCGGCCCGCGGCAAGGCGCGGCCCCTCCGCTAGCCTCTCAGCTCTCCACCGCCACCGTTACAGGCGTCGGACCAAGCAGGCGGACCAGTTCGGCCGGGCTCATCTGCACCAGAAAGCCGCGCTTGCCGCCGTTGATGATCAGGCTGGGCAGCTGGAGGATGCTCGCCTCGGCGTAGACCGGCAGGCGCTTGCGCGGGCCGAAGGGCGAGACCCCGCCCACTTGGTAGCCCGTGTGCTTGGTCACCGCCTCGGGGCTCAAGGGGCTCACCGAGCGCGCGCCGATCTGCCGGGCCAGGGCCTTGGTGGAGACCTGGCGGTCCCCGTGCATGAGCACCATCAGCTGCCCCTGGCCTTCGGCCTCCATGACCAGGGTCTTGATGATCAAGTGCTCGTCCTCATGTAGCTCGCGGGCGGCCACGGCCGTGCCGCCCTTTTCCTCGTAGGCGTAGGCGCGGGGAGTGAAGACGGCCTTGTTTTGCATCAACTCCCGCACCGCCGGGGTCATGGGAATTTTGTCCTTGCTCAAGAGGGCCTCCGGCAATTTTTCCTCAAGTTAACCCCGGGGCGCGCCGATAACAACCATAAGGAGAATTACGCCGTGCAGTTCGACCCCCTGGTGCAAGGCATGGGACGCCTTTTCGCCGGCATCAGCCCCCAGACCAGACTCTCCGGCTGGGAACGCCTGCGCTGGGGCATGAGCCAGCAGGAGGCGCGGATCAACTACCCCCAGGCCGCGCCCAGCGCGAGCGACGATAGCCGCCTGCTTATCGAGCCCAGCGACCCCACCCCCAACCACTACGCGATCTCCATGCAGTTCAGCGCCCAGGGCCGGCAGCTCACCTCGGTGAGCCTTACCTTCGCCGGCAGCCACGAGACCGCCGACTTCGCCCAGATCACCCAGGAGCTGACCCGCCGTCTGGGCGCGCCCGTCAGCCAGACCCGGACCACCACCACCTGGCGGCGCGATGAGACCCAGATCACGCTCTCGCGCGATTCCGGCGGGGGCGTGGTCCTGAGCGAGACCGCCTGAGCCGGGCGCGCCCGCGCCGCGAGGTTTTTTCTCGTAAGTATTTCAGGTAACATGCTGCTGTCTGCCAACTCCGGCGGGGAGCATGAGCTATGGCCAGGGCCGTGGTCACGGTGATCGAACAGGACAAATGCATCGGCTGCGGCCAATGCGTGCGGGTCTGCCCCTCGCGCACTTTGGTCCTTGAGCACGGCAAGGCCCGCGTGGCCGGCGACCGCTCACTGCAATGCGGCCATTGCCAAGCCGTATGCCCCACCGGGGCGGCGCGGGTGGCGGGACTGGAGGACGACCTGGGCGAGTTCGCCAGCTTCGTTGCCGACCGGCGCTGGCTGGCTCCCGGCGACGGCGACCCCGCCCAGCTCATGCGGCTGATGGCCTCGCGCCGCTCCTGCCGCAACTACCAGGACCGTCCCGTCCCCCGCGAAATGATCATGGACCTGATCAAGGCCGGCCTCAGCGCCCCCTCGGGAACCAACTGCCAGGCCTGGACCTTCACCGTTTTGCCCAGCCGAGAGGCGGTGCTGGCCCTGGCCCGGGGCGTGGGAGATTTCTTCGCCCGGCTTAACCGCCTGGCCTCCCGGGCCTGGCTGCGCCGGGGCCTGGCCTTTCTGGGGCGGGACGAACTGGAGCGCTATCACCGCGAGCACTCCCGAAGCGTGAGCGAGGCCTTGACCGAGTGGGAGGCCTCGGGCCGCGAACGTCTTTTCCATGGCGCGCCGGCGGCCATCATCGTGGGCTCCAAGCCTGGGGCTTCCTGCCCGGCCGAGGACGCGCTGCTGGCCAGCGGCCATATCCTGCTGGCCGCCCATGCCCTGGGCCTGGGCGCCTGCCTGGTGGGTTTCGTGGTGGAGGCCATGCGCCGCGAACCCGGTCTGGCCAAGCGAGTGGGCATCCCGGCCGGCGAGACCGTGTACGCGGTGATAGCCCTGGGTTGGCCAGACGAGACCTACGCCCGCCCCGCCGGCCGCCGGCGGCCCACGGTGCGTTTTGTGGAGGCCTGAGTCGCGGCCATGCGCATGAGCCTGGTCATAAGCGGCATGGGCGCCGGCGGTGCCGAGCGGGTCATGCAGACCCTCTGCGACGCCTGGGCCGCCCGCGACCACGAGCTGACGCTGATCACCCTGGCCCCGGCGTCAGCCGATTTTTATCGCTGCGACCCCCGGGTGCGCCGGGTGGGACTGGACCTCCTGGCCGAGTCGCCGGGGCCCATGGCGGCCCTGGCCAACAACCTGGGCCGGGTGCGGGGCCTGCGCGCGGCGCTCATCGAGTCGAGACCCCAGGTGGTCGTCAGCTTCACCGACAAGACCAACGTCCTGGCCATCCTGGCCTCGCTGGGACTGGGCTTTCCCGTGGTGGCCTGCGAGCACATCGATCCCTTCCGCCACGACATTGGTCCGCTCTGGGAGCACCTGCGCCGCCTGGCCTATCCCCGGGCCGGGGCGGTGGTGGGAGTCACCGGCGCGGCCGAGACTTACGTGCGGCGCTTCGTGAAAAAGATTCCCGTGCTCACCATTCCCAACCCCCAGGAGCCCCCGCCGCCCCCCGCCGCGCACCCTGCAAACCGGTTCTGGCCGGAGGGTCCCACGGTAATGGGCATGGGCCGGCTCAACCGCCAAAAGGGCTTCGACCTGCTCATCGACGCGTTTGCCCAGGCCGCGCCCGCCGGCTCGCCCTGGCAGTTGGTGATCCTGGGCGAGGGGGAGGAGCGCCCCGCCCTGGAGGCGCGGATCGCGGCCCTGGGCCTCACCGGCCGCGCCCATCTGCCCGGCCGGGTGGAAAACCCCTACGACCATCTGCGCCAGGCCGACATCTTCGTGATGTCCTCGCGTTTCGAGGGTTTTCCCATGAGCCTTATGGAGGCCATGGCCTGTGGCCTGCCCGTGCTCTGCACCGACTGCACCACCGGCGCTCGGGAGATCCTGCGCCCGGACCTGGACGGGGTGTTGGTGCCGCCCGAGGACCCGCCGGCCCTGCACCGGGCCCTGGCCGGGCTTTTGGCCGACGCCGACCTGCGCGCCCGCTTGGCCGCCCGCGCCCCGGAGGTGTTGGAACGCTTCAGCCTGGAGCGGGTGCTGGGCCTTTGGGGGGACCTTTTCGCCCGCCTGCACCTGAACCGGTCCTAGTCCGCGCCCTGGCCGAGTATCTCCAGCACCGCCTGATTCCAGCCCGCCGGACCTTCAAGCGCCGTCCGGCGCAGGCCGGGCAGGGAGAGCCCCGGATATCTACGGCCGGAGCCAATCAGCACCGGCAGATCGGCCGCCGCCAGCATGTCGAAGTCGTTGGGGGCGTCGCCCATGGCCACGGTGCGCCTGACCGGCCCGAGCCCGCGCAGCCAGGAAACCACCATCTCCACGGCCGCGCCCTTGCCCGGGCCCGAATGCAGGTGGTGGAAGCTGCCTCCCCGCCGCAGGACCAGGCCCATGGCCTTTGCCTCCCGCTCCATGCGCCCCAGGTCCGCCCCCGGCGGGCCGACAATGGTGAAGGGTTCGTCGAACTCGCGCCGGGCCGCCCGGCGGGCGGCGGCCGGGGCAAGGCCGGTCAGCGCAGCGATGCCGTTGGCGTTAAGGTCGGAAAAGCCCAGGATTTGCCATCCCAGAATGTGACGCAAACGGCGGAAGTCATGCACAACCTCGCGATAGGGCCGGCCCAGGCCCACCCTCCACCATGCGTCCACGCGGCGGTAGGGAACGGAGGGCTTGGGCAGGCCGGCCGGGAAAAAAACACCGCAGCCGTTTTCGCTGACAAGGGGAGTGCGCAGGTCAAGGCGTCGGTGCAGGGGCTCCATCTCGGCCCTGGTCTTGCTGGAGACCAGCACCACCTTCACCCCCAGGCGGCGGCAGAGAGCCAGCGCGGGCCGCGCCGCGCGCCAGGAGTAGTCGGCGTCGAGCAGGGTGCCGTCCAGGTCGCTGAAGATCACGATGCCGCTGGACTGTCGCGCGCTAGCGGGCACGGCCGCCGGTCTCCCTTCCACCCGCCGCTCGCGGGCCCCGGCCATGAGGGCCGGCTTTGATCAGTCCAGATCGCGAAAGCGCTGCTTGTCCTGCTCCAGGGCCTCCACGAGCTGCACCGTCAGCTCCGGCAGCCGCCAGAGTATGCGCTCCCAGGAAGGCAGGAAGCGGGCGCGCAGGGACTGCTCGCGCAGGATGGACTCCACCTCCAGGATGACCTCCTGCAGGCCTTGGGCCACGAAAGGCCGGAACTGCTCGAAGGAGGCGGTGAGCCTGAGCATCTTCTCGGCGGCGTGACCCGGGGAGGTCAGGTAGTCGCCGGTCTGCACGATGGCCTGGCTCAGAACTTGGTAGATGAGCCGTTCCTCCTGGTCGCGGTCGTAGGTCAGGCCGTTGAACTCGGCGTTCTCGGAATAGCGCTTGACCGCGTCCTCGGCGATGGATTCGTAGGTGAGCGCCAGGTCGCGGAAGAATTCCTCGCCCACCTCCAGGCCTTCCTCGACGATCAAGGCGTGCATGAGGGTGGAGACGATGTCCAGGGCCATGCGATGCAGGCCGGCGCCGGGGTCGTCGACGCTCACCCGCTGGTGCTTGTGGTCGAAGCGGCCGCGGGTGAACTCCACCTGGGCCACCTGGGGGGAGTTGCGGAAGGCCTCGATGAGGGTGAAGACCTCCACGCCCCAGTCCATGGAGTAGCGCAGCTTCTTGAGCAGCCAAAGCTCCAAGGCCACCTCGCCGGAAAGCTGGTAGTCGAAGCTCAGCAGAAAGTCCACCAGGCGCGTCATCTTCTCCTGCTGGCTCTCGGTGAACTTGCGCTTGAGAGCCAACAGCAGCGGGTCCATCAGCAGGCGTTTGACGCGGCCATAGAAGCGGGAGCCGTCCCAACGGGCGTAGAAGGCCTTGGAGAACGGGTAGCCGTGCTCTAGCACGGGGAAGAAAAGGCGGTCAAGCTGCTCGCGGCGGAAGGTGCGGATGTCAGCGTCCAGCAGGCCCACGCACTGGGCCCCCAGAGCGGCGGCCACCCCGAAGGACATGAAGACGTTGCGGCCCTTGCCCCTCTGGGAAAGATTGAAGCCGGCCTGCTCCAGGGTTCGGTAGATGCCCCCGATGGATGGTCCGTCGTTCCACTGGATAACAAAGTTCTGGAGCCCGCCTTCCTTGAGCAGATCCCGGCAGAAGGCCACCTCGTCCAGGCCGGCGGAGTCCAGGCCGAAGATCACGTGGGTCAGATAGGAGGCCCGGGCCAGCTCGCGCACCAGGTTCTCGAAGACCGGACGGTTGTCCTGGTCGGTGAACTCCGAGGCCAGGCAGGGCACGATCAGCACGGTCTTCTTCCAGCGGCCCGACAGGGTCAGGCGGGTGAGCAGATCAGTTTCATCCTCCAGCAGGTGATAGGTTGTCACCCTGGAATGGGTTTGAGCGAAACTGGACATGATGCCTCCTTGGCCTGGGCGGTCGATGGGCGCCTGGTCTTGCGGGCGCGCCCTTCGGCTCAGTCGGCGGTGCGGCGATTCGACGGTGCTTGATTATTAATAAGTAGCAAGATTAAAGGGCTGCTGTCAAACCGGCATCGCCTGGCCAATATTGGAGAGGCCGTTTGACTTAAAAATTCAGGGCGAAGCCATGAACATAGCCCGCGCGGCGCGGGCTCAGCCGGTCAGGCCGCGCAGGGTGGGGCCGTGGCTCTGGCAAAGTTCCAGGGAGCGGGCCACGTCGCGGCGGGCCACCCCCAGACTGGGGGCCAGGCGCGCGGCCACCCGGCTCAGGCGCTCCAGCTCGATCTGGACCAGGGCCATGTCCACGGTGGGGTAGGTCTGGCCGGGCTGGAAGCGCGAGCGGTGGCAGGTGCGGCTGGCGCCGTCGATGGCCAGGGGCACGCCGTAAAGACGGCAGGTCAGAGGCCGGTCGCGGTAGAGCAGGCAGCGGCCCCCGCTGAGCAGGGGGCAGGGTACGCGGGCCAGGCTGAGGGCCCTGAGGCGCTCCTCGCCCTGGCTGGCCAGGGCAACGGCCGCGGCCTTGTCGAAGATCCCGGCGGCCTTGGTAGCCCGGCGCAGGACCTCGCGGCGTTCGCCCCTGGACAGTTCCTGGAAGGCCAGGGCCAGGGAAAGCGCCTCCAGCAGCGAGAGGTCGAAGAGGGCGTGGCAGCAGTCGTCGCAGCCGCTGGCGCAGGCCACGGCCTGGGGGTGGGCCTGCGCCACCTTGCGGAAGGACTCGTCGGCCCGGGCCCGCAGGAGCTCCAACTCGTGCAGGAGTTGGCTCAGGGTGTGGGAGGGATGCGCCATGAATCAAGCTTACCCTAAAAAGGCCGGTGCGCCGGACTCATGCCTTTTCCGCTTTGGGCAGCAGCCGCCAGAGCAGGAGCCCGGCTGCGGCCTGGGCCAGGCTCAGGAGCTGGCCCATGGTCAACGGCCCCAGCAGCAGGCCGATCTGGGGGTCGGGCTCGCGCACGAACTCCACCAGGAAGCGGAAGATCGAATAGACCACGACGAAAAGGGCCATCACCGCCCCCGGTCGCACCCGGTCGCGCGCCAGCCAAAGTATCAGCCACAGCACCGGCCCCTCCAGCACGGCCTCGTAGAGCTGGGAGGGATGGCGGGGAAGCGGGCCGCCGTGAGGAAAGATCATGGCCCAGGGCAAGTCGCTCACCCGGCCGAAGAGTTCGCCGTTGATGAAGTTTCCCAGGCGTCCGAACATGAGCCCGGCCGGAGCGGCCAGGCAGACGGCGTCGGCCACGGGCAGGAAGGGCATCTTGTGGCGGCGGATGTGCCAGGCGGCCATGATCACGCAGCCGATGAGCCCGCCGTGAAAGGACATGCCGCCGTGCCAGACGGCGATTATCTCCAGGGGATTGCCGAGGTAGTAGCCCCACTCCATCCAGTGGTAGAAAAGCAGCTCGCCCAGGCGGGCGCCCACCAAAAGCCCGACCATGACCCAGAAGATCAGCCCCTCCACCTGCTCGGACTGGATCTGGGGCGCGGTGCGCCTCAGCCGGGCCCGGATGGCGAAAAAGCCCACCGCGAAGCCCAGCAGGTACATCAGGCCGTACCAGCGCAGGGCCAAGGGTCCGATGCGCACGATCACGGGGTCGATCTGCGGATAGGTAAGCACGGGCGAGCCTTTCCAGCCGGGGTCCCGGGCGGCCCTAGCGATTGCCGAAGATGGTGCTTAGTGCCTCGGGTATGATCGAGCCCTCGTCCTTTTGCTTGCCCCCGCCCTGGCGGGCGGCGGCGTAGATGCGGTCGGCCATGCGGCTCAAGGGCAGCGATTGCAGCCAGACGTGGCCGGGGCCCGTCAGCCGGGCCAGAAACAGGCCCTCGCCGCCGAAGAGCGCGCTCTTGATGCCGCTGACGGTCTCGATGTCGTAATCCACGCCCGGCATGAGGCCCACCAGGCAGCCGGTGTCCACCTTGAGGGTTTCGCCGGCGGCCAGCTGGTACTCGAAGACCGTGCCCCCCGCATGCAGGAAAACCCAGCCGTCGCCCAGCAGCCGCTGCATTATGAAGCCCTCGCCGCCGAATAGGCCGACCCCCAGCCGCTGCTGGAAAGCGATTTCCAGAGCCACCCCGCGGGCCGCGCAAAGGAAGGACTCCTTCTGGCAGATCATCTCCCCGCCCAGCTCCTTGAGGTGCAGGGGCACGATCTTGCCGGCGTAGGGCGCGGCGAAGGCCACCCGCTCCTTGCCCGTTCCGGCGCTGTTGGTGAAAACGGTCATGAACAGGCCCGCGCCCGTAAGCAGGCGCTTGCCCGCCCCGATCAGGCCGTCTAAGAAGCCGCCGGACTGGCCGCCGCTGCGGCCGTCGCCGAAGATGGTCTCCATGGTGATGCCGGGGGTCAT
This sequence comes from Deltaproteobacteria bacterium, assembly GCA_021811275.1. Classification (GTDB taxonomy): domain Bacteria; phylum Desulfobacterota; class Desulfarculia; order Desulfarculales; family Desulfarculaceae; genus JACRDC01. The sequence continues at coordinate 8,950 of JAJZPI010000115.1, forward strand.
GTAGAGCATGGCTCCGGCCTCGGCCAGGGCGCTCTCGCCCGGGTCCAGCTCCACCTCCACGAATTGCATCTCCGCGCCTTCGATGCGGTAGTCGATCTCGTCAGAGCGGCCCAGGACCGGCGGGGGCGGGGGCGCGGCCTGGCCCGGGGCTCCGGCCAGGGCGGGCACCGCCCTGAGCGGGGTCCATTGGCTGAAGCCGGGTCCGTAGACCAGGGTGTCCTGGTTGACGCGCCCGCTGGCGAGCATGGATCTGATCTGGTCGGCGGAATACGGGCCTTCGCTCTGGCCGTTTACCGCGATGTACCATTCCGGCATGGTCGACCTCCGGGTTGGCGACGCCGGGGGAGCCCGGCGGGGTTTCTGGGCATAAGCGATAGCAGGTGATCCGGGGTTTTGCAACGGCTTGCCCCGGAAAGATTCCCGCCGATGCGGACACCTAGGCGGGAAGGCCCCGGCCCCGGTGGCCGAGCACGGCGCTGATGCCCCACGCGCAACGCAGCACCGGACCGGCCAGGCGGCTTTCGAGCTCTCGGCCGTCCAGCCCATGCTTGAGGGTGGCCACGCTCACTGCCGCTTGCGCCCGCCCCTGACGGTCGAAGACCGGGGCGGCCAGGGCGAAGAGTTCGGGCAGGTAGTCGCCGTCGTTGACCGCGTAGCCCCGGCGGCGCACCTCGATCAGCATCGCCTTCAGGTCCGCGCCCCGGTCGCGCAGCCAGGCCTTGACCTGGGCCTGGGCCTTCAGGCGCTTGACCAGAGCCCGGCGCTCCGCCTCGGGCAGGAAGGCGGCCAGGGCCCGGCCGGGGGAGGAGTTGTGCACCGGCAGGCGGCTGCCCACGGCCAGGTTGAGGCTCAGCACGTCGCGTTGGCGGAAGCGGGCCACGTATATCACCTCGGCCTGGCCCAGCACGCAAAGGTTGACGTTGCCGTCCACCTCCTGGAAAAGGGCCTCCAGGTAGGGCAAGGCCGCCTCGCGCACGGCCAAGCCGTCGAGCACCGCGTGCCCCAGGCGCAACACCGCCGGGCCCAGGCTGTAGGGCCCGCCCTTGAGCGGCTGCATGATATAGCCCTGGGCCGCCAGGGTGGAGACCAGGCGATAGGTGGTTGACTTGGCCAGGCCCAGTTCCTGGGATATCTCGGCCAGGGAGAGGGTGTAGCCGCGCCGGCCGAAGGTCTCCAATATCTTGAGCCCCCTGACCAGGGATTCGACCGGGGCGCTTGGTTCTGGCATGGCTGTCTCCCCCCATGGCGAATGACGGCCGGCGGCCGGTTGACGGCCCAGGCGCGCGATGTCGCTGGAGGGAATTAAGAACCAGGAGGGAGGATAATGTCAACCCCGGCCCAAAAGGGCGGGCAGCCCCGACAAGACCGCCGGGGGCGCTCAAACCACCAGGGCCCTGCCCAGGCAGCGGTTGATGTAGTCCAGCAGGGTGGCCATGCTCATCGGCTTGCTGATGACCCCGGTCATTTTTTCGGCCCAGGGCCCCAACTCATTGCGGGGCAGGCCGGTGGCCAGGAGCACCTTGGCCTGGGGGTCCAGGGCGAAGATGCCTTCCAGGCATTGGCGGCCATCCATCACCGGCATGTAGAGGTCCAGGAGCACCAAGTCGTAGGGGTTGTGCTCCTCGAGCGAACGGCGGTAGAGATCCAGGCACTCGCGGCCGTCACGGGCCAGGCGCACGCGGTGCCCGGCGCGCTCCATGACCATCTGGTACAGCTCCCGCAGCTGCGGATCGTCGTCGGCCACCAAGAGCGAGGCCGGGGCGACGGAGTGGCCGGCGCGCGGATCGGAGAGCGTTTTTTGATGCTGCACGGGTATTCTCCAGTCGCGGGGCGGGCCGCAGCCGGTCTCCCGGTCCCTCGGGGACGGCCCGTCCCTGGGCCGCCCCCGGTTGGGATGCTAGAAGTCGCGGAAGTCTTCCTCCATGGGTATCACATCCTTGGGGTTGACGACGGCCTGGGCCTTTAGGGAGGAGCTATTGCGGCCTTGACCGGCCAAGGCCGGGGAGGGCAGGGCGCGGGGCTTGGCGGGGCGGCGCAGGGCCGAGGCCAGGCCCCGCGTCTGCTTCTGCCCGCTCTGGCCGCCGCCCACCAGGCCCACCAGATCGGTCACGAAGCCCTGCATGGTCTCGGCCTGGGCGTTCATCTCCTCGGAGGCGCTTGCCGACTCCTCGGCGCTGGCCGCGTTCTGCTGGGTGACCTTGTCCATCTCCACAGCGGCCTTGTTGACCTGCTCTATGCCTTGGGCCTGCTCGGAGCTGGCCGCGGCGATCTCGCCCAGAAGTTCGCCCACCTTTTGGCTGGAGGCGGATACCTCGCTGAAGGCCTCCCCCGTGCGGCTCACCAAGTCGGTGCCGGCCTTGACCCGGGAGATGGTGGTCTCGATCAGGCCGGCGGTGTTCTTTGCTGCCTCGGCGGCGCGCATGGCCAGGTTGCGCACCTCCTCGGCCACCACCGCGAATCCCGCCCCGGCCTCGCCGGCCCGGGCCGCCTCCACCGCGGCATTCAGAGCCAACAGGTTGGTCTGGAAGGCGATCTCGTCGATGGTCTTGATGATCTTGGCCGTCTCTTGGCTGGCGGCGTTGATCTGGTCCATGGACTGGGTGAGCTCGCTCATGGCCTGGCCCGCGCGGGCCACGATACCGTTGGTTTCCTGGGAGAGCTGGTTGGCCTGGGAGGCGTTGTCGGCGTTGGTCCTGGTCATGGAGGCCATTTCCTCCAAAGAGCTGGAGGTCTCCTCCAGGGCCGCCGCCTGTTCGGCCGCGCCCTCGGCCAGGGACTGGCTGGCCGTGGCCACTTGGCCGGAGGCCGAGGCCACCTGGCCCGCGCCTTCGCTAAGCCCCTGGATGACCGTGTGTATGGGCTTGGTGATGCTGCGGACGATGAAGAAGGCCAGTCCGCTGCCAATCGCCAAGGCCGCCAGCAGGCCCATGATCATGACCAGAGAAGCGGCGGAGAGGGAGCCCACGGTATCGTTGGCGATGTGGCGCATGCCCTCCATGCCGGCCAAGGAGGCCCCCCTGGCCAGCTCCAGCACCGCGTTGCCGGTTTCCGCACGCTTCTTGCCGATCTCCTCCTGGGCCAGCCAGTTTTCGAGGAATGCGCTGACGGCGGCTTTGTATTGTTCGCCCGACTTGCGGATTGCGGCTAGTTGGTCCAGGTTGCGTTCCAGCTTGGTGATGGCCTTGAGTTCGTCGCTTTTCTTCAGCATCTCGTCGAAGTCTTTGAACTGAGCTTGCATCAGCTTGGGATCGCGCTCGGCCTGGGACTTCCAGTTGGCCACCCTGACCGCGTTGCCAAGGTCGATCAGGTTGTTGACCAGGCTCACCTTCCTGGCACGTTCCTTCAGGTTTTCGGATGATGTCCCGTCGCCGGTCTCCTTGTCCAGAGCCTTGTTCTGGTCATCGAGGAACCCTGTGGCTTCCTTCATATAGACGCCGGCCAAGGAGTTCATCTCCTGAGTGATCTTGTTCATGGCCTCATTGCGGGCCACGGTTTGCTTTACCAGCGAATCGTACTCGTTCAGCTTGGCCTCGGCCTTGGCTGCGATCTCCTTGAGCTTTGCCAGGTCGGGGCGCTTCTCCACCAGGGCCCGGGCTTGGGCCAAGTTCTCCCGCACGCCGGCCAAATCCTTCACGGCCGCTTCGAGAAAAGGCTTTTCCTCGCTGTAGGCGTAGCCGCGCATGTTGTACATGGCGCGTTGGGCCCGGCGCTCCAGCTGGGACACGATGCCTGCTTCC
>JAJZPI010000116.1 GCA_021811275.1 Deltaproteobacteria bacterium
TCATGGAGAAGTCCAGCACCTTGCCGTTCTTGTCGATCTTGATGACCTTGGAGTCTTGGCCGCCGATGTCGATGACCGTGCCGGTCTCGGGGAAAAGATGATGCGCGCCCAGCCCGTGGCAGGAGATCTCGGTGACGCGCTTGTCCGCGTAGGGCACCGAGACCCGGCCATAGCCCGTGGCCACGATGCGGACCACGTCCTCGCGCTTGAGCCCGCCCTGGGCCAGGGCCGCGTTCAGGGCGTTCTCCGCGGCCTGCGTGCTGTGCGCGCCCGTGGGCACCACCGACCAGCCCTTGATCTTCTCGCTGTCGTCGATCACCACCGCGTCCGACGACAGCGAGCCCACGTCTATGCCGGCGTAAAGGGGCATGGCAGTACGTCCGCTACAGGCTGAAGTTTAGCCCTCGCCTCCTGGGGGAGAGGGGGGTGCGCAAGCGAGGCGATAACTTTTTACCAGAATACAGCAATAGCCGTCATTGCGAGGAGCATCCCGGTGGGATGCGACGTGGCAATCTCCCGTTTCGGCCCTCAAGCTTTGTCGAGTCAAGAGCGAAGCGGGAGATTGCTTCGCTTCGCTCGCAATGACGGCTAATGTTATATCCCTTCTTCGTGGGGCGGGGTTTATCCCCGCCCGTCTTGCATTTCGCCGGCGAAGAGGACGGGGATAAACCCCGCCCCTACGAATACAAAGAAATCAGTCCTCCAGCGCCTCGAAGAACGCCTCAAGCCTCGTCCGGGCCTGCTCCTCGCTGTAGTGCCGGCTGTCGGTGATGTCGGCCTCGATGACCACGCTGGGCACGTTCAGGCGCTCCATCAAAATGCGGCGCATGTCGTATTGGCCCACGGAGTAGGGCTTGCAGGAGCGGGCCGAGTGCACCACCAAGCCGTCCACGGCGTAGTCCTTGATCATGTTCTCCATCAGGCCCAGGCGGTGGTTCAAGTTGTTGTTCAGGATGACCAGGCTGTAGGCCTTGGCCAGCGAGCGCCAGGTGTCGGCGGAGTCCAAATAGTGGATGGTCTCGGCCCAGGCGTTGGTGTAGGTGGCGGCCACGAAGTTCATGCCGTGGGCGGCGAAGATCTTGGCAAACTCGCGCACCTTGAACCAGATGGCGATGTTGTCCCACATCAGGCGCTTGCGCTCGTTGACCACGGCCCCGACGCCGCGCTCCACCCGTTGCTCAAGCTCTTCGAGCATAAGCTGGTAGTAGGCCAGGGCGACCGGAAGCCCGCGCAGGGAGACCACCGGGGCCAGGTGGATGAAGGCGTCGAAAATGGTCATGGGCGCGGGCTTCTGCTTCATGGTGGCCAGCACCCGGCCCCAGGTCAGCGAGGTCTCCTTGGCCAGGTCCAGGACCTCCTTGAAGCGGTCCTCGTTGAACTCGCGGCGGGCCACCTTCTCCAGGGTGGGGATCATCTCCTTGGCCTGGGCCACCATGTAGTCGATGTCCGCCTCATTGATCGAGCCGTAGTTGTAGGGGGTGTCGAAGAGGATGAAGGGGACCTTGAGGTAGTGGGCCAGGGCCTTGTACCAGTAGAGCACGGTCTGGCAGATGTTGTTGGAGGCGAAGAGCAGGTCGGGTTTGGGCAGGCGGCCGGCAGGGGTCTGGCCACTGAAAAAATGCCCCAGGTCGATGCGGGCGTAGGAGCAAAGGTCCTGGGAGAAGCCCTTCTTCTCAGCCTCCTCGCAAAGCCGGGACCCCATGCGCGCGGCCCCGCAGAGGGCGCCGTGGTTCTCGGGGTAGATGGTGTAGTAGCCCAGCACCCGTAAAAGCTCCACCGGCGCGCCGCTGGTGACCCAGGCCACGGGCCGGGCCCCGGGGGCGTAACGGGCCAGGAAGTAGTGCCGGGTCATGATCTGCTTAAGGCGCGCGGCGCATTTCAGCGGCGGCCCGAAGTGGGGGTCGGCTGGGCGGCGCGCCCTCTTTTTACCGGCCTTGCCCAGGCGCATCAAGGCCGGCGCGCCCAGGTCGCGCATGAACTCGAATTTGACCTCGCCGATCAGCGACATGGTTTGATCCCGCTTGTTGGCGTCAATTATTTCAGTACACCGCCGCAAGCAAGCGCGGCGGCGCGGACGGCCCCCTAGCCCAGCATCTCCAGGAAGGCCTCCACCCGGGTGGCGGTCTGGCCGGAGAGGCCCTGGTTCAGCTCCACCTCCAGGGGCAGCACGGCCAGGCCCTCGGTCTTGAGCTCCTCGGCCAGGATGGGGGCGTCGAAAAGCTCCGGCTCGCAGAACTTCACCAGCAGGAAGATGACCCCCTTGGCTCCGCTGGCGCTGGCTAGTTCCAATATGCGGTCGCGGCGGGCGACAATGGAATCGCCACGAGTGGAGCAGGGCGGGAGCGAAAGGTATTGCTCCGTGAGCGCAACCCAGGGGTCGCTGGCCTGGCTCGGGGTGAACAGCAGGCGGCGGCCGCAGCCGAGCAAATCGTCGTGGGCCACCGCCGCGCCCAGCTCGTCCAGCAGAGTCAGGACCTCGGGCGGGTTGGGAACGATGCCCGAGAGGATGATCCGCGGGCCCGGATTCTTGCGGGGCCGGGTGGCGGCGTGGCGCCCGGCCGCCAGCAGCGCGCCAAGCTCGGCGGCGTGGTCCTCGGGCCAGAGCCACTCCCCCCGCCTGAGCACCCGGTAGAACTCCCCCGCGCCGGTGGCCAGCCCGCCCTCGGCGCGGGCGGCGTAAAGCTCGGCGGTCAGCCGGGCGATCTCCTGGCCTTGGGCCACGGCCCGGGCCAGGCGCTCATCGGTCAGCGGCTCCAGGCCATCTCCCATCTGGCCGGCCAGACGCTTGAGCTGTTCCAGGTAGTAGGCGCGGGCGCTGGGCCCCACGGGGGCCTTGGGGTGGTAGAGGAAATAGCAAGGCCGCTCCTGGCCGATGTAGTCGTGGACCACGGAGGCCAGGTTCTGGATGGAGTCGCAGGTGTGGGGAAAGAGAAAGGCGTCGCACAGTTCGGCCTGTCCGGAGAGAATCAGCTCCAGGCCCAGGCGCACCACCGAGCAGATATAGGGCTGCAAATGCCCGTGGGCCTGGGCCCCGGCCAGGGGCGGGTCCCAGATCTCCACCGGCAGGCTGTTCATGGCCCAGGCCAGCTCGCGGGGGTAGAGCGCCGGGAAGACGCCCAGCACGTGGCGGCCCAGCGCCTTTTGCGAACGCAAGTAGTCCTGACGACGATCGCTCATCAAAAGCCGCCCCAGGAGAGGCCGTGCGGGTTACCGGCAGGGCAAGTATAGGGGCGCGGAGCGGCGGGTGTCAACCAATAGCCGGAGGGCCCCGCCCCGGCCGTAGCCTCGAGGGGCCAGCATGCGATAATATAGGTTAGCGCCCGAAAAGCACCTACGGTTGGAGCCCGCCGTCCAGCAAGCCGCGTGGCGGCCGGCGGCTCATTCCTGCGGCGGAAACACGCGGCCAAGGCAAGGAGCGCTTCAATGGCCACCAAGAATTACTGGCCCGACGATTATCTAAAGAAGACCCGCACCGCCGCCGAGGCGGTGCGCATGATCCGGCGCGCGCAGCGGGTGTTCATCGGCACCTCCTGCGCCGAGCCCCAGGCCCTGGTGCGCGAGCTGGCCAGCCAGTCCTGCCACTTCACGGACGTGGAAGTGGTGCGGGTCATGAGCCTGGAGACCACGCCCCTGACCATGATCGCCAACCAGACCGCCTGCCACTCCTTCAACGTGCGCTCCTTCTACCTGGGCTCGGCCAAGCTGAAGTACCTCTCGGAGAACAAGCGCTTCATCACTCCCATCAACCTCTCGGCGGTGCCGCGGCTCTTCAAGAGCCGTCAGCTGCCCATCCACGTGGCCTTGCTCCAGGTGTCGCCCCCGGACGACTTCGGCTGGATGAGCCTGGGCGTGGCGGTGGACGTGACCCTGGCCGCCGCCAGCAGCGCCGACCTGGTGATCGCCCAGGTCAATCCCAAGATGCCACGGGTGCTGGGCCGCAGCTTCATCCACGTCGACGACGTGGACATCATCGTCGAGCACGAGGAGGAGCTGCTGACCATCGGCGAGCCGCCGGAGACCGAGGAGGGCCACCAGATCGCCCGCCACGTGGCCAAACTCATCGACGACGGCTCCACTCTCCAGATGTCCCTGGGCGCCACCCCCCAGGCCATCATGCTGGCCCTCAAGGACAAGAACGACTTGGGCGTGCACACCCAGTTCTTGAGCGACGGCCTCATGCGGCTGATCGCCCAGGGCGTGGTGACCAACCGCTACAAGGGCATCAACGAGGGCAAGACCGTGGCCAGCGGGGCCATCGGCAGCCGTAACCTTTACGAGTTTTTGCACGACAACCCCGGCATCGAGTTTCACCCCAGCGACTACGTCAACGAGCCGGCGGTGATCGCCCGCCACAACAAGATGGTGTCCCTGAACGTGGTCATGGCCATGGACCTCACCGGCCAGGTGGCCTGCGACGCCATGCCCTACAACCTCTTCGCCGGGGTCACCGGGGTCATGGACTTCGTGCGCGGGGCGACCGCCTCGCCGGGGGGCAAGTCCATCCTCATGCTGCCCTCGCGCACCATGGATGGCAAGTCCAGCCGCATCACCGTGCAGCTGGGCAACCTGGCGGTGGTAATACCCCGGGGCGACGTGCAGTACGTGGCCACCGAATACGGGGTGGTAAACCTCTTCGGCAAGAGCCTGCAGGAGCGGGCCTTGGCCCTGATCAGCATCGCCCACCCCGAGTTCCGCGAGGAACTCTTCATGAAGGCCAAGGAGTCGGGGCTGCTGGGGCCGGAACGCACCATGTCCGACGCCATCCACGGCGTCTACCCCCTGCGCCTGGAGGAGGAGCGGGTCTACGACGGGGTGCGGATCCTCTTCCGCCCGGCCAAGCCGGTGGACGAGCGCCTGATCCAGGAGCATTTCTACGGCCTGGACCGCGCCGACATCGTCACCCGCTTCTTCCACGAGAAGATAAGCTTCCTGCGCGAGGAGGTGGCCGGGGTCTACCAGGTCGACTACGTCAAGGATCTGACCATCGTGGCGGTGGTGGGCGAGCCGGGCTACGAGAAGGTCATCGCCGTGGGCGGCTATTTCCTGGACCAAGCCAAGAACCTGGCCGAGGTGGCCTATTCGGTGAGCAAACAGTGGCAGGGCAAGCGCCTGGCCAGCGTGATCCAGGCCAAGCTGGCCCTGGCGGCACGCGAGTCTGGCATCGCCGGCCTGTTGGCCTACACCACCCCCCACAACCAAAATATGATACGGTTGTTCAAGAAATTGCCCTACAAGGTCCGCACCCGTTTCGACGGAGACATGCTGGTCTTGGAAGCGCGTTTCAACGAACCTGCGCAGGAGGGGGGCCGGGTCCCGGTTCTCAGCCAGATCGACATGGGAGGGCACAAGTGAAACGCGACCGGCGGCTGCTTTCCCGGCCGGGCTTCCAAGGCTTCCTGTTCGGGTTGGGCTTGGTGATGCTGCACTGGCCCTTTCTGATTTGGCCCCAGGGCTGGAGGCAGCCGCACGCCTACCTTTACCTATTCCTGGTCTGGGCCTTGTTGGTTCTGGCGATGTTCTTCATCAGCCGCAACCTGGGCCCGCGCCTGCCCAGCGCCCGCGGGAGCGAGCCCAGCGAGGATTAGGCTCGCGTGCGGCGGCAAGCGCCGATATGGGGGAGCATGAACCGGAGCGGGCGAGGCATGGACAAGGGACAAGCCCACTCGAGCCGCCGCGCCGACATAGGCGCTCGGGACGACCGGCCGCCAAGCCGGGAACTCTTTTGCAGCGCGCCCTTGAACGGGAGCGCGCGAGGCTTGCGCGAGGCGCAGACCCACCCGACCCGTTATGCCCGGCGCGGCTCGCGCCGTGTTTAGCTCGCTTTCGGTAATAGCGGTCTTCTGCGCCTACATGGCGCTCTTGTGGCTGGTGGCGCGCTGGGCGGAGGAGGGCCACGCGGCGGGCAAGAGCCTGGTCAACAACCCCTACGTCTATTCCCTTTCGCTGGCGGTCTTCTGCAGTTCATGGACCTATTACGGCTCGGTGGGCACGGCGGCCACCAGCGGCCTGCTCTTCATGACGGTCTATCTGGGGCCCACCCTGGGCATCATTTTCTGGTGGACGGTGCTGCGCAAGCTGGTGCGCCTGAAGACCGCCCACCACATCACCTCCATCGCCGACTTCATCAGCGTGCGCTACGAGAAATCCGCCTCCCTGGCGGCGCTGGCCACGGCCCTGGCCCTGGTGGGCAACATGCCCTACATCGCCTTGCAGCTCAAGGCGGTCTTCACCACCTTCACCATCATCACCCACGAGCAGGGTCCGGCCGACGCCTGGATCGGCTCCCACGTGGGCCCGATCATCGTGGTCCTGCTGGTGGTCTTCACCATCATCTTCGGGGTGCGCCGCCTGGACCCCACCGAGCGCCACGAGGGCATGGTGATGGCGGTGGCGGTGGAGAGCCTGTTCAAGCTCGTGCTGTTCATGGCCGCCGGGGCCTTCGTGGTATTTTCCCTGTACGACGGCCCGGCCGACATCCTGGAACGCTTCCCCCACCTGCCGCCCCCGGCCGATCCCTTCACTCCGGGCCAGTGGATCGCCTATTTGATCCTGTCCATGAACGCGGTGCTCTTCCTGCCCCGGCAGTTCCACATCGCGGTGGTGGAGAGCCAGTCGGAGCGGCACATACGCCAGGCCATGTGGATGCTGCCGCTCTACCTGCTGCTCATCAACCTTTTTGTCTATCCCATCGCCGGGGCGGGGCTGCTGCGAAGCTATCCCATCACCCAGGCGGACCAGTTCGTGCTGACCCTGCCGCTCAACAACGGCGACCCCTGGCTGGCGCTGCTGGTGTTCCTGGGCGGTTTCTCGGCGGCCACGGCCATGGTGTTGATCAGCGCCATGACCATGGCCACCATGCTCACCAACCATCTGCTCCTGCCCCTGGTGGGCTGGGTCAAGCGGCTCGGCTTCCTGGAGCGCCACCTCCTGGAGTGCCGCTGGGTGGCGGTGGCGGGCTACATTGTTATGGGCTGGTGGTACGAGCAGCTGGTGGGCGAGTCGCTGATGCTGGTGAACATCGGCATGATCGCCTTCGCGGCCTTTTTCCAGTTCGCGCCGGCGGCCATCGGCGGAATCTTCTGGCGGGCCGGCAACAAGGCCGGCGCGCTGCTGGGCCTGGGGGCGGGATTCCTGGTTTGGGGCTACACCATGCTCCTGCCCTCCTTCGTGCACAGCGGCTGGATTCACCGCGGCTTCCTGGATGAAGGCCCCTGGGGCATAACCTGGCTTCGGCCCGAGCAGCTCTTCGGGCTCTCCGGCCTGGACCCGGTTAGCCACAATCTTTTCTGGAGCCTGGTCTTCAACCTGGGCCTCTACGTGCTGGGGTCGCTCTGGTTCCAGCCCGACCCCGAGGCCCAGAGCCAGGCCGAGGAGTTCGTGGGGGCCCTGGGCAGCGGGGCGGTGCTGGGCCACGCGAGCCAGCGCGAGGCCTACGTGGACCTGGAGGTCAAGCGCGACAAGATCGAGAGACTCCTCTCGCGCTTCTTCGCCAAGTCCAAGGCGGCCGTCATGGCCGACCGCTGCATCCGGGCGGTGGGGCTGACCGGCAAGACCCGGCTCACCATCATCGAGTTGGCCGAGCTGTACAAGGAGGTGGAGAAGAATCTGGCCGGAGGCGTGGGCGCGGCGGCGGCCCACAAGGCCCTGGAGAGGGCCAGCCTCTTCACCAGCCGCGAGGCCCGGGAGCTTACAGAGGTCTACGGCGAGATCCTGGCCAACCTGCGCGCGCGGCCCAAGGACTTGATCCGCAAGATCGACTTTCACCAGGAGCGCGAGGCCCTTATCAGCCGCCACGCCGCCGAGCTGGAGGAAAAGGTCCTGCAGATGCAGGACCAGATGGTCATGCGCATGGAGGCCGAGCGGGCCCTGCGCGAAAGCGAGGAGCGCTACCGCACCGCTATCGAGTCCAGTAGCGACGGGGTGGCCATGATCAAGGACGGACGCTTCATCTACATCAACAAGACCTTCGCCGAAATCTTCGGTTATCCCCGGCGGCGGGAGCTGGTGGGCAAGGACCTCAACGTCATTGTGCACCCCCAGGAGAAGCTCAAGGTGCTGGAGCTTTCCCTCCAGCGTCAGGACGGCGAGCGGATGCCCGGCCGCTACGACTTCAAGGGCGTGCGCAAGGACGGCTCGCCCATCTTCGTGGCCGTCAGCGCCACCACCACCACCTTCCAGGGCGATACCGTGGTCCTGGCCTACGTGCGCGACGTCACCGCCCGCCGCCAGGCCGAGGACGACATCCGCAGGCTCTCGCGCCGGCTGATCGAGGGCATCGAGGACGAGCGCAAGCGCCTGGCCGCCGACCTGCACGACGAGTTCGGCCAGGCGCTAACCGCCCTGCACTTCGGGGTCGAGGCCCTGGCGGGGGGCCTGGGCCCGGAGCAGGAGGGCCAGCGCCGCGCCTGCGGCGAGCTGATCCGATCCATCGAGGGCCTGGCCGACTCCATTCGCCTGATCTCCTCCGACCTCCGGCCGGACATGCTCGATCACCTGGGCCTGGTGCCCACCCTGGACTGGTACGTCACCGAATTCCAACGCCGGCACAAAGAGATGGAGGTGGATTTCACCGCCGTGGGCTTCGCCTTCAAAAGACGACTTGACCCCAGGCTGGAAATAGTCTTGTATCGAATAGTTCAGGAGGCCTTGAACAACGTGGCCAAATATTCCCAGGCGGGGCGCGTGACGGTGCAGCTGATCAACAGCCACCCCAGGGTCATACTGGGCATCAGGGACGACGGGGTGGGCTTCGAGCCCGCTCCCCGGCCCGAGTCGCCCAAGCTGGGCGGCATAGGCCATATCAGCATGCGCGAGCGGGTGTCCTCGGTGGGCGGCACCATCGAGATCCGCTCGGCCCCCGGCAAGGGGGTGTCGATACGGGCGGAGGTGCCCATGGTGCTGGAGGAGAACAGCTAGAGGCCGCGCCCGAGGCGAGCGGGGAATGCGAGCGTTGAGCATGCAAGTCCAGGCCAGGTCATGAACAAAATCAGGGTGCTCATAGCCGATGACCACGCCGTGGTGCGCTCGGGGCTCCAGCAGCTCTTGGGGGCCCAGGCCGACATGGAGGTCGCGGGCGAGGCCGGCGACGGCCGCGAGGCCCTGGAAAAGGTCAAGGCCCTCAAGCCCGACGTCATCATCCTGGACATCGCCATGCCGGAGATGAGCGGCCTGGAGGCGGTGGGGCTGATCCGCGAGGCCTCCCCCAACACCCAGATCGTGGTGCTGTCCATGCACGGCAAGGAGAGCTTCGTTCATCAGGTGCTCGCCTCCGGAGCCCTGGGCTACGTGCTCAAGGCCTCGCCCACCAATGACGTCATCGAGGCCGTGCGCGCCGCCCACCGCGGCGAGTATTTCCTCTCCTCGCGCATCAAGGCCGAGGTGGTCGGCGCCTACCTCGACAACCGCAAGCAGTCCCCCGGCGTGCGCGGCTACGACCTGCTCTCCGACCGCGAGCAGCAGATATTCCGGCTGGTGGCCGAGGGCTCCTCCACCAACCAGATCGCCGACGTGCTCTGCGTCAGCCCCAAGACCGTGGAAAAGCACCGCACCAACATCATGAAGAAGCTGGGCTTGAAGGACCGCCTGGAGATGGTCAAGTACGCCGTCAAGGTCGGCATCATCGACCCCCAGCTCTGGGACGACTAGGCGCGCGCCGCGCCGGCCATGGCGGGTCGGCAAGGTGGCGGCCGGAGAGGACCTCGCGCGCTTCCGTTGGGGCCTCGCCGGGGCAGGCCTCTTTGCATAGGGGAAAGGTTTGCCTCATCCCGTCTTTTGCGCCCCCTCCCCCCGGCGGATAAGGCCGGGGCGAGGGGGGCGGGCCCCGCCGATGACCCCTGCCTGGAGTTAGGCCCATGTCCAAAACCTTCGACGACCTTCTGGCCCAGGCCGGGGAGTTCCTCTCCGCCGGGCTGGACCCCCAGGCCACCAGCCACCTGCTGACGGTCCTGGGCGGGCCGCCCACCCCGCCGGAGTGGCTGGCGGAAATGAAGCTCTACAGCGAGACCCTGCCAAAGGGACGCGAAAACCCCTACACCGAGGAGCAACGCTGCCTGCACTTCCTCTGGGACGCCTTCGACAAGCTGCCGCTGGCTCTCATGGCCCCCTTTTCCATTCCCTTCCGCCGGCTGATCGGCGAACGCCTTTTCAAACGCTGCGGGACGGGCTTGGTCTGCGAGGAAAACGTGCGCTTCAACTTCGGCCAGTTCCTGGAGCTGGGCGAGCGGGTGTTCTTCAACCGGGGCGTGTTCCTGGACACCAAGGGCGGGCTGGTCATCGGCGACCAGGTGGGCCTGGCCGAGGACGTGCGCATCTTCACCCACGGTCACTCCGAGGCCAGCCACATCGAACGCACCTACGCCCCGGTGGTCATCAACAGCTTCGCCAAGATCTACAGCGGGGCCACCATCATGCCCGGGGTCACCATCGGCAGTCAGGCCATCGTGGCCTCGGGCGCCCTGGTCATGCGCGACGCGCCGGCCAACACCGTGGTGGCCGGCAGGCCGGCCAAGGTCGTCCGCGAGCGGCGCACCGAGGGCCGCTCCGGCGAGGACCTTGACCACATCTGGCTCTTCTGATCAGGCTCGATGCGGCCTTTCGCAAAAAATCCGATCCCGCCCGCGTCGCTTTGTGCTATCGTGAATTCGTGACTCCCCCGCAGTGTTCCTCGGCGCAAGCGAGACCGGGAGCATGCAATATCCTGACTATGGGCAGCCTGGCGACCCGCCTTGGTATCCAGGCCCCGGTGGGAGGGTGTGGCATGATCCACCCGGTCCATTGGCTTGCCGAGAGGTTCGCCGAAAGCTACGCCCGTTGGGGCACCTACGACAGCCTGCGCGAAAGCATCCTGCACCAGGTGAGTCTGCGCCAGGAGCGCCGCATGCGCTGCCGTATGGACCCCGAGGCCTTGTGCGTCGACTGCCGCCCGGTGCGCTGCTGCCGCCAGCTGGAGGTAGCGCTGACCCCCCGGGAGTTCGCCAGCGGGCTCTATCGCGTGGACAGGGAGCGCCTGCGCCGCCACGGCGAGTTCATCCTGGAGCACGACGCCGATGGCTGCGTCTATCTTAAGGACGAGCGCTGCTCCATCTACGACCATCGCCCGGGGCTCTGCCGCGACTACGATTGCTGCCGCGATTCACGCATGCACGTCACCTGGCCGGCCTGCTAAGGCACGCGCCGCGCCGGCCAAAGCGGGCCGCGGGCGTGCCGCCTGAACCAAAGCGGGCCGGGTGAGGCCTTGCTTGGGACGCGCCTCGCGCGCTCCCGTTCAGGGCTGGCTGGGATTCATGCCGGGCGCGTGCCGCCGCCTCATGCCAATTTTAGGTGGGTCATATAGTAATCAGTGAATCCGGAAAATTGTCCGTTGCTCTTTTTTTCGCAGGGGCGGGGCTTATCCCCGCCCTACGGAAACAAGATAAAAATATATAATTGAGGTGATTTTGGTATCAGCCCTTCTTGGGCTTGGGCGGCAGCTCCATGGTCACGGTGGTGCCCCGGCCGGGCTCGCTCTGGACCTTCAGGCGGCCGCCGTGGTCGTCCACGATGCGCTTGGCGACGGGCAGGCCCAGGCCGGTGCCGCGCTTCTTGGTGGTGAAAAAGGGCTCGAAGACGCGTCCCAGGTCCTGGGGCTCGATGCCCTGGCCCTGGTCCACCACCCTCATGACCACCCCGCCCAGGGGGCCGGGTTCCAGTTCCACCCGCACCTCCTGGCCTTCCCGGCTGGCGTGGCTGGCGTTCTGCAAAAGGTTGATGAGCACCTGGCTCAGGCGGTTCCGGTCGCCCACCACCAGGGGCAGGTTGTCTTGCACCCGGGCGGCGAGGGTCAGGCCGGCCTTTTCCAGGGCAGGCTGCATCAGCTCCCGCACCTTGCCCACCATCTCGGACAGGTTAAGCTCCGCCCATTCGTATTGCTGGGGCCGGCTCATGTCGCGCAGGTCGTTGAGCATGCCCTCCAGCCGTCCGGCCTCCTCGGCGATGATGTCCACCTTGTGGCGGGAGGCGGTGCCCAGGTGGGCCTCCTTCTGCAACTGGCGGGCGAAACCGCCGATCAGCATCAGGGGGGTGCGTATCTCGTGGCCCACCATGGCCACCATCTGGCCCACCGCGGCCAGGCGCTCGGCCTGCTTGACCTGCTCCTCCAGGTTGCGCTGGGCCGAGAGGTCGCGCAGGATGGCGGTGAAAAGGGTCTGGCCCTGGATCTCGGCGGTGCTGAAGCTGATGGAGACCGGAAAGCGGCTGCCGTCCCGGCGCTCGCCGATCATCTCGGCGGTGCGGCCGATGAGCCGGGGCTGGCGGGTGCGCAGGTAGCGGTCGACAAAGCCCTTGTGATCGGCCCGGAGGTCGGTGGGAATCAGCGGGCCAAGGTCGCCGCCCATGATCTCGCGGCGCTCATAGCCAAACATACGCTCGGCCGCCGCGTTCATGTAAATAACCTCGTGGCGGTCGTTGATGGTCACCACCGCGTCCGAGGCGGTTTCCACGATCTGCCGGAAGGTCTCCAGCTCGGCCGCCAGCTCCTTGACGTCGCTTTCGTGCTCGAGATTCTCCAAGTCCTGGCTCATGCGTCCTCCGCCGAAGTCGATCGCTATCGTGGGGTTATCTGAAAATTATTAGCATGGTTGAGAGAGGGGGGAAAGGCCCGCGGCCGGTTTGAAGGGAAAAAGGGCCCCGCCTCTTTAAAAAAA
>JAJZPI010000117.1 GCA_021811275.1 Deltaproteobacteria bacterium
AACCGCGCCTTTTTCCAGTTTGTGAAAAAGCACGTTGGGGAGCGAGGTGATCACGTGAAAATGTTTGCCAAATGGGAGGAAGCACATGAACGCGAAGAAGGTCAGGTCGTGCAGGAAGTAGCTCCCCACGTGCAGGTCTTGTAAAGCGCCCAGGCTGGCACCCCGCAGGCTCCGTGTGAAAACCCAGGCCAGGGAACCGGCCGCAGGCATATTCGCCTGCGCGCCCGCACCCAGGTCCGCGGCGGCCCGGCTGGCGTCGAACAGGCTCTCTGAGATCATGAGGATGGCGATGAATCCAAGGACCAGGAGCGCCTCGGCGGCGTGGGGCTTGCCGTACCTGGGCGGCACCGCGTAACGTGCCGGGGCGAAAAATGCCCTGCGCACCCCGGCTGCCACCACCACCAACAGGACTAGGGTGGCGGTGTAGTCCTTCAAGACGGCATAAACATGACCGGCGCGCCCGCCCAGACCCGGAAATACAAAGCCATCGTGAAAACCCAGGATGACCAGGGAGAGCGTACGCACGCCCAGGATCATGAATCCCGCGAAGAGCAAGATGTGCAGGACCCCCGCCAGGGGGTAGCGGGGTTGCTTGTACTGGGCCAGCCAATACTTGAGAAGCGCGCCCAGCCGCTCCTGCCGGCGGGTGAAGCGGGGATCGGGGCTAGCCAGACGTAGGGGCTCCAGCCGCCGCCATATAAGATAGACAAAGGCCGATAGGCCCAGAGCGGTGATCGCCATCGCCAGCATCCGGGGATCGGCCATGGCTCCTGGCGATACTATTGCCTGCTGCATTTCCTGGCCTCTCCCCACGATAACCTGTTGCTGGCGCTATGCGCTAATCCTTTTGGGATGATGCCTGCCGCCGGGCCGGCCGCGCCGGTTTCGCTTCGCCTTGGGCCAGCACCCCGTGGCAAAAAACCTCTTCGAACAACCGCCCCAATTCCTGCGGCCCTATACGGCCCTTGGTCCGATACCATTTGGGGGTGTAGTGGACCATGCCGAAGAAGGCGAAGATGGCCACCGGCGCCGGGATGTCACGCATCAGCCCGGTCTGGCGCAACTCCTCCAGGATGACCTCTATGGCCTCGATGTAGCGGCGCTCCTTGGCCACCACCGCCCGCTGTCGGGCCGGGCTCAAATATTCGAGGTCATTGACCAGCACCGTCAGGCGGTGGGGTTCGGCGGCGTAGAACCCGGTGTAATAGCGGATGAAGGCCGAGAGCTTCTCCAGGGGAGGCATATCCTGGGCGCCCAGGTCTTCCACGTAGACCAGGGCCTCGTCCATAAATTCGCCCACCAGTTTGTAGAGAATGTCTTCCTTGGAAGAGAAGTGGTGGTAGAGAGAACTCTTTTGCAGACCCAGGTCCTGGGCGAGGTCGCGAATGGAGGTGCTGCCGTAGCCCTTTTCCGCGAAAAGCCGGGCCGCAGTGTCGAAGATGCGCTTGCGGGTCTGCTCGCCCTTGCTGGTGGACATTTTTTCCTACCGACCGATCGTTCGTTTTTATATAACCGGATCGCCCTCAGCCCGTCAAGCTATTTTTTGGGACTGCACAAAACCCCGGCGGGACGGCTACGGCTGTCCCGCCGGGGTGCGCACATATATTTCTTAGGGTCTACTTCTTGCTGAAGACGATGGCCTCGCCCTCGGCGTCGGCCAGGATGCGGTCGCCCTCCGCGAAGGTTCCGTCCAGAATCTTCACGGCCAGGGCGTCCTGCAAATGTTGCTGAATGGCTCGCTTCAAGGGCCTGGCGCCGTATACCGGATCGAAGCCCAGTTCGGCCAGGAGATCGCGGGCCGCGGGCGTCAGCTCCAGGCCCAGGCCGCGTGAGGCCAACAGCTTGTTGAGCCGCCGCATCTGTATCTCCACGATGCGGGCGATATGCTCGCGCTCCAAGGCATGGAATACGACCACGTTGTCCACCCGGTTCAAGAACTCGGGCTTGAACTGGGCCCGTAGCGCGGCCAGGACCATCTCCTCCATCTGGGCGCGCTGGGCCGGCTCGGACATGTCCTGGATGAACTGGCTGCCGATATTGCTTGTCATGATAACGATGGCGTTCTTGAAGTCCACCGTGCGGCCCTGGCCGTCGGTGAGCCTGCCGTCGTCCAGAATCTGCAACAGGGCGTTGAACACGTCGGGGTGGGCCTTCTCGATCTCGTCGAAAAGCACCACGCTGTAGGGCCGGCGGCGCACCGCCTCGGTCAGATAGCCCCCCTCCTCATAACCCACGTAGCCAGGAGGCGCGCCGATCAGGCGGCTGACCGCGTGCTTCTCCATGAACTCGCTCATGTCCAGGCGGACCATGGCTTGCTCGTCGTCGAAGAGAAACTCTGCCAGGGCCCGGGCCAGTTCGGTCTTGCCCACGCCGGTGGGGCCCAAGAAGATGAAGCTGCCGATGGGCCGGTTGGGGTCCTGCAGGCCCGAGCGCGAGCGGCGCACGGCGTTGCTTACCGCTATGATGGCCTCCTTCTGGCCCACCACCCGCTCACCGATGCGCTCCTCCATGCGGAGGAGCTTCTCGCGCTCGCCTTCCAGGAGCTTGGACACCGGGATGCCCGTCCACCTGGCCACCACGTCGGCCACGTCCTCGGCGTCCACTTCCTCCTTGAGCATGGCCCCGGCCTGCTGCGACTGGCCCAAGCCCTGCTGGCGCTCGGCCAGCTGACGCTCCATGCCGGGAATCTGGCCGTACTGCAACTCGGCGGCCTTGTTGTAATCGCCCTCGCGTTGGACCCGTTCCAGCTCGGCGCGCAGCGTGTCCAGCTCCTCCTTGGCCGCGCGGATGCCCTCGATCATGTCCTTTTCGCGCTGCCAGCGAGCGCGGGCCTCGTCGCGCTCGGCGGTCAGGGCGGCGATCTCCTCCTGCACCTTGGCCAGGCGGCGACCGCTGGCCTGGTCGCTCTCCTTCTTGAGCGCCTCCACCTCGATGGAAAGCTGCACCAGCTTACGCTCCATGGCGTCCAGTTCGGCCGGCAGGGAGTCTATGTCGATGCGCAGCTTGCTGGCCGACTCGTCTATCAGGTCGATGGCCTTGTCAGGCAGGAAGCGGTCGGTAATGTAGCGGTGGCTCAGGGTGGCGGCGGCAACCAAGGCCGAGTCCTTTATGCGCACCCCGTGGTGGACCTCATACTTCTCCTTGAGCCCGCGCAGGATGGCGATGGTGTCCTCCACGCTGGGCTCGCTCACCACCACCGGGGCGAAGCGGCGCTCCAGAGCGGCGTCCTTCTCGATGTTTTGGCGGTACTCCTTGATGGTGGTGGCCCCCACGCACTTGAGCTCGCCCCGGGCCAAGGCCGGCTTGAGCATGTTGCCGGCGTCCATGGCGCCCTCGGCCTTGCCCGCGCCCACCAAGGTGTGCATCTCGTCGATGAACAGAATGATGGAGCCCGCCGCCTCTGTGACCTCCTTGAGCACGGCCTTCAGGCGGTCCTCAAACTCGCCGCGGTACTTGGCCCCGGCGATAAGCGCGCCCATGTCCAGGCTCACCACCTGCTTGTTCTTGAGCCCTTCGGGCACGTCGCCGGCCACGATGCGGCTCGCCAGGCCCTCCACGATGGCCGTCTTGCCCACGCCGGGTTCGCCGATAAGCACCGGGTTGTTCTTGGTGCGCCGGGAGAGGATCTGCACCACCCGGCGCACCTCCTCGTCGCGGCCGATCACCGGATCGAGCTTGCCCTTGGCCGCCAGCTCGGTCAGGTCCCGGGCGAAACGTTTCAGGGCCTGGTACTTGTCCTCAGGGTTCTGGTCGGTCACGCGCTGGGTGCCCCGAATTTCCTTGAGCACGCCCATGATGGCTTCGGCGCTCACGCCGTGGGCGCGCAGGATGTCTCCGGCCGCGCCCTGGCTCTGGGCCAGGGCGATGAGCACGTGTTCCACCGAGACGTACTCGTCCTTCATGGTCTCGGCCGTGGTCTCGGCCTTGCCCAGGGCCTCCAGGCTGGCGGCCGAGAGATGAGCCTGGCTGTGGGAGCCCGACTGCTGGGGCAGCTTTTGCTGGGCCGCCTCCAACTCGTCCAGGACCGCCTGAACATTGGCCCCCAGCTTGCCCACCACCGGCTTGGCGATTTCTTCGCTGGTTTCCAACAGGGAAGTCAAGAGGTGAACGGGCTCGATCTGCGGGTTGCCCCGGCGGTCGGCCAGGCTCATCGCCGCTTGCAGGACCTCTTGGGCCTTCACCGTGAACTTGTCGAAACGCATATCCCCATCCCTCCCGCTCGTGACGAGTCCATTTCAATTATCGCTTAAAAAGTAAGCATGGGGAAACGGTTGTCAATTAAGGCCGGGATGGCAGGGGCGGGAGGCTCAGTCCTTGATCTTCCCGCGCAGCCAAAGCGCCTGGCGCGCCAGGCCACGCCAGGCCCTCACTTCACGGCTGGTCACCCCGGCGCGCTCCAGGGTGGCCTTGAAGGGCCGGAAGAAATGGTCGGGATTGTCGGCGGGAATGCAGCCGATGGCCACCAGGGCCTCCTTGAGGTGCTCCTTTAGCCCGGCCAGTTCCTTGAGGCTGGCCGGCTGGGGCCGCGAGGCCGGGCCGGGCGCGCTCTCGGGGCCGGCCTCCAGGGCGGTCAGCCTGAGTTCGTAGGCCATGACCATCACCGCCTGGGCCAGGTTCAGGGAGGCGGCTTCGGCGGTGGGGATGCTGACCGTCAGGCCGCAGGCGTCCACCTCGGCGGTGTCCAGACCCTTGTCCTCCGGGCCGAAGACCAAGGCCACCAGGCCTTGGGCCGCCAGCTCCAATATCTGGGGGGCGGCCCGGCGCGGGCTGACCAGGCGCCCACGTCTGCGTCCCAGGCGAGCGGTGAAGGCCGCCCCGGCCAGGCAGTCGGCCAGGGCCCGGTCCAGGCTGTCAAAGGTCTCCATGGTCTCCAGGTAGGCCGCGCCGGCGGTGCTGGCCAGCCGGGCCATGGGCTCGGGCCAGAGCCGTTCCGGCGCCACCACGCGCAGGCCCCCCAGGCCCATGTTGGCGCAGGCCCGCGCCGCCGAGCCGATGTTTTCGGGAAACTTGGTGCGTACCAGGACCACCATGATGTTGCGCAAAAGCTCTTCCATGATGTCCGGCTAGGCCCCCCCGCCCTTTCTGCGCCGCCTCCACCACCAGCCCAGCCCCCCCAGGGCCGCCAGCGCCGCCAGCCAGGCCAGCACCCAGGCCACCTGGCTCAGCCAGACCAGGTACTCCCCGGACTCCATGCCCGCCAGATAGCGCGGCAAGGGAAAGGCCAGGCTCAGGGCGAAGATGCCCAAAAGCAGGCGCGGCAGCCAGTAGCGCAGACGAGAAACGGAAGGCATATGCTGTCTCCAAGCGTACGCCGGCCAATATAGCAGAAAGCGGGGCCCCGCGGGCATCCCCGGGAATGGCGGGGCCACGGCCTTTTCGCACCGGCCATCCCGGGGCGGAGGCGCATGCACCTCCTTCGGGCTATCCAGGGCGCCCAAGGATATAACGAAGCGGTTCCTTCTCCAAGGGACGGAATAACCATTGACACGCCATTGTGGTTGGTATACTGTATACAATATTCGGAGGCGAAAATGAGCTTATCGGCTGGCTGGGAGAAGGCGTCGTCCTGGTGGGTCTGGCGTAGACCCCAGAGGGGAGGCCTGCTTCCGCGCTGAGCCGGCAGCAGACAGGCAAAAAGCCGCGGCCTCCCGAAAGGGGACCGCGGCTTCATTTTGGAAGCTTTTTCCAGAAAACCCCGACAGCGGGCGCGGGAATGGGCCCCGCCCGGAAAGGCCAGACCCATGCAACAGATCAAGGTGACCCTAAGCGACAGCGAGATACCCCGCCAATGGTACAACATCCAGGCTGATCTCAAAAAACCGTTGGACCCGCCCCTGCACCCGGGCACCGGCCAGCCCCTGGGGCCCCAGGACCTGACCCCCATCTTCCCCATGGCCCTGATCGAACAGGAGATGAGCCCCAAGCAGTTCTGGGAGATTCCCGACGAGGTGCTGCAGGTTTACGCCCTCTGGCGGCCCACGCCCCTGCAGCGGGCGCTCAGGCTGGAAAAGGCCCTGGGCACCCCGGCCCGCATATACTTCAAGAATGAATCGGTCAGCCCGGCAGGCTCCCACAAGCCCAACACCGCCGTGCCCCAGGCCTACTACAACCACCTGGCCGGCATCAAGCGCATCGCCACCGAAACCGGGGCCGGCCAGTGGGGCAGCGCCATGAGCCTGGCCACCAACTTCTTCGGCATCAAGTGCACGGTCTACATGGTCCGGGTCAGCTACGACCAGAAGCCCTACCGCAAATCCATGATAACCACCTGGGGTGCTGAGATATACCCCAGCCCCAGCGAGCACACCAACGCCGGCCGGGCCGCCTTGGCCGCCGACCCCGACACCCCCGGCTCTCTGGGCCTGGCCATCAGCGAGGCGGTGGAGGACGCCGCCACCCACGACGACACCAACTACTCTCTGGGCTCGGTCTTGAACCACGTCTGCATGCACCAGACCGTTATCGGCGAGGAGACCCTGAAGCAACTCAAAGTTATCGGCGAGAAAGCCGACGTGGTCATCGGCTGCATCGGCGGCGGCTCCAACTTCGCCGGTCTGGCCTTCCCCTTCCTGCGCGAGAAGATGGCCGGCATGGAGGTGAAGGTGGTGGCCGTGGAGCCAGCCTCCTGCCCCACCGTGACCAAGGGCGTCTACGCCTACGACTTTGGCGACACCGCCCACATGGCCCCCATCATCAAGATGCACACTCTGGGCCACACCTTTATTCCCCCGGGAATCCACGCCGGCGGACTGCGCTACCACGGCATGGCGCCGCTGGTCAGCCGTCTGACCGAGGATGGCCTCATCGAGCCCATAGCGGTGCCCCAGATGGAATGCTTCGAGTCCGGCGTGCTCTTCGCCCGCACCGAGGGCATCGTGCCCGCGCCAGAATCCACCCACGCCATCCGCGGGGCGGTGGAGGAGGCATTGAAGGCCAAGGAAGAAGGCAAGGAGAAGGTCATCGTCTTCAACCTGAGCGGTCATGGCCACTTCGACATGAGCGCCTACGACGCCTACTTCGCCGGCCAGCTCTCCAACTACCACTATCCGGAGAGCATGGTGCAGGCGGCGCTCAAGAATCTGCCCCAGGTCGGCTGATAACCGCCCATCTCCTTTCTCTGAAAAGCAAGGCCCCCGCCGCGCGGCGGGGGCCTTTTGATTACGATATTGGCGTCAGCCGCGGTCAGACCGCCAGTCCGGCTCCAACCGAGCGGCCGAAGTCCGGGGTGGCAAGGTCAAAATATTTCTTCACCCCAGGCCGGCCAGGGGGTAAGCTTGCCCATGGATTATCGCTTCTGCCCCCAATGCGCGGCCCCCCTGATAGCCAGGACCATCGACGGCCTGGCCCGCCTGGCCTGTCCAACCCCCGACTGCGGCTTCGTTTTCTGGAACAATCCGGTGCCGGTGGTGGCCGGCCTGGTGGAACACGGCGAGCAGGTGCTGCTCATCCAGAACCTGGGCTGGCCCTCAAACTGGTGGGGCTTGGTCAGCGGTTTCCTGGAGCGGGGCGAAACCCCCGAGGAGGGCATGCTGCGCGAGGTGCGCGAGGAGCTGGGGCTGGAGGCCGAGTTGGCGAGCCTGATCGGGGTCTACGGCTTTCCGGCGCGCAACCAGGTCATCATGGCCTATCACCTGCGCGCCGAGGGACCCTACAGCCCAGGCCCGGAACTGGCCGGGGTCAAGCCGGTGACCACCGACCGCCTGAAGGGCTGGGAGAGCGCCACCGGACGGGCGGTGAGCGACTGGCTGCGCTCCCGGGAGGCGCTCAGAAGGGGCCGCCAGCCACTGCCCTGAATTCGCCGGTCTGGTCCTCCCGGGCGACGGCGCGCGCCAGCTCCGCCACAACCGGCCATGAGCAAGGCCCGGGCTTCCGGCCGCTGTCCGAACAAGCCCTGCCACTGGTTTCTAACCACCATTTTTTATATTCGGCGATCCCGCGTGGTGAGGGGAAAGTGGCCTTTCGCGCGGAGGGCCAAGGACCAGACCTTAACCGGGGGCCCCGATCAATAGGCGTTGGTGTGCCAAGCCGCCTTGATGATTGTCTGGGCGATTATCCGCAGATCCAGCAGCAGGGACCAACGGCGCAGGTATTCCAGATCGTACTCCACCCTCTTTTCGATCTTCTCCTGGGTGTCCGTCTCACCCCGCCAGCCGTTGACCTGGGCCCAGCCGGTGATGCCGGGCCTGACCTTGTGGCGAAGGATGTATCCGGGCACCACCTTGCGGTAGCGCTCGTTCATGGCGACCGGGTGCGGCCTGGGCCCCACCATGGACATCCGGCCCTGCAACACGTTGATCAGCTGGGGCAGCTCGTCCAGGCTGGTCCGGCGCAGAAAGGCCCCCAGGCGGGTGACTCTAGGATCGCTTTTCCTGGCCTGGGTGAACTCATAGCCGTCCTCGCACACGGTCATGGTGCGAAATTTGTAAATCTGGATGCCGCGGCAGTTGAGGCCGTAGCGCCACTGCTTGAAGATCACCGGCCCCCGGGAGGTAAGCTTAATTCCAAGGGCGATCAGCAGCATCAGAGGGCCGGACAGTATCAGGCAGACGCTGGCCAAGGCCAAATCCTCAACCCTCTTAAGGATGGCGTTGACCCCCACGATGGGGCTCTCACGCAAGGTGATGATGGGAAGATTATCGAAGTAGGTGATGCCCGCCCCCATGAGCAGGTCCACGAAAAACACGTCGGGCACGAAGCAGACCGAGACCGTGGAGTCGGTCAGGTCGAAGAGTATTTTTTTGATCTTTTCCTGCTCGCGCATGGACAGGGCCAGGTAAACCACGTCTACGTTGTTGTCGCGCAGGTAGGTGGACAAGGAGTCCAGGTCGCCCAGGAAGGGGTATCCCCGAACCGGCTCGGAGTTTTGGTCATCGAAGAAGCCCAGAATCTTGGTGCCGGCCCAAAGGTTCTCCTCCACCAGCCGCACCAGACGGCGGCTTTGGTCACCCACGCCCACCACCACGGCGGTGCGGGCGTTGTAGCCGTGCATGCGATGTTTGTGAAGGAACGTACGTATAGCGACCCTTTCCAGGGAGAGCATCATGGGCAACAGCGCCATCCAAACCAGCAAGGCGCTGCGTTCAAAGTCGTCGTAAAGCTCAAGAAGATAGGCCAGGGCGAAAAAAATCACGTAAACCAGCAGGGAGCCGCCGATGATCCTTTGAATCTCGGTTTGCAATGAGGCCAGACGCCAGGACTCGTAGATCCCCAGGCTGCGGAAGGTGACCAGCACCAAGGCGAAGATCAGGGTGCTCCCCCCCAGGATAACCAGCTTTGAGGGGCCCAGGAAGTAACAGAGCAGACCAAAGGAACCGGCCGACACCAGGGCGTCATTGAGCTGCGCCAACAGCATTATCGGCGGGACATATGGTTTCAGGCTAGGCCGCACTAGCGAAAACTCACCCCTGCGCTTCGGTTTGCGCGTATGAAATATTATTTTATCAATTATAATTATTTTATAACCCTAATGCAGCCGCCGCCCGAAAATATCCGTGCGGACTCCGGTGCGGGGCGGCACAAACATCTTGACATTATGCCCGTCTATTGTCCATTATAAATAAATAGTTATAATTATCAGTCCATATTATCCGCCTGCCCCAGCCAGGCAACTTTTGGCGGCACTTATCAGAAAACTGAGAGACCGCTTCCTGCGGGCCAAGGATGTCAGACGCCGGGAGAAGGCCCTCGCCGGGGAGAAACTCTGCCACCGGCGGAGCGCCGGGGGGGAGGCCTCCGCGCTCGATCCCCTGGCTCCCATGCAGGCCCCGGTCTCGCGGACCTCCCCCGCGCCGTCCACCAAGTTGGGGTCCTCGCCGGAGTTGGAGACTGAAAGCTCGGCACATGAGATCGCCCGCTGCCTCGCCCGACTTTCGCCCTCCCTGGAAATGCATGGCGCGGATATGGCTGAGCTGTATGAAAACCCCCTGGCGCGGGCGCTTGCCCGGCATCTCGACATCCACTATCCCAACCTCAAAGAATACCAAGGGTTGATCCTGGCCGAGATCGTGGAACTCACCATGACCGGCTCCGACAGGCGGTCCTTGGCCCAAGATCCCAATGCCTTTATCGAGATGGCGATCAAACGCGCCATGGTCTGCCTGGCCCAGGTGCGCGTGGCCTTGCGCCGGGCGGTGCGGGAGGAACTCGCTTCCCGGCAGAAACCAAATGGCGAGGCCGGCGACGCAGTCGCCGGCAACCCCGCTCGAGACAAGGCCTAGTTGAACGAGCCAGCATCCGGCCCTCGTGCTATCCTTTTAACATCATGCGGCCGCGGCCCCGCCGCGCGCCTGTACCCGCTTCCTCTGGAGGTCCGGCATGCTGGAGATATTGAAGGTGGACGGCTGCAAACCCGAGGAGCAGGCCGTCACCCGCCTTAGCGAGGAGATTCCCGCCATCGTCAGTCAACTGGTGGAATCCTGCCAGACGGAGAATTGCTTTTCGCACGTAAGCCCGGTCGCCATCCCCTCGCGGGAGGAGGTCATAAACATCATCTTCCTGGCCAGGCGCATACTCTTTCCCGGCTACTTCCACCCCACGCGCATCGACCCGGTCAACCTCCCCTACCATCTGGGCCAGGAGGTCACCGCCCTGTTCCAGGCCCTGGCCACCCAGATCGCCTGGGCCGTGCGCCACGACTGCTACCGCTACGGCCAGGAGTGCAGCCAGTGCGAGGACCGCGGGCACTTGGCCGCCCTGGAATTCATACGCGCCTTGCCGGAACTCAGGCTGGCATTGGCCACCGACGTGCGTGCGGCCTATGAAGGGGACCCGGCCAGCGGCAGCTACGATGAGATCATCTTCAGCTACCCCGGGCTCTTCGCCATAGCGGTCTACCGCATGGCCCACAAGCTCCATGAGCTCAAGGTGCCGCTGATTCCCCGCATCATGACCGAGTATGCCCACAGCCACACCGGCATCGACATCCACCCCGGAGCGGAGATCGGCGCGAGCCTCTTCATCGACCACGGCACCGGAGTGGTGGTGGGCGAGACAGCCATCATCGGTGACCGGGTCCGCCTCTACCAAGGCGTGACCTTGGGCGCGCTCTCCCTGCCCCGCGACGCCGGGGCCAGCCTGCGCGGGGCCAGGCGCCACCCCACCTTGGAGGACGATGTGATCGTCTACGCCGGGGCCACCATTCTGGGCGGCGACACCGTGGTGGGAGCGCGGTCGGTGGTGGGCGGCAACGTCTGGCTGACCGAGTCCGTGCCCCCGGACACCAAGGTGCTCTTGAAGGCCCCGGAGCTGATTTACGTGGGCAACCGCAAGTGATCCCTTCGCTCAGGAGGCATATGCCATGAACATCCATCCCGACGTGATACGCACCGTGGGCGACACCCCCCTGGTGCTCTTGGGCGCCAGCTGCGAGCAGGAGCTGGTGGCCACGGTGGTGGCCAAGCTGGAGTTCAGGAACCCTCTGGGCAGCGTCAAGGACCGCATCGGCGTGGCCATGATCGGCGCGGCCGAGGCCGCCGGGCTGATCAAGGACGACACCATCGTCGTCGAACCCACCAGCGGCAACACCGGCATCGCCCTGGCCTTTGTCTGCGCGGTCAAGCGCCGGCGGCTGATCCTTACCATGCCCGAGACCATGAGCCAGGAACGCAGGAAACTGCTCAGGCACCTGGGGGCGGAGCTGGTGCTCACCCCGGGGGCCAATGGCATGCGGGGAGCGATGGAGGCGGCCGAGGAGATCGTGGCCGAGACGCGGGGGGCCTACATGCCCAACCAGTTCGCCAATCCGGCCAATCCCGAGGTGCACCGGCGCACCACCGCCGAGGAGATCTGGCGCGACACCGGCGGGGCGGTGGACATCCTGGTGGCCGGGGTGGGCACCGGGGGCACCATCACCGGAGTGGCGGAGGTGCTCAAGGCGCGCAAGCCGGGCTTCCAGGCCATCGCAGTGGAGCCGGCGGACTCGCCGGTGCTCTCCGGCGGCCAGCCGGGTCCCCACAAGATACAGGGCATCGGGGCGGGCTTCGTGCCGCCGGTGCTGAACCGGGCCATCATCGACGAGGTCTTCACCGTGACCAACGACCAGGCATTCGCCACCGCCCGGGCCCTGGCCAAGAGGGAGGGCATCCTCTGCGGCATCAGCTCGGGCGCGGCGGCCTACGCCGCCTACCAGGTGGGCCGGCGGCCCGAAAACGTAGGCAAGACCGTGGTGGCCGTGCTGCCCAGCACGGGCGAGCGCTACCTGAGCACCGAGTTGTTTCAGGAGTAAATCAAGGAAGTAACGTCGAAGGGCCTCCCCCCCCGGCCTTCTTTCCAACCGGACACGCTCCACCGGGAGCACGCGAGGCTCGTCAAGATTAGATGGCCGACGACCCGCCTTGGCCGCGGCGGCACGCCGCCTAGCGGGTGGTGTCGGCGGCCCGAAAACGTAGGCAAGACCGTGGTGGCCCTGCTGTTTCCGGCCTTCTTCCCAACCGGACACGCTCCACCGGGAGCGCGCG
>JAJZPI010000118.1 GCA_021811275.1 Deltaproteobacteria bacterium
CCGGTAGCGCGGAAGGTCCGTGCGCACGTCGGCCTGGTCGGCGATCACCCCGGTCAGGGGCTGGCCGGGATCGAGCACCTCCAGCAGGGGGCAGGGCTTGGGATTGCGCTGGCAGAAGAGCAGAAAGTCGAAGGCCCAGTCCTTGGGCAGTATCACCAGGTTGGCCTGGGCGAAACCGGGGCAGAGGCCCGCGGTATGGCCCGTTATTTCCCGGCGGGCGATGCGCGCGCGCGCCTGTGCCGGGGTCAGGTTTTTTTCCTGGCTGGACATGTTCGCCGATGCTCCGATGCTAAGCTGGCATCCAGTAATACCAATGTGCGATCAAAGCCATCCAGGGCCTTGATCGCCGACCGGCAGGGCAAAGCGTGGTTCGACCCCCACCAAGCAAGCCTTGTGGGGACCCCCGGTCTTGCCCCCGGCCTTGCGAGCGTTTGCGCGCTCGGCGGGCCATCCTCCGTGGTCCCCAGCCAACTTGTCGGCTGGGGTGGATCCTTGGCCCGCATGCCAATTAGCGCTCAAACTACTCGTTGGAACGCTAGTTGGTATAAGGCGTAGGGTTAAGATCCCTCGGTTGCCCGCGCCGCCGGCCCAGCCCCGCGCCGCATACCTGAAGACTGGAAGGCTCATTATAGAGAATGCGCGCGCCAAAGACAAACCCCAACATGCCCCGGACGGCGCCCCCGGCGGCATCTTCGCCTTTTCATTGCTACAAACAGGCGACCGTCCAAGGATTGCCTCTGGATAAGCCTCGGGATACACTGAGGCGACCATGTCACGGGAGACAGCCATGCCGATCGACATCAACTGCGACATGGGCGAGAGCTTCGGAGCCTACGCCCTGGGCCGCGATCGCGAAATCATAGAGCACATCACCAGCGCCAACATCGCCTGCGGCTTCCACGCTTCCGATCCCCTGGCCATGGAACGCACCCTGGCCTTGGCGCGCGACCACGGGGTGGGCGTGGGCGCCCACCCCGGCTACCCGGATCTGGTGGGATTCGGCCGGCGCAAAATGGACTGCTCGGCCGCCGAGGTGCGCGCCGATTTGCTCTACCAGGTGGGAGCCCTGGCCGGCCTGGCCCGCAGCTTGGGGCTTCCCCTTCAGCACGTCAAGCCCCACGGCGCGCTCTACAACACCGCCGCCGCCGACCCCGCCACGGCTCAGGCCGTCTGCCGGGCCCTGGCCGACTACGACCCCAGCCTTATCCTGGTGGTCCTGGCTGGCCCCGGCGGCGAAGTCATCCGCCAGGCCGCGGCGGACGCCGGGCTCGCCCGGGTGGCCAGCGAGGCCTTCGCCGACCGCGCCTACACCCCCGAGGGCCGGCTGGTCAGCCGCCGGCTGCCCGGAGCGGTGATCCACGACCCCGAACTGGTGGCCGCGCGCTGCCTGCGCATGGCTCTGGAGGGCATGGTGGAGGCGGTGGACGGCAGCCTGGTGCGCCTGAACCCCCAGACCATTTGCGTGCACGGCGACACCCCCGGCGCGGTGGAGCTGGCCCGCGCGATCAAGGACGCCCTGCTAGCGGGCGGCGTGCCTGTGCGCCCCATGGGGCAAATACTTTGAGCGCCCCTCCGCGTGAATTTCCTCGGGCCAGGCCCCAGGGCGAAGCCGCCCTGCTCTTCTATCTTGGGGTTGGCATAGATCCTGTTCTGAACGCCAAGGTACGTGCCCTGGCGCGCGCCCTGGCCCTGGCCCCCCTGCCCGGGGTGCGCGAGGTCCTGGCGGCCTATTGCTGCCTGCAGGCCCAGTTCGATCCCCTGCTGCTGGACCACGCCCAGGTACAGGCCTGGGTGGAGGAAACCCTGGCCCATCTGGAGGAAGGACGGTCCCATGCGGGCGCGGCTTCGCCGGGGCGCCGGGTGGAGGTGCCGGTGGTCTACGGCGGGGAGTACGGCCCAGACCTGGACTTCATCTGCGTCCGCGCCGGACTCGGGCCCGAGGAGGTGATCTCCCGCCACACCGGCCGCGACCACCTCTGCTATCTGGTGGGCTTCACCCCCGGCTTCCCCTTCCTGGGCGGGCTGGACCCCGCCCTGGCTGCCCCGCGCCTGGACTCCCCCCGCGCCCAACTACCCGCGGGCGCGGTGGGCGTGGGCGCGGACCAGACCGGGCTCTATCCTCTGGGCGGTCCGGGCGGCTGGCGTATCCTGGGACGTACCCCCCAACTGATCTATGACCCTCGCCGCGACCCGCCCTGCCTGATCGAGCCCGGCGACCTGGTGCGTTTTCGGCGGGTCGACGCCGCCGTGTTTCCCGAGCCCCCCCGAGGAGAACTGACCTTCGAGCCGACCGGCCTGCCGGCCTTGGAGGTGTTGGCCCCGGGATCGCTAACCACCGTGCAGGACGGCGGGCGCTGGGGCTGGCAGCATCTGGGCGTGCCGGTATCCGGAGCCCTGGACCGCTTCGGCCTGGCGGCGGCCAACCTGCTCCTGGGCAACCCGCCCCAGGCCCCGGCCCTGGAGGTCGCCCTCATGGGCCTGCGCCTGAAGGCCCTGCGCGAGCTTACCGTGGCCGCCGGCGGGGCCGAACTGGATCTACGCCTGGACGGCCAACCGATGCCGCGCTGGACCCCGCTGAAGGTGTCCACCGGCCAGGTGCTGGAATTTCACGCGCCCAAGGGCGGGGCCCGGACCGTCCTGGCCGTGGCGGGCGGGCTGGCCGTCCGGCCTGTCTTAGGCAGCGCCTCGACCTATATCCTGGGTTGCCTGGGCGCGCCCCTGGCCAAGGGCCAGGTGCTCAGGGTTTGGCCGGTCCAAGGCGGCGGCCTGCCCGACCGGCGTCCCGCGCCGGTGGGCGCCGTCCCGGCGGCGGGCCGCTCGCTGACCCTGCGCGCGGTGCCCGGACCCAACCAGGACTTTTTCAGCGAGGACGGACTGCGCACCCTGTTCAACGCCGAGTTCAGGGTCAGCCCCCAGGCCGACCGGCGCGGAGTCCGCCTGGAGGGGCCGCCGGTGGAGATCAGGCCCGGCGGACCCACCTCCATCGTCTCCGAGCCCAACGCGCCGGGCATCGTGCAGGTGCCGCCGGGAGGCGCACCCATCATCCTGCTCAACGAGCAGACCGTGGGAGGCTACGCCAAGGCCGCCACGGTCATCGGACCTGATAGGGACCTCTTGGCCTCCGCCCTGCCCGGCGACAGCGTGCGCTTCCAGGCGGTCACCGCCGCCCAGGGGGTGGAGGCCGCCCGCGTCCAGGCCAGGATGCTAGAGCGCATAGCGCGGGCGGCGCGGGAATGAACCGACGTCCTGGCCAGCCCTATACGGGCCGCCGTGCCGAGGCGGGGGTGAGGTTGGCGTTAGCCACGGGTAGAATATATGGCCAAGCGGGCTAGGCGCGCGCGCAAGACGGGCGGCGCAAGCAAGGCCGCCGGGACCGGGCGGTCGCCGGTCACGGCCAAGGAGGCTGGTGTGGCGGAAGAAACCAGGCAAGAAATGGGCGGTCACTGGGCCAAACGGCCCGCCCTGTCTAAGGCTGAAACAACCCCGGCGCAGGCCGGGCCGGCCACCCAGGCAGCGCCGGCCATGCCCGATCCCCAGGACCAGCGCGACATCACGGCCTGGGACGAGGAGGTCTTCGGAAGCATAACCTCGGTGGCGCTTTCCGAGGAGCAGCGCCAGCGCCTGGCCACGGCGCGCCGAGCCTATCCCCGTCAACGTCAAGCCATGGCCGTGCACTGGCACCCGGAGTTCATTCCCCTCAATCTGTGCATGGCGCGCTTTACAGCCACCTTCCCCAACCTGGAACAAAGCCTGGTGGTGCCCACCCAGCACAACCAGATCCTGACCCTGGAAGGCTACGCCGGGACCGAGGTGGATTGCTATTCCTCGGGCTTCAACCGCAAAGTTCAACTTCTCCTGCACTTCCAGGCCGACAGGATGGCGCGGGCCGACGCCCTCAAATCCATGCTGGACCACACTTTCAAGTACCGCGCCAGCCAGTTCTTCGAATTCATGGACAGCATCCTGGACCCGCGCTGGGAGGCCAGGATGCAGGAGGCGGCGGCGCTGACCGGCGCGGACGAGGACGTGGTCGGCTTCACCCGCGTCCACACCCACAAGCTGCGCCGGCTGGTGGAGGCATTCGAGGGCCGAACCCCGCTGGAGATGATCAAGAACAAGGTGCTCAGCGACTACTTCACGGCTCTGAAGGAGGCGCACCCCGAATGGATGGTGGGCCGGGCCCTCATGCTTCTGAAGGCGGTCAAGAATATCGTCAAGCGCGAGTTCTCCCTGCAGTACTTCTACCGGGCCAGCGAGGTCATCGAAGAGGCGCGCTACCTGGGCGGAGGCATCGTGATTCCCCACCCCGAGCAGTTCTGGCCCATCCTCCTGGCCGACTACGACGTGGACGGATACGAGGTTTGGAACCCCGCCTCGCGCGAGTACACCGAGTTTTTGATCAAGGTGGTCAACCGCGAGAACCGCGTGCCACGTCCCGGCCGACGCAAAGTGCTCATCTTCATGGGCGACGACACCCACATGAGCGAGAAGGCCAAGGAGCCCTTGCGCCAGGACCCGGAGAAGGCCGGGCGCGAGGTGGGCGTGCAGCCCGCCTGGGAAGAGATGTCCATCCGCAAGAGCCTGATGCTGACCGGGGTGAGCCTGGCCGGCGTTATCGAGGAATACAAGGCCCGGCTGGCCTGACCAGCCGCGCGCCCGCGAGGTGCCAAATGCCCAGGTCTCACGAAAGCTTCAAACACGAATCGCTGCAAGATTGCGATTCCATAACCAAGTACTTCAACGCCCTGAGCGAGGGCTTTTGCGGCGGAACGCTTTCCTTGAGCACCGACAGCAAGCGACTGTTGCTCAAACCCCACGGCCTTATAAGGCTGGAGGTCGAGGGCAAGCGCAAGGATGGCCAGGTCAAGCTCTCCCTGCATTTCCATTGGAGCGAGGAGGCGCCGGGGACCGAGGACGCGGCCGAAGAATCCCTGGTCATCAGCTCTGAAGAGCAAGGCTAGGGGCGGGCCGGGCCCTCCCTGGCGGAGGGCCGGGCCGAAGGCCCCTGAAGTTCGCGCCCCCTGACCATGATCCAAAAGCGAGCTTTAGAGCTGAAAGGCTGTTGACGCCATGCGCATTCCCGGTGGTTTGGACGAGAATTTCCGCTTCCTGGTGCTGGAGGTGCGCAAACAGGTCGAGGAGACCCTGAACTTCCTGGCCGAGCCCAGCCAGCTCCTGCTGGAGCGCATCAACAACCGCGACGATTACATCGACACCATGAAGAGCCTGATCGAGGAGCGCTCCTACGCCTTCCTCATCGGCTCCGGCATCGACCGCCGCACGGCCAACCTCATGCGCTCCATCAACACCATCGCCAGCAATTTGGAGCGCATCGCCGATTTTTCGGTCAACGTCGTCAACCAGATGCAGTATCTTTCCGACGCGCGCATCCTGGCCCGCTACGATTTCCAGCCTTTCTTCGACGAGACCTTCAGGGCCCTGGAGAACATCACCGAGGCGCTGACCCGCCAGGACATCTCCTTGGCCTTCGCCATCTGCCAGGCCGAATTCCACATAGACAGCCTCTACAAGGAAGCCTTCGACCGCATCCTGCGGGAGCTGGGGGCCGGGGCCCACACCGGCGATCTGGTGACCAGCCTCTTCATCTTTCGCTACCTGGAGCGCATGGGCGACTCGCTGCTCAACATCGGCGAGGCGCTCATCTTCGCCATCGTGGGCGAGCGCCTGAAAATCCACCAGTACCAGGCCCTGCGCGAGCATCTGGCCTCCTCGGGCATCGAGTTTCCCATCACCGATACGGTCGAGTTCCAGTCCATCTGGGGCACCCGCTCCGGTTGCCGCATCGGCACGGTGGAGGACAAGGGCGAGGAGGACCGTCCCCAGCGGGTAATCTTCAAGGAGGGCCGGGCGGCCAAGATTTTAGCCGAAAAGCGCAACCTAGAGCGCTGGCAGGAGCTGATGCCCGGGCTCCCGCCGCGCATCTTCGGCTTCCAACAAAAAGACAACAGCGCCTCCCTGCTCCTGGAGTACCTGGGCGGCTGCACCTTCCAGGACGTGCTGCTCAACTCCGAGCGCGAAATCCTGGACAACGCCCTTTTCCTGGTCACCGAGACCCTGGGTACGATCTGGCGGGACACCATGAAGCCAGAACCCACAGGCGCCCGCTACATCCCGCAGCTCCTGGCACGCATGGACGACGTCTATCGCCTGTATCCCCGCTTCGAACGCGACCGCGTGCGCATCGGCGGGCTGGAGTTGGACCCCCTGGGCGACCTCCTGCGCCGGGCCGACGAGGCCGACCAGGAGCTGACCGCTCCCTTCTCCGTCTTCATCCACGGAGACTTCAACGTCAACAACGTCATCTATCATCACAACGAACAACGGGTGCACTTCATCGACCTGCACCGTTCAGCCGATTCCGACTACGTGCAGGACGTGTCGGTATTCCTGGTCTCCAACTTCCGGCTGCCGGTCCAACGTTCGCGGCTGCGCGTCCGCATCAACCGCGTGGTCCTGGATTTCCTGCGCTTCGCCCAGGGCTTCGCCGCCGAGCACGGCGACGAGACATTCGCCGCCCGCATGGCCCTGGGGCTCCTGCGCTCCTTCTTCACCTCAACCCGCTTCGAACTCAAGGCCGACTTCGCCAAGGTGATGTATCTGCGGTCCATCTACCTGCTGGAAAAACTGACCGCGCACCATGGCCGTCCCTGGCGGGACTTCACCCTGCCCGAGGACGTGCTGGTCGTCTAGAGCCTCCCCCCGCCGGGGATTGGCCACGGAAAAAGAGCGCCCATGACCACGAAGAAAGTTGGAGTGATTGGAGTGCCGGGGGGCTGGTCCTCGGAAAGCTTGGCCGACGCCTTGGGCAGCCGCACGGGTTACCGCCTGTTGGTGGACATGAGCCGGGTGGAGCTGGACCTGGAACGCGGCCGGGCGCTATTCATGGGCACGGACCTCGCTTCGCTGGACGGCCTGGTGGTCAAGAAGCTTGGCCCCACCTACTCTCCCGATCTGCTGGACCGCCTGGACATCCTGCGCTTCCTGGAAGCGCGCGGCCTGCCCGTCTTTTCGCCCACCCAGGGCATCCGCGAGCTGCTGGACCGCTTGAGCTGCACGGTCACCCTGCGCCTGGGCGGCATCCCCATGCCGGCGACGGTGATCACCGAGGACCCGGACCTAGCCGCCAAGGCCCTGGAGGAGATGGGCGTCGGCGTGCTCAAACCCCTCTACACCACCAAGGCCCGGGGCATGCGCCTGGTAAAGGCCGGTCCCCAGGCTCGCCGGGAGATCACCCGCTTCCAGGAGGAGGGCAACCGGGTGATCTACCTCCAGCGCAAAGCCTCCCTGCCAGGCCAGGACCTGGGGGTCGTCTTCCTGGGCGGGCGCTATTTGGCCACCTACGCCCGCGCGGCCGGAGACGGCTCCTGGAGCACCTCCACCAGCAGCGGGGGCAAATACCGCCACCACGAGCCCACGGCCGAGATCGTCGAGTTGGCCCAGCGGGCCCAGGCCCTGTTCAGGCTGGACTTCACCTGCGTTGACGTGGCCGAAACCCCCGAAGGCCCCATCGTATTCGAGGTTTCGGCCTTCGGAGGCTTCCGCGGCCTCAGGGATTCCACCGGCATGGACGCCGCGGGGCTCTACGCCGACCACGTGCTGACCCGTCTGGGAAGTTAACGGGCGGGCGGGCTGCCCGTCCTAAAACCCGGGCAGCAGCGCGGCCGGCCTCCCGCCCCGGAGGCCATTTCTTCCGTTACCGCTTACCAGCGCCTCCAGGCCTGCCACCGTGTCAAGCAGTGTGGCGGCTTGGCCCGAGAGTTCCTCCGAGGCCGCCGACCCCTCCTCGGCGTTGGCCGCGACCTGCTGGGTGACCTTGTCCATCTCCGATAGAGCCTGGCTCACCTGGCCCAGCCCCTGGGCCTGCTCCCGCGAGGCCTGGGCGATCTCCCCCACCAGCCCGCTGACCTTGCGCGAGCCTTCCTCCACTTGGCTGAAGGCATTGTCGGTGACCTTGACCAGGTCGCTGCCCTCGCGCACGTTTTGCAGGCTGCCCTCGATGATCTGTTGGGTTTGACGGGCCGCCTCGGTGGCGCGCAGGGCCAGGTTTCGCACCTCCTCGGCCACCACCGCGAAGCCCGCCCCGGCCTCGCCGGCCCGGGCGGCCTCCACCGCCGCGTTCAGGGCCAGCAGGTTGGTCTGGAAAGCTATCTCGTCGATTGTCTTGATGATGCGGGCGGTCTCGTCGCTGGCCTCGGTAATGCGCGACATGGACCTTGTCAGCTCCTTCATGGACTCCATGGCCTGGCCCACGATGCCTTGGGTCTGGCTCATGAGGCTGTCGGCCTGCTGGGCGCTATCGGCGTTCTGTTTGGTCATGGCTGTAAGCTCTTCCAGCGAGGCGGCGGTCTCCTCCAGTGAGGCGGCCTGTTGTGAAGAGCCTTCGGCCAGGGTCTGGCTGGAGGCCGAGACCTCGCGCGAAGCCTGGGAAAGCTCCTCCGCCCCTTCGCGGAGGCTATGGGTGACGCGCCCCAGAGGCTTGGTCACCGCCCGGGTGAGCAAAATAGCCATGGCCGCGCCCATCAGCAGGGCCAAAAGGCTGCCGAGGATTATGACCATAGAGGAATTCTTTATCATGGAGGTCATCTTGCGCCGCTGTTCGACGCTGGTCTCCTCGGTGGCCTTCACGTTCTTGCGGCCCGCATCGACCATCAACCGGTCGGCCTGGGTTTCCTTTTCCACCAACTGGCTTATCTTCCGGCAGGCCTCTTGGTATTCCTCCACGGCGGCCGTCAACTCCGCCACGGGCTTGGCCAGCTCCGGCCGTCCGCCCATGCCACCGGACCATTTCCGCAGGCTACGGCCCAATTCCTCTCCAGCGGCCTGCACCTCATCCCACTGCGCCTTGCCCTTGCGGGATATGTAGAAGGCCGCCGCCAGCCTCATGCGCCAAAGAATCTGCATACTGGCGGCCAGGGCCGCCTCGTCTTCACGCACGGAGGCCATGCGCTCGACCTCGCCTCGCTCCTTGGCTTGGACGAAAGCAGAATTGAGCGTCTCAGACTGAAGACGCTCCGCCGCCGCCTGGGCCTTTTGGGCCGCCTCGCGCATCTCCCGCTCGACCTTCTTCTCCTCGCGCACCCCCGCCGCCAGGTGGTCGAAGCCTTCCTCGTAGGCTTTAAGCGAGTCCAAAATCTGCGTCAGGCGTTGTTGGTCGGCGGGATCGCTTAAGATTGGAGCCAGCTCACCAGCGGCGCGGCGCTGCTTCTGCACCTCCGCCGTCACCCGGTCCAGGTATTCCTTGTCGCCCCGGATAATAAAGTTTTTTTCGTGGCGCCTGGCCTCCAGGTTCTGTTTTATCATCTGGCTGGCAGTGTCTAGTTTCTCCACCCGCTCGGCCACACGGTTCAGGCCGAAGTAGCCAAAGCCCGCCACCACCGCCAGAAGGAGCAATACCGCCGTGAAACCGCCCGCTATCTTGTGTCCGACCTTGACGCCGTTCAGAGCGCGCACTTGGTCCATTTCGCTCCTCCTCGCCTAGCCCCCTCGCACGGAGAGCAAGGCTCTCTGTATGGCCTCGGCCATTTGCTTGCGTAAAACCGGCTTGAGTATCACCTCGCGTACGCCCAGGAGGTTGGCGGCCTCCTGGGTGATCGACTCGCTGAATCCGGTGCAAAGCAGAAAGGGCAGGTCTGGACGCATGGCCTTCATTCGGCGGATCAAGTCCAAGCCGGTCAGGCCCGGCATGGTCAGATCGCTTATCACCAGATCAAAGGCCGAGGGATCGGCGTCGAATGCTTCTAGCGCCTTCAAGCTGTCCCTGAAGGCCGCGACCTGGTAGCCCAGGCCCTCCAGCATTCGGCCCAGAATGTCCACCAAGGATTCTTCGTCATCGACCAAAAGCAGGCGGCCCTGGCCGCTCGGGGCCTCCCCTGCATGCTCGGCCATCACCGCCTGGGAGTGCGGCAGGCGAGGCAGCATGATGTGCACGGCTGTCCCCTTGCCGATCTCGCTGTACACGTTGATGGCGCCCCGGCAGGCCTTTACGATGCCGTGGACCACGGCCAGGCCCAAGCCGGTCCCCTCACCCGGGGCCTTGGTCGTGAAAAAGGGTTCGAAAATGTGCTCGCGGACTTCCGCGCTCATGCCCCGGCCGTTGTCGCTCACGCTAAGGCGCAGGTAGGATCCGGGTGACACGTCCGGGAAATGGGGCGCTTCATCGTTTCCCACCTCCAGGTCCCGCAGGGCGATCTCCAATTTGCCTCCGCCTTCGCACATGGCATGGGCGGCGTTGGTGCACAGGTTCATTATCACCTGATGCATGTGGGTAGGATCGGCCAGAGTGGAGGCAGGGTTGGGCAGGGTTTGCAGATGCATTTCTATGGTGCTGGGCAGGGTGGCGCGGAGTAGCTTGAGCGACTCCTTGGCGATCAGGTTCAAGTCCACCGGTATCATTTGCTGCTCGGTCCGCCGACTGAAAGTCAAAATCTGCCGCACCAAGTCCTTTGCGCGGCCGCTGGCCTTGAGGGCCTGGTCCAGGTAGCCCCTGGCGTTTTCCGCGTGATCAAGCTGGAGCCGGCCCAGTTCCAGGTAGCCGATTATCGCCCCCAGGATGTTGTTGAAGTCGTGGGCGATGCCCCCGGCCAGGGTGCCGATGGCCTCCATCTTCTGCGACTGGCGCAGATGCTCGCGCAAGCGCTTCTCCTGGGTGATGTCGCGCTGGTGGGAAAGGAAGTTGACGATGCGGCCCTGGCCGTCGCGGATGGGCGAGATGACGCACTCCACATCGTAGAGGTCGCCGTTTTTCTTGCGATTGACCAGGGTGCCCTTGAAGACCCGGCCGCTCAAAAGCTTGGCCCACATGGCCTTGTAGAAATCATCGCCCTGCACCCCGCTTTTGAGCAGCGCTGGGCGCTGGCCCATCGCCTCCCGGCGGCTGTAGCCGGTGAGGTTCTCGAAGGCCGTATTGACGTATTGGATCACGCCGGTAGCGTCGGTGACGATGATGCTTTCCGCCGCCTGCTCCACCGCAGCCGCCAGGCGGCGAAGATCCTCCTCCATTTTCTGCCGCTCGGTCACGTCCTGGCCGGTGCAAAGCAGGCCGGTCATCTCGCCCTGGGTGTCGCGAAGGGGACGCACGCTCCATTCCACCAGGTGCAACCGTCCCTGACGATCCAGCATGTGGCCCAAGTAGCTGGCGGCCTGGGCCGTAGCCATTACCTCCCGGAAGAGGGTCTTGCCTCCGTCGCGATGCTCAGCCGGACGGAAGGTGTCGAACCAGTCCAGGCCGATGACCTCGTGCAGCCGATAACCGGAAATCTTCTCCAGGAAGGGGTTGAAGTGAATGATGCGCCGCTCGCAATCCAGCACCAACACGATGAGCTGGGCCGTTTCCACCAGATTCTTGGCGAAATCCCGCTCCCGCCGCAGTTCCTCCTGGGTCCTTCGCCGCTCGATGATGCGGGCCAGGCGGCCGGCCACCGCGTCGATGAGCTCTCGCTCCTCCACCAAGAAGGGGCCTTCATCAGCGGGGGGCATTTGCCGCAGGTAGGCTACCTCCAGTTCGCCGACCTTCTCTTTGTTGACCACGATGGGGGCCGCCTGGCGCCAGGGGCTGGGCCGGTAGTTGGGCGTCTTAAAGATCTTGTCATCCACGCGCAGACTGACGCAGGCGAAATCGGGATATTGCCAGCCTCCGGCTATGCTGGCTAGAGACTTGGTAAAAATCTCCTCATGTGATGCCCCGCTTTCCGCGAAGACGGTGAAGAGGCTGTAGAGACACTCCAGCTCATGCACGCGCTTGGTCAGGGCTTTGTGCAGGCGTTCCTGCTGGGCCAGGGCCCGCTTGCGGCGGGAGATGTCGCGCAGGCTGGCCACCACCACCGGTCCCTCGCCCGGGCTCAGGAGTTTCAGGTTTAGCTCCAGCCAGAACTCCCGGCCCAGACCGTCATGGACCTTCATGTCCAGCGCCTGAGGTTGACCCTTGGCTGCGGCTTTCAGGCCGTTCCGCAACCCGGCCAACTGCTCAGGCGAGGCATCGCGCTCCAGCAGACCAAAGCCGAGGCGATTGATTTCTTCCATGGACATTCCAAAGAGCCTGGCGGTTTGGGCGGAGGCATCGAGCATGCGGCCGGTTCCGGGCTCAAGAATCATCACCCCGCAATCCAGGGTGTCCAGGAGGCTGGCGCTTGCGCCAGAATACACATCAACCATTGCACAAACCTCTGTGCGGAATAATCACCGCGACCGCATGGTCAATTAATCTGAGAGTAGCTTCCGTCGAGGCCTAGGGGAATAAGGGTTAACCACCATTCGGCATGGGCCACAGACCCCAATGTCCTATTGTTAACTGGTGAAAGGGTAGGCCGGCCCCCCTGCGCGCCAGGGGCTGGTTTACGTTTGTCAAATGCTGTCAGATAGTTGAACTA
Source organism: Deltaproteobacteria bacterium (assembly GCA_021811275.1). Classification (GTDB taxonomy): domain Bacteria; phylum Desulfobacterota; class Desulfarculia; order Desulfarculales; family Desulfarculaceae; genus JACRDC01. The sequence continues at coordinate 12,387 of JAJZPI010000118.1, forward strand.
ACAGATATGCAAAGAGGCCAAAA
>JAJZPI010000119.1 GCA_021811275.1 Deltaproteobacteria bacterium
CGCGCTCACCACGCAGCCTTTCGTATTCTCTCCAGGCAAAACGCAAATGATGGTACTTGGGGTCATCCAATTGGGTTCTGGTAACCAAACCGCTACGGACCAATTCCGCGATGTGCTCAGCATCGGTGACATCTGTCTTCTAGCGGCTCAACTGCCGAACTTCGCGCACCCGGAACGTGGCCAGAGGATTGACGATCACATAGCGCTGCCCATGTTCTTGGAGGTAATGGGCCACGGCCTCCCAGATATGCCCAGTGGCCTCGAAGGCGAAAACAACCTGCCGTACCCCCTCGGCGTCTTGGCTCTTGCCTGCCACCTGGGCGCGTCGAAAAAGCTCATCCATCCTCTCACGAGAATGGCTAATGCGGAAACGGGTGAGCCGCTTGCCTTCTGCGTCCTTGATAACCACTTGGTGCTCAATACTTCCCAAGTCAATACCCACGATAGTATCCTGAGTGCCGAGGCGGAATTCCTGTGTCTCCATGAAGCCCCTCCTTGGTTTGCAAGCCAGAGGGATTCTCGCACAGAGGCTGGGAACTCCGCCTCACACTGCTTTCCCCTTATACTCGACCAGGGAAGCCAGTTCACCAGCCTGGATTTCATCCAAGAGCTCAAGGACGCCGACATCAAGATTGCCATGGACGGCAAGGGGCGCTGGATGGACAACGTCATGATCGAGCGCCTCTGGCGAAGCCTCAAATACGAGTGCGTCTACCTCAACGCCTTCGAGACGGGCAGCCAGGCTCGCAAGGGCATCGGGGACTGGATCAACTCCTACAACCAGCGCAGGCCCCACTCCAGGCTGGACGGTAAAACCCCGGACGAGGCATACTGGATGCGGCCAACACATGGACCACCGACGAGGCGGCGGCATGACAACGGACGCCTTACACCTTAAGAACGCCGCCAAGCTGTCCAACAAACCGGGGCCACATCTGTTCCAACACGACCATCAGCATGCGCCGTCCACTGGACCAGCCCAAGAGGTCAATCAGGTTGAACGATTGGGACTCTCCTCTTATGCAAGCTAGCTAACGCACAAAGGCCTTGCGCCCCGCATAGGTCGCCTTGTCTCCTAATTCCTCCTCGATGCGCATGAGTTGGTTGTACTTTTCCACCCGCTCTCCCCGGCAGGGAGCGCCGGTCTTGAGGTGGCCGGTGTTCATGGCCACGGTGAAATCCGCGATGAAGCTGTCCACGGTTTCGCCGCTGCGGTGGGAAACCATGGCTCCCCAGCCGGCTTGGCGAGCCAGATTGATGGCCGCGATGGTTTCGCTGATAGTGCCAATCTGGTTGAGCTTGATAAGCACGGCGTTGGCCGCGTTTTCCTCAATGCCCCGGGAGATGCGTTCGACATTGGTCACGAACAGGTCGTCGCCCACCAGTTCAATTTTCTGTCCAAGGGTCTGGTTGAGGAGTTTCCAGCCCTCCCAGTCATCCTCGGCCAGGCCGTCCTCCAACACCACGATGGGGTACTTGGCCGTCCACTGGGCGTACCTGTCCACCATCTCAGCCGAGGTCACCTTGCGGCCCTCGGTGTGTAGATTATAGAGACCGTCCTCGAAGAAGCCGCTGGAGGCCGGGTCCAAGGCTATGGCTATTTGCTCGCCGGGCCGGTAGCCCGCCTTCTCTATAGCTTGCAGGATAAGTTCCACCGCGTCAGAGTTGGCCTTCAGGGCCGGGGCGAAGCCGCCCTCGTCGCCCACGCCCGTGGAATAGCCTGCCTGCTTGAGCACGCCTTTGAGGGTGTGATAGACCTCGGCTCCCCAGCGCAGGGCCTCGCGAAAGTTGGGCGCACCCACGGGGGCGATCATGAATTCCTGCAAGTCCGTGCCCTGCCAATTGGCGTGCACCCCGCCGTTCAAGATGTTGAACATGGGCACCGGCAGCGTCTTGGTGTAGGGATCACCCAAGTATTCGTAGAGGGGAAGGTCTAGGGAGGTCGCCGCAGCGCGGGCCACCGCCAGGCTGACGCCCAGGATGGCGTTGGCCCCCAGCCATTCCTTGTTGGGCGTGTTGTCAAACTCGATCATGGTGCGATCGACAAGGCTCTGATCCAGGGCGTCCTTGCCCTTCACCGCCTTGGCGAGTATCAGATTGACGTTTTCCACGGCCTTCAAGACGCCCTTGCCGGCGTAGCGCGTCTTATCCCCATCTCTCAATTCCAGGGCTTCGTGCACCCCGGTTGATGCCCCCGAAGGGACGGCGGCTCTTCCTTTGGTTCCATCGGCGAGCTTGACCTCGACCTCCACCGTGGGGTTGCCCCGTGAGTCCAGGATTTCCCTGGCCTTGACCTCCGCAATGACGTTGCCCACATCGACCTCCTCAGCGAACAATGGTTATGGTGCAGGGTGCGTGATTCATGACGCGCCGGGCCACGGAGCCCAGCAGCCACTGTTCAATGGCGCTTCTTCCCCGATGGCCCATGACGATAAGGTCCGCCTTGCGCTCGACCGCCAAACGAACGATCTGCTCGGCCGGATGCCCCACCAGGACTAGGCATTCGACGGCCACCCCAACCTTGGCGGCGGTTTCGCGCAGCTTGGCGAAATGCCCCTCGTAGTACTCCCTGGCGTTCTCCAGGGCCGCCTGTATTTCAACCATCTGCGGGGGCTCGGGCGGGCTGGCCACGGACACCACCAGCACCTTGGCCCTGAAGTTGGCGGCCAATTCCAGGCCAAAAGCGAATGCCTTCTCGGCTTGTTGCGAGGCATCGTAACCGATAAGTAGTGTTTCCATGGCTCACTCCGTAACCTTGAGTGCGGGGGATTGCGCGGGTTGGCTTTCGGCCCTCACTTCATCGGGCAGGGGCAAAAGGTGCCGGGGCAGGAACACCGCGTTGGCGATGATGGTGGGCACCACCGCGCTGGCGATGACCGCCGCCACCAGGTAGGAGTACTGGGCCTGGTCGATGATTCCATTACTCAAGCCAAAGAGAGCGGAGATGGTGCCGAAGGTGAGCCCGGTGGACATGAGCAAGGTGGTGTACATGCCCTCGTCCCGGCGGTTGCCAAAAAGCTTGGTCGCCGGATAGACCGCCGCTATCTTGGTGAGCACCTTGGCCACCAACAGCACCACCAGCACCATGGGAGCGGCCACCAGGGCCGGCACCGAAACCAGGGAGCCCGCCCTGATGAAATAGAAGGGCGTGAGCAGACCGAAGACCAGAGTGCGCAGCCGACGGATGAGCACGTGGTCCTTGCCCACCGTGCCCGCCAGCACCATGCCTACGAGGTAGGCCGGCAAAACGGCCTCACTGCCCGCCCATAGGGCCAGCGCGCCCAGGTCGAACAGGCACATGAGCAGGTATTTGGCCTCCAGTTCCGAGGGCCGGTTGCCGTAACGGGCGAAGAAGCGCGGTGTGAGCCAAGGCAGCAAGGCGAAGGCCGCCGCACCCGCTCCGACGAATATCAGGGACCTGTAGGTGAAGGGCGCGAAGATCAGGCCCAGAGCCAGGACGGTCCCCAAGTCAGTGACGAAGCAGGCGGCCAGCAGGGTCTTGCCGTAGGAGGTGTTATTAAGCCCCAATTCCAGCATCACCGCATAGACCACGGCCACCGAGGTGGTGGACAAGGCCACCCCTGCCAGCCAACTGGGCCACAGGTCCCAACCCAGGAACCAATAGGCCACGGCCGTGCAGCCCAGGAAGGGCGCGACGAAGCTAGCTAGCCCCACCACCGAGGCTTCGCGCCATTTGAGCTTGAACACCACCGGGTCAAGTTCGGCCCCGGCTAGGAAGGTGAGTAGTATAGCTCCGGTGCTGGAAAGAAATTTGATCCAGGAATGATCGGCCCCCAGAGTGACGCCGGTCAGGAAGACGCCGATGATGAACTGGGCCACGGTGCCCACGATGATTTCGGAAAGCGCGCCGGATATGCGGAACCAGATGGAAATTAGCGTGGCCAGCAGGGCCAGGGCCAGCCATATGAAGGCTTGGAACAGGGTTTCGGTCATAAAAATCCCCCGCTGGGCCGGAAGAGCCTGGCGGGGGTTCTGGTCCGCGATACCCCCACCAGGCAGTTTACTGCCAGGTAGGAGTCATCAGCCCATAAGGGCGGTTGAGAGCGGACCCCATCGCTATTTTGATTGTTAAATAATCACTTCCCCATGTCAATGGCCTGCGGCGTCTTCGACGAAACGGCTACGTTTTCGCCTTGCCGCCCGAAGTGGCATCACTGCCGCCCAAGCGCAACAATGCCTCCCTCCGCAGCATGCCCAGTAGGTGGCCCTGGGCGTCCAGAACGGGCAGGCGCTTGAGGCGCTTCACGGTCATCAAGCGGGCGGCTTCTTCTAAAGGAGTATCGTCTCCCACGCTGGGGAAGTCCTCCTCCATGACTTGGCCGGCTTTGGTGCTGCGGTACTGCCGTATAAGTTCGGCGTGCCGCTCGCCCATCTCTTTGGGCGTAATTTTGCGCATCAGGTAATCCCAGAGCCCTTCCTTGTGCTCCGAGAAGGCGTTCAGCATGGCATGGTCGGATATCAGGCCGAGCAGCTTTCCTTGTCCATCAACCACCGCCACCCGCTCAATGGCGCTGTTGCCCAAAAGCTTTATGACCTGATCCAAGGGCGTCTCCGGTGACACGGTCGGCGTATCCCTGCGCATAACGTCGCCCGCGCGGTTAGGCTCGCTCAGGGTAATGCCATTATCCCGTAGCGCCTCGGAGGCCGAAGTCTCCTTGCTGATGGCTTTGAAGATGTCGATGCGTGACAGAATACCCACCAGGACCCCGCTGGCATCGACCACAGGCAAGCGCCGCAGGCCCCGCTTGAGCATGGTGTCCACGGCCTCGAACAGGTATTGGTCCTGCTTGACCGTCGTTACGGAAGAAGTCATCACTTCCTTGGCCAGCTTGTGGGCGAGGCTTTCCTTCAGTGGACCTACCTCGCCCGGCGCAAACTGGGCCATGAGCCGCACCCTGATGGGAAGCCCGGCCTGGTAGACCAGGTCGCCGTCAGTGATGATACCCACGGGATGTCCCTTTTCGTCCACCACGGGCAGGCCAGTGAAATCGGCGCAGAGCAATATATCCAATACCTGGCTCAGGGGCGTGGCGGGCTGAGCGGTCTGCGGGTTGAAAGTCATCACGTCACGGACCTTCAGGTGCCTGGGCACAAGATGATGCTTGATCTTGTGAGAGATAACCCTGAGAGCGCTCACGCCAACGATTCCCTCGGTCACCATTGCCGTAATCTGAGGTAGAAGGCTTTCCAACTCAGGGGAGGGCAGGACAATTTCAATCTTCAAGGGCAAGTTGAAGGACAGCACTTCCACTCTTTGGGTGGCCAAGTCACCGTCTTCGTATAAACCGGAAATTCCTCGGGTCACCGTGCAGCGGGCGGCGAGTTGGCGCTCTCGCAGCAGGCTCGTCAGGGCGTCGGCAAGGAGCTTGCCCTCCCAGCGGGCGTTCTCGCTGGTATAAATACAGATAACGCTATATTCCATGGCCTCACCCCGCGTTCCACCCGAAGCGTTCAAATCGTTTTGCCGAGCCACATCCCAGCCACCACCAAACTCAAGCCCACCAAGTTGTTCAGCAGAAAATTTGCCAGGGCCAGGGTCAACAGACCATCTCCCGCCAGATTGACCGTCTCCCAGCCGAAGCTTGAAAAGGTGGTCAGGCCGCCCAGAAAGCCAGTGACGAAGAAAAGGCGCGCTGGGCCGGTCAGGAAGCTGTGGCGGTCGGCCAAACCGAAGAACAGGCCAATCAGAAACACGCCGATCATGTTGGCCGCCAAGGTTCCGAAGGGAAAGCCAGCTCCCCAAAGCCGAACGGCGGCAAGGCTGACCAAGTAGCGGCTGAGCGCTCCGATGCCGCCGCCCACGAAAACCAACAACGCGTTCATCTGGGTTGAACTCCCAACGCCAACTTTCCGTGAAACATCATAGCAAGTCTTTCCCGCCTGGTGAGGCCCTGAATGCCAAGGGCTGGCCGGCCGGAGCCATACGCCAAACCGACAGCCACCCCACCAACCTGCCCAGGGCGATCAGGATGGCCAGCCCGTAGCAGACCACGGCCGCTTTGGGATATCGAGCCGCCAGCACAGTGGCCAGGCGAAGCTGGTCGTGACATGGCCGGAAGGAAACGAGTCCATCCGCTCCGCCAAGGCGAAACGCAACGGCTCCCAATCAGCCACTTCCATGGCGGGCCTTGGCCGCCCGGCCAACAGTTTCATCGCTTGAGCCGCCAAGCCGAATATCACGAAGACCGCCAAGGCGATCAAACCAATTTTGCGCGTCCCGCGTTGGCGGTTGAGATGAGCCAGCGCGATCACCAACCCAATGGTCCCGATTTGAACTTCCCCGTGGCCCAGCCAGTGTACGTCTTCAGAGCCTTTGGGACAAGTTGGTCTATGTTTGTTGTCAGACCCTGTGGGACAGATAGGGTTGAATTTCTAAGGGACACTCCCGGGTAGAATCAAACCCAAAGGAGTGAGCCATGAGCAAGACGGAGGGAGCGGAGGCTGTTGTACGGGAGATTCGACGGCAGACACGGCGTCAATACTCAGCGGAGGAGAAGATCCGCATTGTTTTAGAGGGTCTTCGGGGCGAGGAAGGCATCTCGGAGCTTTGCCGTCGGGAGGGTATCTCCCCCAATTTGTACTACAGCTGGAGCAAGGCTTTTCTGGAGGCCGGCAAGCAGCGCTTGGCTGGTGACACCAAGCGCCAGGCGACCAGCCCGGAAGTGAACGAGCTTCGCCGGGAGAACGGCCAGCTCAAGGAGTTGGTGGCCGATCTTTCCTTGAAGAACGTGGTGCTCAAAAAAAGCTTGGTTGGCTCGGGCAGCGGTCAGGATCAGTGATGCGCTTCAGCCAAGCCGAAAAGATGGAGATCATCAGGCTGGTGGAGGGCTCGGCTCTGCCGGTGAAGCGCACCCTGCGTGAGCTGGGGGTACCTCGCAGCTCGTTTTACCGCTGGTACGCCAGGTATGCTGAGGCTGGCTATGACGGCCTGGCCAGCCAGCCTCCCAATGTCAGGCGCTTCTGGAACAGAATCCCAGAGAGCGAAAGGCAGCGGGTGGTGGAGGTCGCCCTGGAAAAGCCCGAGCTCACCCCCAGGGAGCTGGCTTGGCACATCACCGACAGCCACGGCGCCTACATCAGCGAGTCCAGCGTTTATCGCATCTTGCGGGATCACGACCTGGTTGCCAGCCCGGCCTACATCGTGCTCAGCGCGACCGATCAATTCAAGCACAAGACCAGTCGGGTGCACGAGCTCTGGCAGACCGACTTCACCTACTTCAAGGTCATCGGCTGGGGCTGGTACTACCTGTCTACGGTGCTGGATGACTTTAGCCGCTACATCATCGCCTGGCTGCTCTGCAGCACCATGTCCGCCGATGACGTGAAAAATACCCTGGAAATGGCGGTCGCCAAGACCGGGGCAACCGGCGTCAAGGTCAAGCACCGGCCCCGCCTGCTATCGGACAATGGGCCATGCTACCTGGCTAGCGAACTGAAGGAATATTTGGCCCAGCAGGGAATCGGCCACACCAGGGGCAGGCCCTATCATCCCATGACCCAGGGCAAGATCGAGCGCTACCACCGGACCATGAAGAACGTGATCAACCAGGATAACTATTATCTGCCCTGGCAGCTGAAGCACCAAGTCGGGCGCTTCGTGGAATACTACAACCACCACCGGGTGCACGAGGCCCTGGACAACCTTACCCCGGCCGACGTCTACGAAGGCAGGGCGGTTGAAATTACTAAGGTCAGAAATCTGGTGAAGGAGCAGACCTTGCGCGCCAGGAGGCGCATGAACCTAGGTCTGGCGCCCTTGAAACAGAGGCTCATCAGGCCAGCGGATTACAGGGAAGCTGTCCTTTAGAAAATGAACCAACTTGTCCCAAAGGCTCTGAAGACATACAAGCCGTTAAAACTATCCTGGCAAGACTTCTCACGGGAACGAAGAACCCTAGACTTCAGGACAGCAAAAAACCAAGGCGGCCAAATACGGCCTCGTAGGCTGGCGATTTCGGTCCACCTGGCAGAACTACTGGAGAACCACCATCAAAATAGGCCAACCAGCAAGCTAGTCTTTCAGCGGAAACACAATGAAAAAGTCCTGACGCCTCGCACTATTATTAAATGGTACAGGGAGGCGTGTGCCAAAGCCAATGTAAAACACTTCGAGTTGTATTGTTGGAGACATTGGCGGGCAAGTAAATGGGACGAGGAAGGGTTACCCTTGACAACCATACAAGACAGGCTCGGCCATTCAACTGCCGCCATGACATCACATTATTTGCACTCCTTAAAGGGGCGGTAAAGAAGTGGGTGGCCTCCCCTCTATTCCCCTCAGTGGCTGACACCCAGAAACCAAGCGCGGTTAGGCCGCGAGGCCTAATCGCTTTATTTTCTTTGGTGCCGGAGGAGAGACTCGAACTCTCAAGCCCACGAGGAGCGGGGGATTTTGAGTCCCCTGCGTCTACCAATTCCGCCACTCCGGCTCACTCGGCATTTATAGGCCGCAATGCGCCGCCGGTCAATACCCCAGCGACGATTTGCACCTATTTTTCGAGGCTAAAGCAAGAGGGGAGCCCCAACGGAAGCCCCCCTCTTGGTTTGCTCAGAATGATAGTCCGCCGGATGGATCAGCCCAGTATGGCCTTGAGGTCCTCGTCCGGAGTGGTGATCGGCTTGATCGCGAAATTGTCCACCAAGACCTGCAGCACGTTGGGGGTGATGAAGGCCGGCAGACTGGGTCCCAAGCGGATGTCCTTGATGCCCAGGTGGAGCAGGGTCAGCAGGATGGCCACGGCCTTCTGCTCGTACCAGGAGAGGATCAGGGACAGGGGCAGGTCGTTGACGCCGCAGTTGAAGGCCCCGGCCAGCGCTAGCGCGATCTGCACCGCCGAGTAGGCGTCATTGCACTGACCGATGTCCAGCAGGCGCGGGATTCCGCCAATGTCGCCCAACTGCTTGTCGAAGAAACGGAATTTGCCGCAGGCCAGGGTCAGGATGACGGTGTCCTTGGGGGCCTTTTCCACGAACTCGGTGTAGTAGCTCCGGCCGGACTTGGCTCCGTCGCAGCCGCCCACCAGGAAGAAGTGCTTGATGGCCCCGGACTTGACCGCGCCGATGACGGTTTCGGCCACGCCCAGGACGGCATTGCGGGCGAACCCCACCATGACCGTGCCCTTGTCCAGATCCTCGCCAAACCCGGGCAGCTCAAGCGCCCGCTTGATGAGGGCGCTGAAGTCCTTATTGGCAATATGAGCCACGCCGGACCAGCCTACCAAGCCGGTGGTGAAGACGTTGGCCTGATAGGACTCCTTGGGCTTCTGGAGGCAGTTGGTGGTCATCAGGATGGCGCCGGGGAACTCCGCGAACTCGCGCTGCTGGTTCTGCCAAGCGGTGCCGTAGTGTCCGAAGAAATGGGCGTACTTCTTGAGCCCCGGGTAGCCGTGGGTGGGGAGCATCTCACCGTGGGTGTAGACATAGATGCCTTTGCCCTCGCTCTGCTTGAGGACCTCCTCCAGGTCCTTAAGGTCATGGCCGGAAACCAGAATGGCCTTGCCCTTCTTATGGCCCAGGGGCACCACCGTGGGCACGGGATGGCCGTAAGTTCCGGTGTTGCCCGCGTCGAGCAGTTCCATGGCCTTCAGATTGGCCTCGCCGCACTTGAGAGCCAAGCCTACCCAGTCGTTCAGGCCGAGCGAGGGGTCCTGGGTGGCGGCCAGCGCCTGATGGATATAGGCGTAGACCGATTCGTCCTCCTGCCCCAGGATGGCGGCGTGATCAGCATAGGCGGCCACGCCCCGGATGCCAAAGATGGTGATGTGCTGCAGGGAGGCGATATCCTCGTTGAGGCCCGCGCCGGGCTTGAAGCCGAAGAACTGGGCCTGGGCCAGCATTCCGGCCTTGTCGGCGGCCGGCTTGAAGGAGGCGGCCCCTCCCTCGAGATTGACGCCGGCCTTGGTCTTTAAGCCCTCGCGCAGTTCGACGGCCCGGCGGATGAGGGGCAGAAAGCGCTCAAGGTCGAAGTTGACGTTGGTCAGCGTGCTGAAGGCGGCCTCGGCGGTGAAACGGTTGACCTCCGAATCGCTCACGCCCTTGGCGCGAGCGGCGTGGGCCACCTGGCTCAAGCCGATGAGGGCGTAGGTAAGGAGGTCCTGCAGGGCGGAAACTTCCGGGTCCTTGCCGCAGACACCCTGAATGGTGCAACCCTTGCCTTTGGCCGTCTGCTCACACTGGTAGCAAAACATTTCCATGGTTTTCCCCTCTTTCATTCTTGGGTTTCTAGGATGTGGCACCGTTGGGACCGGCCGGTCCATCTCGAACAACCCTGGGATCCGGAGCGAAGCCGTTGCCCAGTCCTTCAAGGGTGGTGCCGGCCAGATATTCGCGTACCTGCGCGCCCATGCTGTGCACCAGCCCGCCCAGGATGCAATGGCCCTGACAAGCCGGCTTGCCCAGCAAGCAGGACTGGGTGGGCGGCAGAGCCCCCTCCAATGCTTCATAGGCGCTCAGCAAGGTGATGGAGGAGGCCCTGCGCGCCAGTTTGAAACCTCCGTGCGGACCACGAACCGATTCCACTAGGCCGGCCCTGGCCAAGCGCTGCATGACCTTTGCCAAGTGGTGGCCGGAAACCTTGAGCTGTGCGGCCATCTCGCGGGCGGAGAGCTTCCGCCCTTGCTGGCCGGCCAGCAGCGCCAAGGCGTGCATGCCCAGGGACGCCGCTTCGGAGATGCTCAAGATGGGGGCCATCGGAAAACTCCTTATTAGGTAATCTGGTACTAAATTACCTAATGCCGCCAAGCTTGTCAACCCCGGGGGCGAAAAATTTCCAGCGCCGGCGGCCTGTACTGATTTTCCGCGTTATTTATAATAATTGTAAAGAATGAGCCGGTAATGTAGAAGCGGTTTGTGGGCCCGTGGCACAAAAAGCGAGCCCGGCCAAGGATAGGTTAGGCCGGGCCCGCGGGGGTTGGGTTTACCCCTAGGCAGTCATGTTTACTTGTCGATCTTCTTCAACAGGTGGCTGAAGAAGGGGCTGACAGGGAAGGAGGCGCTGCCTGCGACCGGCGCGAACTCCGCCTTGCCGGGGATCAGGACCTTCTTGGGAGCCTTGGTCATGAGGCTGATGCCTGCTGACAGGGCCAGCAAAATCGCGGCGGTGACATAGGCCGCGTTGAAGTTGCCGGTGGCGGCCACGATCATCTGGGAAACCTTGGGCAGGATGAAGCCGCCCACACCCCAGGCAGTAAAGACCAAGCCGTAGTTGGCGCCGAAATTCTTCAGTCCGAAGAAGTCCTTGGTGGAGGTGGGGAACAGGGAGAGGTTGGTGCCGTAGTTGAAGCCCACGAAAGTGGCGGCAAACACCATGAAGGCTGCGTTGGCCGAGCCCAGCATGAGCAAGGCCACCATGATGGCCGACTGTGCCGTCATCATGATGGTTACGGTGCGCATGCGGCCGATCTTGTCGGAGAGGATGCCGGCCACCACCCGGCCGCCGGCGTTGCCCACGGCCATTAGGGCCACCACGACCCAGGCCATGGCGCCCAGGCTCTGCTTGGCCATGCCGGCCACGTTGCCGATGATCATCAGGCCGGCCCCGGAACCGATGGCGAACATCAACCACAGCTTGTAGAAGGCACCCGTACGCATGACCTCGGCGGGCTCGAAATCAGCCAAGTGCGTGGAGGCCTGGGTTGCGGCCGGGTTCGCCGCCGGCACGCCCTCGGGCTTGTAGCCGGCGGGAGGATTGACCAGGAACTGAGCCAGGGTGCAGACCACCACCAGGAACCCGCCGCCGAAGACCATCATGCTGGTGCTGAGGCCGAAGCGGTGGATGAGAAACTCCGACAGGGGGGCGATGTAGACCGAGGCCAGGCCGAAGCCCGCCACCACGATGCCGGCGATCATGCCTGTCTTGGAAGGAGCGAACCACTTGATGGCCGGCGGGGTGGCCGATGCGTAGCCGAAGCCCAGCCCCATGCCCATGAGCACCCCGAAGCCCAGCACCCAGGTCACCAGCGAGTAGGACAGCGAGACCCACATCAGGCCCAGGCCGGTGAGGATGCCGCCGATGACCGCGATCAGGCGGGGGCCAAGCTTGTCCTGCAGGCGGCCGGCAAAGATCATGGCGAAGGCGAACATCAGGCAGCAGACCGCGTAGGGGTCGTTCAGGTTGGCCAGGTCCCAGGTGAAACGGCCATCATGGGCCTTGATGGAGGCGCTGATGGCCTCCTTGAATATGCTGTAGGTGTAGAGGATGCCCAGGGCCAGGTTTATG
>JAJZPI010000120.1 GCA_021811275.1 Deltaproteobacteria bacterium
CGGTCCGGGCTTGCTCGGGCCGGCCGGGGCCGGAACAGGCGGGCGGCGGGGGCGGGACAGGGGCACGGCTCGCGTTTCACTCCCCAGGGGCATAGGTAGCGAAAGGGCCTTGCAAAGACCCGGCCCTCGCGGGCTGGAACTTTTTTCATCTTTGAGATTGGTTGGTTAGGCTTAGAGGACCGCCGAGCGGCCCCCTAATTTACGGGAATAACGCACGGGAACTACGGTAGTCCCCTCGGCCCCCCGGCCCCTGCCCCCCGATCAATCGCTTCTGGCCCGGATGGGCCGCGTCTAGATCAAGCCCCTTCGTAGTCCGGACGGGTGCGAACCTGCTCCAACGCCACCGCGGCCACCGCCGCCTGGCGGGCGACAGCCTCGTGGGTGTCCCCCAAAAGGGCGGCGGCGGCCTCCAGGGCCTCGCCGGCCTTCAGGTTGGCCAGGGCCGTAAGGCAGGCCTGGCGCACCCCGGGTTCGCGGTCGGCCAGGCCCCGGATCAGGGCCTGGACCAGGGGGGCCTGGCGCAGGCGGGTGTTGCCCAGGGCGATGGCCGCCACCCGGCGAACCTGGGCATCGGGGTCCTCCAGGGCGGCGGCCAGGGCGGGCAGGGCCCCCTTGTCCTTGATATGGTTGAGGGCGATGACCGCCTCCCGGCGCACCTCGGCATCAGGGTCGTCCAGGAGCTTTACCAGCCCCGGCACGGCCTTGGACTCGGCCAGCTTGCCCAGGCCGGTGGCCGCGGCCCGGCGCACCGCCGCCTCGGCGTGGGCCAGGAGTTCGATCATGCGCTCACGGCCGGCCTGGGCCTCCAGGTTGGCCAGCCCGGCCATGGCCGCGCCCATCAAATTCACGTTGTCCGAGGCCAAGGCCGCCAGGAGCGCCTCCTCGGCGGCCTTGGGGTCCAGGCGGTTGATGGCCACGGCCACCGCCCGGCGCAGCTCCGGCGGGGCCTCGTCCTTGGCCTCGGGGTCGGCCTTGCCCCCGGCGGCGGCGGCCAGAAGCTTCTGGCGCAGATCGGCGTCGCTGGCCTTGAGCAGGCGCTTTAGGAAAGGCGCGGCCCCCTTGGAGCCGATCAGCCCCAGGGCCCGGGCGGCCTCGGCCTGGACCTGCCAGGCCTTGTGCCCCAGGGCCTTGATAAGGCCCCTTTCGGCGGCGTCGATCCGGCGCAGGCCGGACATGATGCAGGCGGCCCGCAGGAGGTTGGGGTCATCCTTCTCCAAGGACTCCAGGATCACCTTGTCCAGATCATCAGCCATTTGACTCCCCTCCAGCCTCCGTTGCGGGCCGCCTGCCCAAACGGGCATTCACTTATAATCACCGATAGGCCCCCCGGCTGTCAAAGCCCTGAAGCCAAAGACCGCGATGAAGCTGAGAAAAACAGGGGGGCCGTCGGGCGGTCCCCCTGTCGGGTGGCGTGTCGCATGGCTTGCGAGGACCTTCGGGCTATTTCTTCATGACCTCGGCGCCCCGGGCCAAGCCCTTTTTCTTGAGGGTGGCGGCCAGGGCCTGGGCCTTGTCGTGCCCCGAGCAGCAGCCCACCCAGACCCGGTGCCAGGTCTTGCCCTTCTTGTCCTTGTAGGTGGTGACGCTGGCGGAATAGCCGTGGGCCGCCAAGCGCTTCCGGTCGCCCAAGGCCGCGGTTTTGCTGAGGTTGGAAGAAACCAGCACCGCGTAGGAACCGGAGGCGGGCTTGCCGGGGGTCCTCCCCCAACGCGCCGGAGACTGGATATTTAGCTTGGCCTTGGTCTTGGCCGCCGGGCGGGGAGCCAGCGGGGTGTAGGCCGGGGTCGGCGGCAGCAGGGGCGGCAGTTCCTCCAGCGAAGCCAGGGCCGTCTCCATTTCGGCGATGGACTTCACGCGGGGGTAGTCGGGCCGGTCGGGTCCGGAGCGGGCCTGGGCCAGGCCCCGCTCCCAGGTCAGGCGCGCCTTTTCGGGCTGACCCAGGGATTGGTAGATCAGGCCCAGCTGGTAATAGGCGTGGTACATCTGGGGATCGGCCTTGACCGCCAATTCCAGCTCCAAGGCGGCCTTGTCCAGCTGGTTTTGGGCCCGGAAGGACAGGTGGCGCTGGTAGTGGGCCTTGCCCACGTCCTCGCCGCCCTGGGGCACGTAGCCGGCGCAGGAAGTCAGCAGCCAGACGGCTCCCAACAGCGTCAACACCGCAAGCGCCCCCGGACGGGGCGGTTTGATGGCGGCGGGCATCGTCAACCTCCAAGAAGGGATCGCGGGCGTCCAGGCCGGGGCCGGCCTGAACCTTGTATGGGCCCAAGGCTCTCTCCGGCCTCGAACGCCACTTGGTATAACATGCTTCAGGGCCGGGGGCCAAGGGCCTTATGCGGAGGCCGACCGGAAAAAGGCAGCGATGGACTGATGTTGTCCTAAGTAGGCGGCTACTCGCGCCCCTCGGGGTCGGCGTTGGGGGCCGGCGGCTGAGGCGGGGTCTCAGGGGTCTTGGTGGTGCGCGAAAGGTTCAGCACCCGGCCGCCGCCCGGCGGGGGCACCCGGTCGCGCCCGGCCTTGACCGCGCCCAGACGCTCGCGCGCCCAGCGCTTCTGCCGACGCTGTATCTCCGCCGGCTGGTAGAAGCGCATCCAGTCCTCCTGGTAGTGCCAGGTGTCGGCCCCGCCCTGGCGGAAGGCCGCCTCCACGTCCTCGGAGTCGAACCCGGTGGGATACCAGGCGTCCAGGTCGCGGGCCCCCCACTCCTCGCGGGAGAACTTCAGGAGGGCCATGCGGTATTGTGCGCAACGGAAGTCCAGCAGCGCCTGGCCCGCCAACTGGCGCACCACCCGGTCCTCGCCTTCGTCCATGAGCCGTTCGCCGATGATCTGGAAGACATGGTCGGAGCAATCGGGATGCTTGAGGCTGACGGCGGCCAGGCCCTTCAGGGCGATGTCGCGGGCCGACCAGCCGGCCGAGGGGTCGCGCGTAACCATGGTCAGGCCGGGCATGACCGCCGGGCCAATCCGGCCGAAGATGGAGGGCAGGACCTCGGTCACCCAGTCGCAGTCAAAGGCGTCTGACCAGCGCAGGGCAGTCAGGAGCGGCAGCACCGCGTCCTCGCCCCCCCGGTAGCCCAGGATGTAGGTGGCGTGAACCACCGCCCACCAGTCGGGCAGCTCGGAGAGCCAGTTGGCCTTGTCGACCACCACCTGGGCCAGGTAGGGCATCAGGGCGGGCCGGCGCGCCACCTCTTGCGCCCAATCCAGCCCCAGGCGGTCCTCTCCCACGAAAAGCAGCTCGGCCAGCTGCTCGTCGTCCAGGGCTGCGTAATCAAGGTTGCGCATGGTATACACCTTATGGCGTTAAGCCGTTGCATGGCGGGCAGAGGTCCAGGCCCGGCCCGCGGGACCGCCAGACATTTCAGGGCTGGCGCCCGCTGGGACGCCGGCCCCTTGTAAAAATATACAGCAGCCCCCCAACCGATACAACAAATCAATCCCCACCCTTGCGCTGGGCGGAAGGAGCTTGGCCATGGCCATAGTCCAGTTTTCGGTGGTGCCCCTGGGCACCGCCTCCACCAGTCTGTCGAAGTACGTGGCCGAAATCCATAAGGTTTTAGAAAGAAGCCCGCTCAAGTGCCAACTCACCCCCATGGGGACGATCCTGGAAGGTCCCCTGGAGGACATCCTGACTGCCGTCCGCCAGGCCCACGAGGTCCCCTTCCAGCAGGGGGCCGGCCGGGTGATGACCCTGATCAACATCGACGACCGCCGCGACAAGGCCGCCAGCGCCCTGGCCAAGGTGGAGAGCGTCAGGGCCAAGCTCTAGGCCCCCGCCTGCGGATTGTCTGCTACAATTTCAGATATCGGCGCCGGAGTGATGATACCTTTTTCATGAAAGAGGCTCCCTTCATGCCCCCCGAACGTCTGCAAAAAATATTGGCCCGCGTCGGGGTGGCCAGCCGCCGGGCGGCCGAGGAACTGATCCTGGCCGGCCGGGTGGCGGTGGACGGCCGGGTGGTCACCGAGCTGGGCAGCAAGGCCGATCCCCTGACCCAGAAGGTGAGCCTGGACGGCCAGGTCCTGGGCGGGGCCCAGACCGCCGACTACTGGCTAGTGCACAAGCCGGCCGGGGTGGTTTCCACGGTCAGCGA
The DNA here is from genome assembly GCA_021811275.1 of Deltaproteobacteria bacterium. Taxonomy (GTDB): domain Bacteria; phylum Desulfobacterota; class Desulfarculia; order Desulfarculales; family Desulfarculaceae; genus JACRDC01. The sequence goes on from JAJZPI010000120.1 coordinate 4,094, forward strand.
CCCCCAGGGCCGGCCCCGGGTAATCGACCTGCTGCCGACGGGGGCGGCGGGGCGAGTATATCCGGTGGGGCGGCTGGACCTGGACTCCGAGGGCCTGGTGCTTCTGACCAACGACGGCGAGCTGGCCTACCGGCTTATGCACCCGCGCTTCATGGTGCCCAAGCTCTACCGGGTCTGGGTGGCCGGCCGGCCCGGCGGCGAGGCCCTGGAGCGCCTGCGCCAGGGCGTGCGGGTGGAAGGGCGGCTCACCGCCCCGGCCCGGGTGCAGCTCAAGGGCGGCACCGCGTTGCGCAGCAAGCTCTCCATGGTGATCTACGAAGGCCGCAAGCGGGAAATCAGGCTGATGTGCGCGGCGGTGGGGCACCCGGTGCAAAGGCTGGTGCGCATGGGGCTGGGGCCGATCAAGCTTGGCGAGCTGCCCGTGGGCGCGGCCCGGCGGTTGAGCGGGGCCGAGGTGGCCGCGCTGAAGGCGGCGGCGGGCCTGGCTCCGGCGAGTCCGGCCAAGGCCGCGCCGGGCTCCGCCTGCCAGGGCCGGGCTCCGGCCCAGGGCTCCTGCGCCACCGGCGCGGAACAGGGGCGGCGGGGCCGGCGTACGGGCCGCCCACCGGACCGGGGCAAGTCCGGCGTCAGCGATGCCGGGCGGGGTTCCAAGCCCCGGGGCAGGCCACCCGGGGGCAAGGGCTCGGCCGGGCCCACGGGCAGGTCGTCGAGCAGCAGGTCGTCCACCAGCAGGGAACCCGGCGGCAGACCCTCCGGAGGCCGCCCGGGCCGCTGACCACCGGCGGCGCGGGAGGGAAAGCCCGTCCCAAAAAGCCATTAGGGCGGGGATGCCCCCGGCCTCGCGAAACGAGCATCTTCCCATACGCGGAGCGGGCTCGCCCGGCCCGGCCAGCCCTCCGGCCCTAGTTCCCGGCCAGCAGCTTGACCTCCTGCCGCGACTCCAGGGCCGGCATGTCCGCGCCGGCGCGGCCTCCCTCCAGCACCTTGACCAGGTCGCCGGTGACCTCCTTGAGGACCTCGGCCTGGGCCCCCATGCCCTGGGCCGCCTCGGCGCTCTGGTTGGCCTCGCCGGCGGTGCGCTGGGTCACGGCGTCCATCTGGTTGACGGCCTGGGCGATTTGCTCCAGGCTGGCCGCCTGCTCGGCCGAGCCTTCGGCCAGACTCTGGGAGGAGGCGCGGGCCAGGTCCGAGGATGCCTCCACCTTGCCAACCACATCCTCCAGGGCGCCCACCGCCCGGCGCAGGGGCCCGAAGGTGCTGCGGACAAGATAGAGGCCCCAGCCCAAAAGCAGGACCGAGGCCAGCACGGTCACCGCCAGGCCCAGGATGTTGGCCAGACGGGCGCTGGACTCCATGGCCAGGCGGCTGTATTCCTGCACGCTCTTGCCGCCGGTGGCCAGCACCCCGGAGACCTTGTCCAGCCTGGCTATCAGAACCGGGCCGGCCTTCCAGAGGGCGTGCAGCTTGTCGCCGGCATCCTGCAAGGGGGCGATGTTTTTGAGGATCTCCCCGAAGGCCACAGCCAGGTCCTTGTCGTTCAAGCTGGGCAGGAGCTGCTTGGCGTTGCCCAGGTGCCGTTGGCTGTAGCCTTTGATAATCTCCAGTTGGGCCAGGTAGTTATTTTCATTGTTGGAAAGGAAAAGCCTCTGGGAGCTGAGGGTGAGCCGGTCCATCTGCGCGGCCAGGTCCTTGGCCTCGGCCTTGAAGTTCAAAAAGGCCGCGGGCAGGTTCTCGCCCTCATAGAGCTTCTCGGCTTCAAGTTGGGTGATGCGGTCCTCGATCCTGACCCGGTTGATCTCCGAGAGCCTCTGGCCCAGGGCCAACATCTCCTCGCGCAGCTTGAAGACCTGCAGCACGTTCTCCTTGACCTGGGCGAAGGTCTGGCGGTACTCGACCGCCTCCTTGGCCAGGGATTTGATCTGGGCGCGAATATCCCCGCCGCCGACCAGCTTGGTCAGCTCGTCGATCTTGCGTAGCGACCTATCCAGGTGGTGCCCCACCTGCTTGGCCAGCTCGGGCTTGCCTTCTTGCAGGGAGGCGCGCTCGGCCACCCGGGCCGACTGGATCAGCTCCAGGGCCTCCATGGCCCCCACTCCCAGGGCCTGGGCGTCGGCGGTCTGGGTGTGGAAATAGTAGTTGCCCAAGTAAACCAGGCTCAAGTCCACCAGGGCCATGGCCAGGAAAAGAACCACCTTGCCTCTGAGGCTCATGACATCAACTGTTTCCCCATGTTGATGCCCCGTGGGAGGCTATGATCCCTAAACAGGGCGCCCCGTCCCAAGTACCCCCATGACGCCAGGCCTAGTTGATCGGTAGGCGGTCGCGGCCTGGTCGAGCCGGCCGGCGTTCGCTCCGGCCGGGCCGCCGAACCGGGCCTACCTGTAGAAGCCGCAGCCGAAGAGAGTGTCCGTGCCCGGCACCCGCTCGATGTAGGTGATCTTCAAAACCGGGGTCTTGTCGCCGGGCTTGGGCCAGTAGTAGTCGATCCAGCCGGAGCCGGGGTTCTTGGCCAGGTTGACGAACTCCAAGAAGAACATCTTGCCCTTGATGTCCTTCATGCCCGACTGGTCCTTGCCCACCAGCTGGGGGGCAATGGGATGGGCTTTCAGGGTCAGCCTGTTCATGTCCACCGCGAAGATGTAGAGTTCGCCGTTGACCAGGGGGCCGTTCTTGTCCGCGACCACCTTGATGGTCTCGTCCAGGCCCTTTTCCTTGACCATGGCGGTGGCCTTCTTCACCAGAGCCTGGGCGTCATCCGCCTGGGCGGCCAGCGCCGCGCCGGCTCTCGATGCCAATGGTGCAATATAATTTCTCGGAGAGTCGCTTCAAGAGGCCGCAACGGGGACGAGGGCACAACGGAGACGAGGGCGCAACGCCGGGGCATAGCGGCGACCCCTATACTTGTTATGGTTTATCCTAACTTGGGAGGGTGGTGTCGCGTAAGTCACAAAATAGCTGCATTATAACCATTCATGAACTCCCGGCCTTCCGGCTTTGGTGATTGGCATTTCCGATCCACCCCGGCCAGGGTCCCGTGGCGGGGCCCCCGGTCGGCGCGGCCGGGACCGGCGGAGCGAATAACCGGTTGCAAAGCCTCTCCCCATGGTGTAAAAAAATTTGGCGAGTCCGGCGGCGGGCCCCGGCCCAGCGGGGCTCAAGCCAGCGGCAAAACGGTAAAAAACGATACAGGCCGGTAACTCAGCGGGAGAGTGCCATCCTCACACGGTGGAAGTCAGGGGTTCAAATCCCCTCCGGCCTACCAAGATGCTGTTGAGATTTAGTCAAAGCCCTCAGGCAAAAGCCTGGGGGCTTTGCTGTTGGGCTTACAGCTGCCGCCGACGAAGGTCGGCAGGGAATGAAACAATGCGCCATGACAGGTTTGCGCTCTTGGCCGGGCTAACCCCCGCCTTGACGATGTATCTGGCCCTGGCCCTGGCCGGGCCGGCGCTGGCCAAGGACCGCCAAGTCATCCGTGACGAATCGGGCCACCGGGTGGGCACGGTCGAGAAGGGGGTGGGCGATCGCCAGATCATCCGCGACGAGAGCGGGCGGCGCGTCGGGACCGTGGAGCCCGGAGTGGGCGGCAGGCAGGTGATCCGCGACAAGGCGGGCAAGCGGGTGGGGACGGTGGACAAGCGCTGAGCCGCCGCGCGGGCGGGGCGCCGGCTCCCGGCCATCCGGGAATCACTTTGACCATCCGGCAAAGCGATGATAACATTTCGCGATTTTGATAGACACCTGCGGCCGGCGGCAGCCCCGGGGCGGACCCGGCCGGGAACTGAAGGCGAGTAGGATGAAGTTCTGGCGCAAACCCCTGGACTTGGCGGCCGTGCGTCCGGCGCGCGGCAGGGTGGTGATCATCGAGGAGCGTTGCAAGGGCTGCTCCTTCTGCATCGAGTACTGCTCGCGCGAGGTCCTCGCCCTGAGCGAATCCTTCAACCGCAAGGGCTACCACTTCCCCAAGGCGATCAAGCCGGAGCTTTGCGTGAACTGCCACTTCTGCGAGGCGGTCTGTCCGGAGTTCGCCATCTTCTCGGTGGAGGAGGAGGCCCAGGCCTAGACCCCGGCCCGCGCCTGGCGCGCGGGCCCCGGGCGCGCAGGCTGTTCATTTTCTTCGCGAGGGAGAACTAGCTTGGCTGGCAAGGAGGTGCTTACCGGCGTCCATTTCATGGACGGCGACGAGGCTTGCTGCGAAGGGGCCATCGCGGCCGGCTGCCGCTTCTTCGCGGGCTACCCCATCACCCCCGCCACCGAGGTGGCCGAGCGCATGAGCCGCCGGCTGCCCCAGATCGGCGGCATCTTCATCCAGATGGAGGACGAGATCGCCTCCATGGCGGCCATCCTGGGCGCAAGCTGGGGGGGGGCCAAGGCCATGACCAGCACCTCCGGCCCGGGCTTCTCGCTGATGATGGAGAACATCGGCCTGGGGGTCTGCACCGAGACCCCCTGCGTGGTGGCCAATGTGCAGCGGGCCGGGCCCAGCACCGGCCTGCCCACCCTGGTGGGACAGGGCGATATGATGCAGGCCCGCTGGGGCTCCCACGGGCCCTACGAGATCATCGCGCTGACCCCCTCCTCCCCTCAGGAGATGTTCGACTTCACGGTCAAGGCCTTCAATCTCTCCGAGCAGTACCGGGTGCCGGTCTTCGTCATGGCCGACGAGGTGGTCGGCCACATGAGCGAGCGGGTGGTCATACCCCCGGCCGAGCGCATCAAGGTCGTCAGCCGCAAGCAGCCCAAGGCCTCGCCGGATAAATACCTGCCCTACAAGCCCGACGCCGACGGCGTGGCCCCCATGGCCACCTGGGGCATGGGCTACCACGTCCACGTAACCGGACTGACCCACGACGAGCGCGGCTACCCGGTGATGGACGCCTCGGCCCAGGAGCAGATGATCGCGCGCATCACCGGCAAGATCAAAAAGAACGCGGCCAAGATCATCAGCTACGACGCCATGTTCATGGACGACGCCCAGGTGGTGGTCGTGGCCTACGGCATCAGCGCCCGCTCGGCCAAAGGCGCGGTGGCCGCCGCCCGGGCCCAGGGCCAAAAGGTCGGCCTGATGAAGCTCAACACCGTCTGGCCCTTCCCCGAGGAGGTCATCGCCGACCTGGCGGGCAGGGTCCGGGGTCTCATAATGCCGGAGATCAACCAGGGCCAGGTCGTGCTGGAGCTAGAACGGGTGGCGGGCGGCCGCTGTCCGGTCAAGTTCATAGGCCACCCCGGCGGAACCATCATCAGCCCGCGCGTCATCCTGGCCGCGGCCCAGGAAATGCTCAAGGAGGCCCTATGAGCGCCAAGACGGCGGGGGGCGCGGCCGCGGCCCACCCCCCGGTCCACCCCCAGGACCACCTGCTGCGCACCGACCGCCTCCCCCATATCTGGTGCACCGGCTGCGGCATCGGCATCGTCTTCGGATCCCTGATGAGCGCCGTCATGAAGTCCGGGCTGCCCCTGAACGACGTGGCGGTGGTCAGCGGCATCGGCTGCACCGGGCGCATGGCCGGCTACATCAAGCTCGACAGCTACCACACCACCCACGGCCGGGCCCTGCCCTTCGCCACGGGGTTAAAGCTCACCCGGCCCCAGGGCAAGGTCATCGTGGCTAGCGGCGACGGCGACCTCTTCGCCATCGGCGGCAACCACTTCATCCACGCCGCCCGCAGGAACCTCGACCTCACGGTCATCTGCGTCAACAACCTGAACTACGGCATGACCGGCGGCCAGCAGGCCCCCTCCACTCCCTTCGGGGCCAAGACCACCACCAGCCCCTCCGGCAGCCCGGACCAGCCCTTCAACTTCTGCGCCTTGGCCGCCGCCTGCGGGGCCACCTATGTGGCGCGCTGGACGGCCCTGCACATCCGCCTCCTGACCCAGACCATCGGCGAGGCCCTGGCCCACCGCGGGTTCTCCTTCATCGAGATCCTGGCGCCCTGCCCCACGGCCTTCGGCCGGCGCAACAAGATCAGGAACCCTCTGGACCTTTTGCGCTTCTACTACGACCGCTCGGTCGTGAAGAACAAGATCAGCCCCGACCAGGCGGTCATGGACTTCCAGGGCAACCTGGTGGTGGGCAAGTTCGTGGACGTGGCCAAGCCCACCTGGCTCGACGGCTACCGCCAGGTCAACTCCGGCCAGGTGGGCGAGTGGCCGGAGGTGGCCGCCGAGGTGCCCATCCCCGAAAAGCACCTGCTGGGAGCCTAGCCATGGCCGCCAAGAAAAAGGAAACCCGCGTCATCATCACCGGCTTCGGCGGGCAGGGCATCGTGCTCACCGGCAACATCCTGGGCCAGGCCGCCACCCTGCACGACGGTCTGCACGCCACCATGACCCAGAACTACGGCCCCGAGGCCCGAGGCGGCTCCTGCTCATCCCAGGTCATCATCAGCGGGGCCGAGATCCCCTACCCCTACGTGGAGCAGGCCGACCTCCTGGTGTGCATGAGCCAGGAGGGCTACACCAAGAACCTCTCGGCCCTGGCCCCCGGCGGCGTCCTGGTCTGGGACACCAACCTGGTCAAGACCGGCGGCCACGACCCCTCCTGGCGGACCTTCGACCTGCCCGCCACGGCCATCGCCGAGGAGATGGGCAACAAGATGATGGCCAACATCGTAATGCTGGGCTTCCTGAGCGCTGTGTTTCCGGCGGCCAGCCCGGAGGCCATGCGCGAGGCCATGCTGGCGGCGGTGCCCCCCCGCACCAAGGATAAGAACGCACTGGCCTTCGAGCGGGGCCGCGAGCGCGGCCAGGGACTGCTGGAAAGCGGCCGGGCGGGTCAGGGCCGGAGGCGCTCGTGAGCCCCCGCGCCCAGGCCAAACCCGCCAAAAAGGCGGGGTCCGCCCCCCAGGCGGGGTCCGCCCCCCAGGCGGGGTCCGCCCCCCGGGCGGGGTCCGCCTCACAGGCCGTGCTCATCGTGGGCTCCGGCTACGGCGCGCTCAAGGTGGCCGAGGACCTCTCCCACTCCGGGGTGCCGGTAACCTGGCTCACCGGGGCCGGCAACTTCCTGGAGCTGCCCGCCGGGGTCAAGCCCGAGCCGGAGTGGCCGGAGGACCTGGCCTTCCAGTTTCGTCCGCTCTATTTACGCGTGACCCGCCACCCCCTGGTGACACCGCTGACCCGGGCGCGCCTGGCCTCGCTCAAGAAGACCCCCGCCGGCTATCATGCGATGGTGGAGCAGGACCCGACCTTCATCGACTACGACCTCTGCACCGGCTGCCGCCGCTGCGTCGAGACCTGCCCCCTGGCCGAGAGCCAGCGCCCGCCCCTCAGGCAGTCGCCGGACTGGTGCCCCTCGCGCGCCCTGGAGCTGACCAAGCTAACGTCGCCGCCCTGCCGCCAGGCCTGCCCCCTGGGGGTCAACGCCCAGGCCTACCTGGCCTTGACCGCCGCCGGCCGGCTGGCCGAGGCCCTGGCCGTGGTGCGCCGCGACAACCCCCTGCCCGGGGTCTGCGGCCGGGTCTGCCACCACCCCTGCGAGGCCTCCTGCCGCCGGGGCGAGTTGGACAAGCCGCTGGCCATCCGCGACTTGAAGCGCTTCCTTTTCGACGCCGAGGCCGCCGGGGGCGAGCCGGTCATCGCCCCGCCCGCCGAGCGCCGAGGGCTCAAGGCCGCAGTCATCGGCTCCGGCCCGGCGGGGCTCACCGCCGCCCACTTCCTGAACCAGGCCGGGGTCTCGGTGACGGTCCTGGAGGAGCAGGAGGCTGCCGGCGGCATGCTGCGCCTGGGGATCAACGCCTTCCGCCTGCCCAGGGCGGTGCTCGACGCCGAGATCAAGGCCCTGGCCGATTCGGGCATCGAGATCGTCACCGGCCGGCCGGTGGGCTCTTTGGACAAGCTTTTCGCCCAAGGCTTCAGCGCGGTCATCCTGGCCACCGGCACCCACCAGGACCTGCGCCTGAACCTGCCCGGCGAGGACCTGGCCGGCGTGGAGCACTGCCTGGGCTTCCTGGGCCGGGTCAACCGGGGCCAGGCGGTCAAGGCCGGCCGCCGGACGCTCGTAATCGGCGGGGGCAACTCGGCCATGGACGCGGCGCGCACCGCCCTGCGCCTGGGGGCGGAG
>JAJZPI010000121.1 GCA_021811275.1 Deltaproteobacteria bacterium
ATCTGGCTCCGTTGATTGTAGTAAATGCCACCCCATTTTAAAGAGGCCTCCCGAATATTCAGTTGATTGTGTTCCAAGTTTATCCGTTCTCCGATACTAGATATTTTTCCTGGAGGTGTACTTCAGATAAAAGCTCTTGGGCACCAGATCAAGCTTGTACATGGCCCAGAACAACGGCCGCAGGCGCTCGAAATCTTTCTTATAAGTACGAAATTCCTTGAAGGTGCGGCGCGGCAGGTTCATGAGCCGCTCGAATTCCATTTCGTCGAGCCCCAACCGCTTCCGCACCATCTCCAACAGCCCGGCTTCCATGTGGGGCGGCTGGGCCATGAGGCGCATGCCCTCCTCGCGGGTCATCTGCCCCGAACGCATCAGGGCGGAGTAGCCGTTCACCCGCTGGTCGATGCCGAAGCGCCGGGGCAGGAAGTAGCTGTGGTAGAAGGCCGTGAAACGGTTCTCCAGGTGATGGCCGCCGTACCACTGCCAGCCGAATTGATCGACCAGAAACTTCTTGACCTCTTCCTTACGGTACTCCAGGTGATACAGGGGCCGGATCTTCTTGATGCGCCGCCCCCCCGTCCACCACAGAAAGCGGGCCATGGTGAGGTTGGGGAAGGTGCGAATGGGCATGCCGCCGTAGGTCTTCTGGATGGTGGAGATGTACTTGCCGTCCATGTAGAGCCAGCCCAGGGGCGAGACCCCCTCGGAACGGAAGGAGTGGCCCTCGAAGATCCAGCGCACCTTGGCCTTGGCCGCGGCCATGTAGAGGGTGGAGGCCAGGCCGATGTCGGTGGGGGCCTCGATGTCGGGCACTCCGGCCTTCAAGAACGAGCGGTAGATGTCGTTGTACTCGACGTTGTCCACCACGTGGGTGTAGAGGTCCACGCCCAGCTTGTCCAGGACGTTGTGGATGTTCTCCACGGCGGTCTTGGAATCCCAGGTGTTGTCGAAGTGCGCGGCCAGGGGCCTGAGCCCCAGGTCCTTGGCCAGCCAGACCAGGTAGGATGAATCGCACCCCCCGCTGACCCCCACCACGCAGTCGTAGTCCTTGCCCTTGCCCTCGCGGCGGATCTGCTCCGCCTGGCGCTCCAGAATGGCCCTACCCTCGGCCCCGGCGGGATATTCCCGGTCCAGCTGGTCGTGCATGCGGCAGTAGTTGCAGACCCCATCCTGGTCGAAGACGATGGCCGGGGTCTCCTCATCATATAGACAGCGGGCGCAGGTCTTTTTGGCTGGAGCGGCGGCGGGCCCCCCTTCGGCCGAGGTCGGGGTTTCCACCACCCGCAGACTGGGTCTTTCCTGAAATTCCGTCTTGATCTTGATTGCTGGTTCCATAATTCAAGCTCCCCTCGATGGTGGGGTCTTAAAAAAACTATCTAGCTATTGCCCCCCGTCCCGGCATTTCAGCTCAATTCCTTCTTCAGCCGTTCTCGGCTTGGATAGTTGATCAGCACGCCCCGTGCCTTGCCCTGGAAGACCACCATGGACCCGGCGGCCACCGCCGAGGCCCCGCCCTGGCACACGGCCGCGCCGAAATCCTCCACCCTGCCGGCCCCTCCGCAGGCTATCACCGGCACCCTCACCGCCTCGGCCACCCGCCGGATGAGCTCCAGGTCGTAGCCGCTCATGGTCCCGTCGCGGTCCATGGAGGTGAGCAGTATTTCGCCGGCCCCCGCCCTCTCCAGGGCCCGCGCCGTTTCCACCGGGTCCTGCTTGGTGTTTCTGCCCCCGCCGTGGGTATGGACCTCGTAGCGGCCGAAGAGGCTTTTCTTGACATCCAGGGCGGCCACCAGGCTCTGGCTGCCGAAGACCTCCGCCGCCCGGGTGAGCAGGCTGGGGTCCTCCACCGCCCGGGTGTTCAGCGCCACCTTCTCCACTCCCAGGTTGAAGATGGCCCGCAGGTCCTCCAAGTCCCGCACCCCGCCCCCGTAGGCCAGGGGCATGAAGCACTCGCTGGCCACCTGCTTGATGATCTCCAACTGCGGACGCCGTGACCGGCGGGTGGCCCCGATGTCGAGCAGGATGAGTTCGGGGACCTCCTTCTCGTTAAAGATGCGGATCACGTTGACCGGGTCGCCCACGTAGGCCGGGTCCTTGAACTTGACGGTCTTGACCAGGCCGCGGTCCTTGAGCAGCAGGGCGGGTATGACCCGGGTCTTCAGCATGCCCCGGCCTCCGCGAAGTTGGCCAGCAGGGTCAGCCCGTAGCGATGGCTCTTCTCGGGGTGGAACTGCACCCCCATAACGTTTTCCCGCCGCACCGCCGCTGGGAAGGGATAGCCGTGGCTGGTCCAACCCGACACCTCCTCCTCGCGGTCGCAGACCAAGTGATAGGAGTGGACGAAATAGAAGAAGGCCTCCTCCTCCAGCCCTCGAAACAGGCCGCCTTCGCCTACCGCCCGCACCGAATTCCAGCCCATGTGGGGAATCTTCAGACCGGTGGCGGCTTGGTCGAAGCCGAAGCGCACGGTGTCGGCGTCCAGCCAGCCCAGTCCCCGCAGGCTTCCCTCCTGGCTGCGCCGGCCCATGAGCTGCATGCCCAGGCAGATGCCCAGCACCGGCCTGCGCTCCTCGAGAGCGAAGCGATTCAGCGCCGGCAGTAGACCGTGCTGGGCCAGGTTGGCCATGCCCGCGTCGAAGGCCCCCACCCCGGGCAGGATCAGCCGGTCGGCACGGGCGATCATCTCCGGGTCGTCCGTCAGCTCGGCCTCGCCCCCCACCCGCTTGAGCATGTTGATGATGGAGCCGGGGTTGCCCATCTTGTAGTCCACCACCGCGATCATGGCTGGCCTTTCTTGCTCCCGGTCATATCAGGAGGCCGCGCCGGCCCGGCCCCAGGGCTGGCCGCTCGGCCAGACTCCGCGGACTTCCCGGTGAGGGCTGATGGCCACCACCTTGTTGCCCTGGATGAAGGTCCTCAGCCAGGACTCGAAGCACAAGAGCGACCAGATGCGCAGGCGGCGGTTGACTCGTTGGTTGAGATGCTCGTCGACCGTCCTCTCCACGTAGGCCGGGTTGACGAAATCCCTGATCAGGGCCTTCTTGCCCAGGAGCGCCCTTTTCACCATCTCCAGGTTGGGCCCCCGATACCAGGATTCATCGGGGGAGCTGAAGCCCTGCTTGGGGCCGTTCTTCAGCTCGCCGGGCATGAAGCGGGCCATGGCCTGGCGCAGCACATTCTTGCCGTCGTCGTATTCTTGGTAGCGCTCGCGCATCTTGTTCAGGTCGTTTTCGTCGGCACGCCTGGACTGGCGCAGCCGCTTGAGCTTCAGCCGGGCCGGGATGATCTGGGCGAAGGCCACCAGGTCGTTGTCCAGGAAGGGCAGGCGCTCCTCCAGGCCGTGGGCCATGGAGAGCTTGTCGCCGACGATGAGCAGGCTGTGCAGGAAGGTCTTGGCCTCGAAATAGAGCGAGTTGGCCACGTGGTCCTCGGGGGTGTCGAAGCTTAAGTCCGGGTCGAAGTTGAAGACCTTGGTAAAGACCTGCTTCATGTCCCGGTCGCCCACCCTGGCCCAGGCCTGGGGAGTGAAAAAGCTCGGGTGTTCCTCGTCGGGCACCAGCCGCTGCCAGTAGTCGTAGTAGGCGTCCACGAAGGCCTCGCGGCTGAGGCTCTGGGCCACCCGGTAGTAGCGCCAGGGGTAGCCCCCGAAGAGTTCGTCGCCGCCGGCCCCCCCCAGGCAGACCTTGACGAACTTGGAGGCCAGGCGCGCGGCGTAGTAGTTGCCGTAGCTCATGCCCAGGCGCAGGTCCTCCAGGTGACGGACCACGGCCGGCACCGAGGCGGCGGCGTCGGAGTGGCTGACCACCTGCTCGTAGTGCTCGGTCTGATACAGGTGGGCCATGCGTTCGGCCCGCAGGCGCTCGTCGAAGTTCTGCTCCACCCCCTCCACGCCGTCCAGGTGCCAGCCGCAGGTGAAGGTGAACAGGTGGTCCAAGTGCTTGGAGGCTATGCCCACGATGGAGCCCGAGTCGATCCCGCCGGAGAGATAGGCCCCTACCGGAACGTCGGCCACCAGCTGTCGCTGAACGGCCTGGATGAGCAGCCGCTGCACCTCCTCTGTGGCCTCCCGCTCGGTCATGAAGCGGTCGGGGTGGCTGAAGTCGAAGTCCCAGTAGGAGCGATAGCTGGCCCGGCCGTCGTCCAGGTCGATGGTCATGATGTTGGACTGGGGGACCAGGTAGACGTCCTTGAACAGGGTGTGGTAGCGAAAGATGTTCTGGAAGGTGAAGTACTCGCAGAGGGCGTCGTAGTTCACCCCCGCGCCGTAGGCGGGGTGGGCCAGGATGGCCTTGATCTCCGAGGCGAAGAGCCACAAGCCCCCCAGGTTGGCGTAGTAGAGGGGCTTGGTCCCGAAGCGGTCGCGCACCAGATGGAGCTTGTCCCGGCGGGCGTCCCAGACCACGAAGGCGAAGTGCCCGTTGAGGCGCTCCACCAGCCCCTCCTCCCATTCCTCCCAGCCGTGCACCAACACCTCGGTGTCGCAACGGGAAACGAACAGGTGCCCCAGGTCCTGCAGCTCACCGCGCAGCTCGCGGAAGTTGTAGATGGTGCCGTTGAAGCAGACCACCACCCGGCCGTCCTCGCCGGTCATGGGCTGGTTGCCCAGGGAGGAGGTGTCGATGATAGCCAGGCGGCGGTGGCCCAGCCCCAGGAAGCCGCGCAGATAGGTACCCTGGTGGTCCGGACCGCGATGGGCCAGGGCACGGCACATGTCCTCCAGGCGCCGGGGCTCCACGGGGGCGCGGTCCTTCAGGTCCAGAATGCCGGCTATGCCGCACATGCCAGCCACCTTTCGGGCCGCCGCAGGAACTCCGCCACCCGCTCCTGCTCCTCGGCGGAGATTCCCGCGAACAGCGGCAGGGTGATGCTCAGGCGGTCGGCCATGAGGCTATTGGGAAAGTCTTGGGGCTTGAGGCCGTACTTGGCCGCGTAGTAGCCCAGGGTGTGCACGGCGTGGGTGCCCTGGCGCACGGTGACGCCCTGGCGCTCCATGGCGGTCATGAGCCGGTTGCGCGCGCGGTTCAGCTCTTCCAGCCTTTCCAGGGAGGGCCTCTCCCCGGCGGTGTAGAGGACCACGTAGGACTGGTAGGCGTGGGTGAAGCCGGCCGGCTCCAGGGGCGGGGCCACGGTCTCCAGCCCGGCCAGCAGCCCGTCGTAGACCCGGGCGGCGGCGCGGCGGGCGGCCAGGATTTCCCCGGCCCGCTCCATCTGGGCCACTCCCAAGGCGCCCTGGATGTCGGTCATGCGGTAGTTGAAGCCCAGCAGGTTGAAGGCCGGCAGCAGGGAGCCTCCCTCGCGCTGGTGGCGCTCCAGGTCGGTGGCCTCGGCCCCGTGGTTCCGGAGCTTGCCGACCAGCTCAGCCAGGGCCGGGTCGTTGGTGGTGACCATGCCGCCCTCGCCGGTGGTGATCGCCTTGCGCGGGTGGAAGGAAAAGGCCCCGGCGGTGGCCAGGGTGCCGGCGTGACTGGCCCCCAGGCGGGCCCCCAGGGCGCAGGCCGCGTCCTCTATGACGCGCAGGCCATGGGCCTTGGCCAGATCGGCGATGACCGGCAGATCGGCGCAGAGCCCGAATAGCGACACCGGCATGATGGCCCGGGTGCGGGGGGTGATGGCCCGCCGGGCGGCCTCGGGGTCCAGGTTGAAGGTGGCCAGGTCGATGTCGCAGAAGACCGGCCGGGCCCCGGCGTACTCCACGGCGTTGGCCGAGGCCACGAAGGTGAAGCTGGGCACGATGACCTCGTCGCCGGGGCCGATGCCCAGGGCGGCCAGGATCAGATGCAGGGCCGTGGTGCAGCTGGTGGTGGCCAGGGCGTGGGAGGCCCCGGTGAAGCCGGCGAACATTTCCTCGAACCGCCGCACATAGGGCCCCTGCACCACCCAGCCGGTGTCCAGGGGCGCGCACATCAACTCGCGCTCCCGCTGGCCGAAGACGGGCTTGGTGATGGGGATGGGCTCAAGCGCTTTGGGCATGGCTCCTCTCCCGCGAAGGGGTGTGCAACTCGCCTATGAAGGGCTGCGCGAGATAGTACATCTTCCAGTGGTCGCAATGGGCGCAGGTGGAGTCGCGCATCCGCTCCGGGTCCTCGTGCTGGCGACGCAGCTCACCGTAGGCCGGGCCGCCCCAGACCCGGGCGATGGTCTGGCGGGTCAGGTCGCCCAGGGGCGGTCGCCGGAACCAGTCGTGGTTGCAGGCCGCCACCCCGCCATCGAAGTAGACCACCATGTCGCCATAGGGCTTCAGGCAGGGCCGGCGCGGCATCTCGCGCGGCACCTCGGGGCAGTCAAGGCTGCCGGGGTGGCCGTCGGTGGAATGCTCGTAGTAGATGCGGGTGCGGTCCACCCGCTCCCTCCAGAACTCCACGAACTCGCCGATGCTGGCGGCGTTGTCCCGGGTGCGGGTGGCCGACACCTGAACCTCGGTGGGGTAGCCGCCGGCCGCCCGCCGGTCCAGGAAGCGCTCCACATTTGCCATGACCGGAGCCAGCTCCCCGCCCTGGCGGATAGTCGCGTACTCCTCCGGCCGCACGGTGTCCAGGCTGAAGGATATGAAGTCCAGGCCCAAATCCAAGAGGGCCTGGCCGATGCGGCCATCGAGCAGGCGGCCATTGGTGACCAGCTGGATGGGCCCCAGGCCGCGCGACTTGGCGTGGGTCAGCAGGGGAATCAGCTCCGGGTGCAGCAGGCTCTCGCCCCGGAAGAACGGCACCAGGGCCAGGGGCGGGTGTTCGGCCGCCTCGTCGGCCAGGCGGCGGAACAGGGCCGGATCCATCATCCCACGGGGCTCGCCGGCATTGAGCCGGGAGGGGCACATGCTGCAACGATAGTTGCAGGCGTTGGTCAGCTCCAGAGTCAAACGCCTTGGGAATTCAGGCAAATCAGGCATGGCAACTCGCTGCCTTTCCTTGGCGGCTTCCTTCCCCGCCCCGAGCGGGGGTTCCTACGCATCTTTTCGGCCCGGACGGCATTGGGCTTGAGCCCTTTTAACAGCCATGGCGCCCCGCCCTCCCGCGGCCGGAAAAAGTTGCCGTCCGGGAAGGCTTTCCGGCCCCGCGCGGGCTCGGTCCGGCGGACTTTGGCCAATACCCTGCAAGAAACCTGCCGCCATCAAGGGCAAAAAACGCCCCACCCGTCTGGCACGATTCATGCTGTGATACCGGCATCATAATCTGGGCGTCCCAAAACGGTCGGCGGACGGCCGGGGCGGGGCCAAAAGGGGAGGTCAAGCAAATGACCAAGGATAGCGGCCAGATAAGGGTTGCAGCCATTGGGGCGGGGTACTGGGGCAAAAACCTGGTGCGCAACTTCCACCAACTGGGGGCCCTGTCGGCGGTGGTGGACAACGACCCCGCGCGGCGTCAGGCCATGGGCGAGGCCTATCCCGACGTTCAAATATTTGACAGCCCGGATCAGGTGTTCGCCGACAGCGCCATCGACGCCGTGGCCATCGCCACCCCGGCCGAGACCCACGCCTCCCTGGTGGCCCGCGCCCTCAACCGGGGCAAGCACGTCTTCGTGGAAAAGCCTTTATGCCTGGACGTGGACGAGGGCAACGAACTGGTGCGCCGGGCCGAGGAGCGGGGCCTGGTGCTGATGGTGGGGCACCTGCTGCACTACCACCCGGCGGTCATCAGGCTCAAGTCCCTGGTGGAAGACGGGCAGCTGGGCAAGCTCCAGTACATCTACTCCCACCGCCTGAACCTGGGCAAGTTCCGCAAGGAGGAGAACATCCTCTGGTCCTTCGCCCCCCACGACGTGTCGGTGATCCTGGCGCTGACCAACGAGATGCCCGAGCAGGTGACCAGCTTCGGCGGCAACTACCTGCAAAAGGGCGTTTTCGACGTGACCATGTCCACCCTGAGCTTCGCCAGCGGGGTCAAGGCCCACATCTTCGTCAACTGGCTGCACCCCTTCAAGGAGCAAAAGCTGGTGGTGGTGGGCTCCCAGGGCATGGCGGTCTTCAACGACGTGGAGCCGGAGAAGAAGCTGGTGGTGGTGCCCCAGCCCATCCGCTGGAAGCATCACATGCCGGTGCCGGAGAAGGGCGACGAGCAGGTCATCGCCTTTGAAAAGAGCGAGCCTCTGCGCAACGAGTGCCAGCACTTCCTGGAGTGCGTGGCCGCCGGCTTGAAGCCGCGCACCGACGGTCGCGAGGGAGTGGCGGTGTTGAGCATCCTCAACGCCTGCCAGCAGTCGCTGAACATGGACGGAGCGGTGGTGCGCTCGGGATCGAGCGAGCTGGGTCTGCCCCAGACCGGCGACTACATGGTCCATCCCACCGCCATCGTGGACGAGGGGTGCTCCATCGGCCAGGGCACCCGCGTCTGGCACTTCGCCCACGTCATCAAGGGCAGCCGCATCGGCGACAACTGCAACCTGGGTCAGAACGTCATGGTGGGCCCGGACGTCAGCGTGGGCAACGGGGTCAAGATCCAGAACAACGTCAGCGTCTACAAGGGCGTGACCCTGGAGGACAATGTCTTCTGCGGGCCCTCCATGGTCTTCACCAACGTCTACAACCCCCGCGCCGCCATCGTGCGCAAAGACGAGCTGCGCCCCACCCGGGTGCGCGAAGGCGCCAGCCTGGGGGCCAACTCCACCATCGTCTGCGGGGTGACCATCGGGCGTTACGCCTTCGTGGGGGCCGGAACGGTGGTCAACCGCGACGTGCCCGACTACGCCTTGGTGGTGGGCAACCCCGCCGTGCAGAAGGGCTGGATGTGCTCCTGCGGGGTGCGCCTGCGCTTCGAGGGCGCCAGCGCCAAATGCCAGGCCTGCGGCCACGAGTACGTGCTGGAGTTGGGGCGGGTGCGCCAGTCCTGAGCGCCGGCGCGCCGGCGGGAGCGAGGACCCGAGATGGCCGAAGGCCAGCCTGTCATCATCCTGGGCACCGGGGGCAACTGCATCGACATCCTCGACGCCTTGGGCGAGATCAACGCGGCCTCGGGCCGTGCGCTCTGGCGGCCCCTGGGCTTTCTGGACGACGACCCGGGTCTGGAAGGGGCCCTGGTCGAGGGCCTGCCGGTGCTGGGCCCCCTGGAAACCGCCCGGGCCCACCCCGAGGCCCGCTTCGTCAACGGCATCGGCAGCCCGCGCAACCATTGGCGCAAACCCGAGATCATCGCCAAGACCGGCCTGGGGCCGGAGCGCTTCGCCACCATAGTCCACCCCGCCGCCGCCGTCTCGTGCCTGGCCAGCCTGGGCAGGGGCGTGGTGGTGCTGCAAAACGCCACCGTCGCCTCCCGGGCCATGATCGGCGACCACGTCATCATCCTGCCCTCGGCCGTCATCAGCCACGACGACGTGATCGGCGACTACGCCTGCATCGCCGCAGGGGCTTCCGTCTCCGGGGGCGTGGAGGTGGGCCGGGCGTGCTATCTGGGGACCAACTGCTGCCTGCGCGGGGGGGTCAGGGTGGGTGAAGGCTCCCTGCTGGGCATGGGCGCGGTGGCGCTCGAGGATATTCCCCCCCGCCAGGCCTGGGTGGGGAATCCGGCCCGCTTTCTGCGTCCGGCGGCGTCGTCCGCCTGCCAGGTTCCGAAGGGTTCCCTCTAGGCCGGGGCCTGCCGGCCCACGGCCTGGTAGCTCCGGTCTATGGCCGCCTTGAGCATGAGGGTGGCGTCCTCTCCCGCCTCGAGATAATGGGTGCAGCGCTCGCAGGCCGGCTCCAGGTCCAGCAGCTGCCGGGTCCTGATCTGGCGCAAGTTATCGCCGGTCCAGATGCTTGCCAGATCGTCTCGGGAGGCGTTGCCCAGGAGCAGCCCTGGCGAACCATCTTCGCGGCAGGCCGCCAGACAGCAAGGGTATACCTCCCCACGCCAATTCACCGCCAGGCTCTGATGCAGGGAAATGCAGGGTTCGGCCGGCCGGGAGGGCCCGCCTCCGTGGGATTCCCCGGCGACCTCCCGGTCGATATCCACCTCCCCCGCCCAGTTGGAAAGATCACGCAGCATGATGCCGTCGGCCACCTCGCCCCAGCAGCGGCGGAACGCCTCGTGGTGGGCGCGGTTGCGCCGGATGTTGAGTAGCTGGACGAAGATGCGCGGGGTGGGGCTGGACATGGCCTCTCGGGTCTGGCGCATGAGGATCACGGCGCGGCAGGCCTGGAGGAAAAGATCGCGGCCGCTGAACCAGGCGTAATCCTCCCTGGTGTGCATGTTCAGGGAGAAGCAGATGTTCTTCAACCCCGTTTCCACCAAGGCCCTGGCCATCCCGAGTGTCAACAGAGTGCCGTTGGTGTTGAGTTGAGTCTGCGCCCGGGGCAGCCGGCGGCCGACATAGGCCAGGCGCTCCACCAGGCCGGGGGTCAAAAGGGGCTCGGAAAAGCCGGTGAGGGAGAGCTTGCCCCCGAAGCCCGCGGGCACGCCGTCGATCACCCGCGCGAACAGATCCGGGGCGATGACCTGGGGCCGATAGGTGTGGGTCGCCTGGGGGCACATCCGGCATTTGAGGTTGCAGTTGCCGATGCTGTCGATGATGTTGAGTTCGGCGGGGAATTCCCTGGTCCGGGCGCGCTGCTGGTCCAGGTGGGAGGCGAGCACCGTTTCGACGATTTCCAGGGCCCGCTCGCTCGCTCCGGCCAGCCTGATCTGCTTGCCCTCGCGGTGGGCCAAAACCAGCAGGGCCTGCCAGAGATCGGGGCTGTCTATCAAGCCGGGCTCCTCGATGACGATGCCCGTCACCTCGGGCCGGCGCAGGTGCAGGACCGCCCGGAAAAGCTCCTTCTCCATGAACTCCCGTTCCGAGGAGAAGCCCAGCACCGCCCGGAAGCGGCCGGCGGCGGCGTGACTCTCGGGGTGACGGGTTATGAGCAGGGGTCCTGTCCCGCCTTCCCGCGCCAGCGTCCGCTCCAGCTCCCCGGCGGCAGCCCGCATCATCGGGCGCAGGTGCCTGGCCGCCTGCCTGGGCCGCCCGGCGGCGATCAGGCCCTCGCTCTGGACGCGCAGCGTCTCCTGGTCGCGCCGCCCGGCGGCAATCTCCATCTCCCGCCAGACCAGGGCCGCGCGCGCCCGGCGTTCAAGCTCCTCCCCGCCCGGAGGGGGGTTGCCGCCCGCCCGCCCGCCCGGCGCCGAAAAATCCGCCGCGAGTTCCCGCTTCAACGCCACACCCGGAAGAACGGATCGGAGCTGTTGACGAAGGAGTTGCCCCGCAGGATCAGCTGATATATCTGCAGGTACTTCTTCATCACCTCGATGGGGTGGAACTGCTTCAGCCACTCCTTGGCGTTGCCCATCTTCTCCTTGACCATCTCCGGCTTGGTGAGTATGTCCACCAGCAGGTCCTCGAAACCTTCGCAGGTGGCGGAGAAGACCGGAGCGTCGGGGTAGAGGGAGAGGTAGAAGTTGTCCAGGGTGCAGATGGTCACCTTGCCCATGGCCAGGGACTCATGGGTGGTCATGCCGGGGTTGCCCGACCAGGGCAGACCTTGGGGACGGATGGCGTCGATGTGGATGTGGCTCTGGGCCTTCTCCTCCAGGGCCACCCGGTTGGGCTTGCCCATGGTGAGGATCACCCGGATGCGCTGGGGCACCCGGCTCCGCACGCGCTCGATCATGGGCAGGATGTAGTGGGTGTACTTCTCCTGGGGGTTGGTGGGCTGGTGTGAAATGACCACCTCGTCCCGCTCATAGAAGCTGAAGTCCAGCGGATAATCCTTGTACTCGGTGGCGTCGAACATGGTGGGCACGTGGTACATCATGAACTCGGCGTCCTTGTACATGGCGTAGTCGTACTTGTTCAGCCCGAATAGCCCCGAGCGCTGATGGAAGTTGACCACCTGGGGCTTGTTGCCCTTGATGTCACCGCCGAAGTAGTCGATGAAGCAGTTGTTCTGGTTCAGGCGGTCCGTCCATTCGATGCCCTCGATGAAGGGAATCTGGCGGACGAAATGGAAGAGGTCGGCGCGGGCGATAAGCTCGCGGGCCTCCTCCAGGTCCGCCGGGTTGTCCATCACCAGGTCCTCGCCGTAGTTCAGGTAGTCCCGGTGCAGGATGATGTTGCGGGCCTTGTGGATGGTGTGGTCGTTGATGATGTTCATCATCCGGGTCTGGTTTCCCGCCACCTCCACATCGGAGACGAAGAGGATGTTCAGCCCGCTTTTTTCCGCCACCATCTCCTCGGGCAC
>JAJZPI010000122.1 GCA_021811275.1 Deltaproteobacteria bacterium
GCCGCCAAAGGACGTAACCTACCGGGGCACCGGCCTGGACGACAAGGCTCTGGCCCACAAGGTCAGGGTGCTGGAAAAGGCCCTGGCCCTCCACCAGGCCGACCCCGCCGACCCCCTGGGGGTGCTGGCCAACCTGGGCGGCCTGGAGATCGCGGCCATATGCGGTTACAGTCTTGCCGCGGCCTCCCGCCGCACCCCGGTGATCTTCGACGGCTTCATCAGCACCGCCGGGGCCCTGGTGGCCAGCCGGCTCTGCCCGGCCGCGGCCGGCTACTTCCTGGTGGGCCACGGCTCGGCCGAGATCGGCCACGCCGCACAATGCCGTGCCCTGGGCAAGACCCCGCTCCTGGACCTGGGCATGCGCCTGGGCGAGGGCACCGGCGCGGCGCTCGCCGTGCAGCTGGTGCGGGCGGCGGTGGCCATCTTCAACGAAATGGCCACCTTCGCCGCCGCGGGCGTTTCAGACGAGGAGGTCCAGCCCGGATGAAGCCCTTTCTGCTGGCCCTGCAATTCCTGACCGTAATCACCGTCAAGCCCGATCTGCGGGCCGACCCGGCGGACATGCGGCGTTCGCGGGCTTGGCATGCTTTGGTGGGGGCCATCCTGGGCCTGGTCCTGGCCGGGGTGGCTTGGGCGCTCTGGCGCTGGCTGCCTAATCTGGCCCTGGCCGCGCTGCTCACCGTGCTCTGGGCCGCCCTCACCCGCTTTCTGCACCTGGACGGCCTGGCCGACAGCGCCGACGCCCTGGTGCACATCACCAACCGCGAGCGGGCCCTGGAAATCATGAAGGACTCCCGGGTGGGCACCTTCGGGGTCTGCGCGGTGGCTGGTCTCTTGCTGGTCAAGTTCGCGGCCCTGGCCTCCCTGGCCGGCCCGCGCCTTTTCGCGGCCCTGGTCCTGACCCCGGCCCTGGCCCGCTCCCTGGCCGCGCTCATGGCGGTGCTGTTGCCCCCGGCGCGCAGCCAGGGTCTGGGCGCTGGCATCGCCGGCCAGACCGGACCGGCCCCGGAGTTAGCCGCGGCCCTGGCCGCGGCCGCCCTGGCCGGCCTGCTGGCGGGGCGGGCCGGGCTGCTGGCGGCCCTGGCCGTGTTCGCCGCCGGGCTCTTGCTGGCCCGCTGGTTCGCCCGCCGGCTGGGCGGCTTCACCGGCGACAGCCTGGGCGCGGCCATCGAGCTTTCCGAGGCGGCGGCCCTGGTCGCCATGACCGCGGCCTGAAACGCGCCCGGCGCGTGAAAGACCTTGCCAGCCCCGCCGGGGCTGTGCTAGAAATTTCAGTCCAAAGCCGGGACTTCGCAACGGCTGGACTAAGGAAGCACAAATCTCGGCCGCCGGTCGCTCCCACCCGATTGCGGACCGCCGGCGCAGCCAAACATATTTCGCTTTTAAGGAGCGCGCCATGAGCCCGGCCCAGCAGACCGCCTCCGTAATGCCCGACGACATCACCCCCGAAATGGTCTCCAAAATCGACGAGATCTGCGGGCAGTACCGCGGCAAGCCCGGAGCGCTGATCCCCGTGCTGCAAAACGTCCAGGGCGTGGTGGGCTATCTGCCGGTGGCCGTGCAGGAGCGCATCGCCCAGGGCCTGGGCATGCCCGGCCATGAGGTCTTCGGAGTGACCACCTTCTACTCCTTCTTCACCATGAAGCCCAAGGGCCGCCACACCGTGCGCGTCTGCATGGGCACCGCCTGCTACGTGCGCGGCGGCAAGGAGGCCCTGGACCGCCTGGAGCGGCACATGGGCATCCCGGTGGATAACACCACCGCCGACCGCCGCTTCACCCTGGAGCAGGTGCGCTGCCTGGGTGCCTGCGGCGTGGCCCCGGTGGTGGTGGTGGACCAGGACACCCACCGCAAGGTAATGGCCGACAAGGTTGTGGACTTGGTCGAAAAGTACCAGTAGCGCCGGAACATGTGAGCCCCACCATTTCCCAGATCAAGGACTGGCTCGACGCTGAGGTCCTGACCGGCTCCGAGGCCCTGGAGCGCTCCATCTCCATGGCCCACAGCGCCGACCTCATGAGCGATGTCCTGGCCTTTTCCCATTCCGACAGCATCCTCCTCACCGGCCTGAGCAATCCCCAGGTGGTGCGGACCGCCGAAGTGGCGGGTATTCTTGGGGTGGTGTTCGTGCGCGGCAAGCGTCCGGCCCAGGTGGTGGTGGAGTTGGCCGAGGAGTACGGATTGCCCCTGATGGTAACCAACCTGTCCATGTTCGACGCGGTGGGCCTTTTGTTCGCCCGTGGTCTGCGGGGCTGGTCGCTGGTGGAGCCGGGGAGCGCTGCATGAGCGCCGAAGACGGCCAGGGCGAGGCGGCTCCGGAGTACTTGCAGTCCTTCACCATCGTGGGCGGCGACTTTGCCGCCGCGGGCTCGGTTTCCATCGCCGCCAAGAACCTGCTCAAGGCCGTGGGCTTTCCGGCGCCGGTGCTCCGGCGGGTGGCCATCGTGGCCTTCGAGGCTGAGATGAACGTGGTAATGTACGGCGGGGGGGGCGAATTGGCCGTGTACCTCTCCCCTACCACCGTGCGCCTGGTGATCAGCGACCAGGGCCCGGGCATAGGCGACTTGGAACTGGCCATGCAGGAAGGCTGGTCCACCGCCACGCCCCAGATGCGCGAGATGGGCTTCGGGGCTGGCATGGGCCTGCCCAATATAAAAAAGAACTCCGACCGGCTGACCATCGATACCGCCCCCGGCAAGGGCACCCGCCTGCAGGTGGAGATCGACCTGCCTTGAAGACGCCCTCCCAGGCCGCCAGCGAAGTCGATACAGCCCTAGACAGGTTCCGGCCATGAACAGCAGCCCACCAGGCCCACCGGCGACAGCCGAACCCCAGCACGCGGTTTGGATCGACCCGGACAAGTGCATGGGCTGCGTGGTCTGCCTGAAGGCCTGCCCCATGAAGGCCATCCGGGTGCGCCGGGGGGTGGCCACCATCCTGCCCGAACTGTGCCTGAACTGCGGCCAGTGCTACCGGGTCTGCCCCCACCGGGCCGTGCGCTGCCATACCAACAACTTCCGCGAACTGCTGGCCTTCCGCCACAAGGTCGCCGCGGCCAGCCCGGCGCTCTTCAGCCAATTCGGCTACGACGTCACTCCCAACCAAGTCCTGTTGGGCCTCAAGCGCATGGGCTTCGACGAGGTGGTGGACCTGGGCTGGGTCTGTGAGATGACCTCCGGGGCCATGGAGGAGTACCTGCTGGACCATCCCGCCCTGCGCCCGGGCATCAGCCCGGTCTGCCCGGCGGTGATGCGCCTGATCGCCCGGCGCTATCCCAGCCTCTTGGCCAACGTGCTTCCCATCTGGCCCCCCCGGGTGCTGGCCTCGCGCAACTTCAAGGCCCTGCTTTCCAAGCGCCACGGTTGGACTCCGGAAGAAGTGGGCGTCTTCCACATCGCTCCCTGCGCGGCCAAGATGGTCAGCGCCGAGGACCCCATAGCCCTGGACCAGCCCCATGTCGACGGGGTGATAAGCTTCCGCCAGGTCTACGGCCCGCTACTGCACGCCCTGAAGGGTCTCAAGGAGGACGCCACCCTGCAGAAGTGCTCGGGCGCGGGCATCGCCTGGGGCATGAGCGGAGGCCAGGCCCAGGGCGTGGACGTGGGGCACACCATGGCCGTGGCCGGCTTCGAGGAGGTCGTGCGAATCCTGGAGATGCTCGAGGCGGGCCGCCTGAACGACCTGAGCTTCGTGGAGGCCCTGATGTGCCCGGACGGCTGCCTGGGCGGGCCGCTGACCGTGGAGAACCGCTACCGGGCCAAGAGCGTGACCCTGCACCATATCCGCCGCTACGGCACCCTTTCCCGGGTCAACCGGGCCAAGATACGGGGCATGCTGGACGAGGGGGTTTTTGAATGGAAGGGAGCGCTGGCCGCCAAGCCGCTGCCGCCGCTGGACGAGGACAAGGCCCAGGCCATCGCCAAGATGAAGCGCGTCCAGGCCCTGCTGGCCATCCTGCCCGGCGGAGAGTGCGGGGCCTGCGGCTCGCCGGATTGCCAGACCTTCGCCGTGGACGTGGTGCTGGGCCATGCCCCGGAATCGGATTGCCCCTTCATCACCGAAAGACACCGGGCCCAGTGGGCCCGCAGCGGGAGGTCGCCCATGACCGTCAAGGACATCGCCGAACACCTCGGCCTGACCGTGGCCGCAGGCGCCAAGGGCCTCGAGCGCCCGGCCCAGGGCGCCTACATCTCCGACCTGCTCTCCGATGTCATGGCCGGCGCCAAACCGGGCATGCTCTGGATGACCATCCAAACCCACCAGAACGTGGTGGCGGTGGCGGTGCTCAAGGAGCTGGCGGCGGTGCTCCTCCTGGGAGGCCGCCAGCCGGCCGACGACACCCGCGACAAGGCCGAGGCGGAAGGGCTGCCCATACTGGTCAGCGAGGAGCACGCCTTCGAGCTGGCCGGCAAGCTCCACGCCCTGGGCCTCTAGGCCGGCCCGAGCCAAAGGCCCTTTGCCCGTGCGCGTCCACAAGGCCGACCTGCACCTGCACACCTGCCTTTCCCCCTGCGGCGGCTATGACGTCACCCCCGCCTCGGTGGTGGGCAGGGCGGCCGAGTTGGGCCTGGACATCATCGCCATAACCGACCACAACAGCGCCGAGAATGTGGCCCCCGCCCTGGAGGCCGCCCGCCGGCTGGGAGCCAAGGCCCCGCTGGTGCTGCCCGGCCTGGAGGTGACCACCGCCGAGGAGGCCCACCTGCTGGCCATCTTCGGCGATCTGGCCTCGGCGCTGACCATGCAGGCCATGGTCTACGGCCATCTGCAGGGCGGCCCCAACAACCCCGACGTATTCGGCCAGCAGATTGTGGCCAACGCCGACGACGAGGTGGAGGAATTCAACCCCAGGCTCCTGATCGGGGCCACCGACCTGCCGGTGCAAATGGTGGTCAGGCGCATTCACGGCCTCGGCGGCCTGGCGGTCGCCTGCCACGTGGACAGGCCGGCCTACAGCCTCATCGGCCAGTTGGGCATGATTCCCCCGGAACTGGATCTGGACGCGGTGGAGATATCCTGGCGCTGCGCCCCGGAAAAGGGCCGCGAGCTTCTCCTGGGCCGCGAGCTGCCCCTTCTCACCGACTCCGACGCCCATGCCCTGGACGACGTGGGCCGGGTCTGGAACGAACTGAACCTGGAAAGCGCCTCCTTCGCCGAGCTGGCCCTGGCCGTGCAGGGCCAGGAGGGACGCGGCGTGGCCGGCCTGGGCCGAAGGGAGTAGGACGTGGAAGACATCTCCCTGCACCTCATGGACATCGTGGAGAATTCGCTCATGGCCGGGGCCGGCCTGATCGGGGTGGAGATCGAGGAGGATCTGGCCGCCGACCAGATGCGCATAACCGTGAGCGACAATGGCCGGGGCATGGAGCCGGAGTTCCTGGCCCAGGTCACCGACCCCTTCGTCACCACCCGCGACACCCGCCGGGTGGGCCTGGGCCTGAGCCTCATGCTGGCCAACGCCTGCAACTGGGGAGGCGGCCTCGTCGTGGAAAGCAACCCCGGCCAGGGCACCACCGTCCGCGTGTGGTTCCAGCTTAGCCACCTGGACCGCCCGCCCCTGGGCGATTGGCCCGCCACCCTCTTCGGGCTCATCCTCACCCGGGAGGGGGTGGAATTCCGCTACCGCCACCAGGTGGGCGAAGACGAGTTCGAACTCGACACCCGCGAGCTGCGCCAAGAGCTGGGGCCAAAGGCCCTGGCCGACCCCTCGGTCATCGCCCTCCTGCGCCGGCAGACCCGTGAGGCCCTGTCCCAGATGGGCTCGGACCGGGCGCGTCTGCTCTAAGGCCCGCCAGGCCAGCCTGTCCCGCCCGAACCGCCATCCCACGCCCTTCTTGCCGTTTGGGGTCTTGCCCTCAGCCGCGCCTGGGGTTGGCTCCCGCCCGCAATTTGGGGCGGCCCCGGCCCGTCAATGAGGCATTGAGGTCATTTTCTTCCTGATATCGATGCCTAAACTGTCAAGTAAGGGCCATGCGCCTGGAAGGCGAGATTACGTACAAGCTGGAGTCGCGCATGTACAAGAACCTGCATCCCATACTGAATCCCGAATCCATCGCCGTGGTGGGGGCCACCAACCGTCCGGGCAGCGTGGGCCGGGCCGTGTTCAGCAACCTCATCCAGGGAGGCTTCCAGGGCGTGCTCTTCCCGGTCAACCCCAAGGCCCGCTCCGTGCATGGGGTCAAGTCATATCCCAGCCTGCTGGAGGTGCCCGACGAGGTGGACCTGGCGGTAATGGTCGTCCCGCCCGAGGCGGTCCTTGAAACCATGGAGCAAGCGGCGGTCAAGGGCGTCAAGGGCGCGGTGGTCATCACCGCCGGCTTCAAGGAGGTGGGAGGGCCGGGCTTGGAGAGAGAGAACCGGCTGCGCCAGGCCGCTCATGAGGCAGGCATGCCGCTGGTGGGCCCCAACTGCCTGGGGGTCATCAACACCAACCCCGCCGTGCGCATGAACGCCAGCTTCGCGGTGCGCTCGCCCAAGCCGGGACGCATAGCCTTCCTCTCCCAATCCGGGGCCCTGTGCACCTCGGTGCTGGACGTGGCCGCCGGCCGCAACATCGGCTTCTCCAAGTTCATCAGCTTCGGCAACAAGGCGGACGTGACCGAGATCGACCTCTTGGGCTATCTCAAGGACGATCCCGACACCCAGGTTATCCTCATGTACCTGGAAGACATCAGCGACGGCCGACGCTTCATCGAGACCGCCCGCGAGATCGCCTGGGACGCCAAGAAGCCCATGCTGGCCATCAAGAGCGGGGTTAGCGCCGAAGGCGCCAAGGCCGCCAACTCCCACACTGGCTCCCTGGCCGGCTCCGACGCGGCCTACGACGCCATCTTCCTGCAAAGCGGCATCCAGCGCGTGGAGGGCGTCACCGAACTGTTCCACTACGCCCAGGCATTCGCCAGCCAGCCCATGCCCAGGGGCAACCGCGTGGCCATCATCACCAACGCTGGCGGCCCCGGCATCATGGCCACCGACGCCGCCATCCGCCATGGTCTCAAGCTGGCCGAGTTCTCCGGGCGTACCAAGGAGAAGCTCCGGGAGCACCTGCCCCCCACGGCCAACATCCACAATCCTGTGGACGTGATCGGAGACGCCACCCACCAGCGCTACGAGGCGGCCATGCGCGACGTGCTGGCCGACGAGGGCGTGGACGGGGCGGTAGTCATCCTCACCCCCCAAGCCATGACCGACGTGCTGGAAACCGCCCAGATCGTGCCGCGGGTGGCCAGGGGGCTGGACAAGCCGGTGCTCTGCTCCTTCATGGGCATCGTCGACGTCAGCGCCGGGGTGGCCCACCTGCAAGAGCAGGGCATACCCAACTTTCTCTTCCCCGAGGCGGCGGTGCGCTCGCTGGCGGCCATGGTGCGCTTCGGCGAGAGGCTGGCCCCCCGGCCGCGCTGGCTCAGGCCGGTCAAGGCCGACTGCTCGGCGGCCCATGACCTGATAGTGGAGGCCCTGGAACAGGCCGAGAGCTACTTCATGCCCGAGAACGAGGCTTCCCGGCTGCTCGGCTGCTACGGTTTCCCCTTGCTCAAGAGCCGGCTGGTGAGCGACCCGGACCAGATAGAAGTTGCCGCCGATTACGTGGGTTATCCCCTGGTGATGAAGATCGTCTCGCCCCAGATCGTGCACAAGTCCGAGGCCGATGGTGTCCGGGTGGGCATCAAGAACCTCGACGAGGCCCATGCCGCCTACGCCCAGGTGCTGCTCGGCGCCAAGCGCTACGATCCCTCGGCCAGAATCGTGGGGGTGAACGTGATGCAGATGGCCGCCCGGGGGGTGGAGGTGATCCTGGGGGCCAACCGCGACCCCCGCTTCGGCCCCATCGTTATGTTCGGCCTGGGGGGAACTCTGGTGGAGGTCCTCAAGGACGTGACCTTCCGCCTGGCCCCCATGTGGGAATCCAGCGCCGAAAACATGATCCGGGGCATCAGGTCGTTCGAGGTGCTCAAGGGCGTGCGGGGCAATCCGCCCGTCGACCTGGCCGCCATCAAGGACTGCGTGCTGCGCCTGTCCCAGATGCTGGAGGAGAATCCCGAGATAGCGGAGTTGGATATCAACCCCCTTATCGCCTATCCTGAGGGACAGGGCTGCGCGGTGGCCGACTGCCGCATCCTGGTGCGCCGTCTGCCCTGAACTTGGGGAGGCCGGGCCCTCCCCTGCCCGCTGTAAACGTTGCTGGGAAGGGAAAACCATGGCCGACCCCGCCGACGGCAACCACAATGAGGCACTGCTGGGCGTGGACGCCTTGCTGCCGCCGGAAATGGCCCACAAGGCCGAGCAGGTGGGGGAGGCCAAGGCGGGCCTGCCCGGCATCAAGATGTTCTCCCTGGCCGTGCTGGCCGGGGCCTTCATATCCCTGGGGGCCATCTTCGCCACCACGGTCACCACCGGGGCGGCGGCCATGCCCTATGGCGTGAGCCGCCTGCTGGGCGGTCTGGTCTTTTCCCTGGGGCTCATCCTGGTGGTGGTGGGCGGGGCCGAACTCTTCACCGGCAATACCCTGATCGTCATGGCCTGGGCCCACGGCCGGGTCTCCCTGGCCCGGCTGCTCAAGAGTTGGGCCGTGGTATACCTGGGCAACCTGGGCGGGGCCCTGGCCACGGCCCTGATCATGTTTCTCACCGGCCAGTATGGCTTCGCCGGCGGGGCGGTGGGAGTCCATGCCCTGGCCACGGCCCAGGCCAAGTGCTCGCTGGACTTCACTCAGGCCGTAGCCCTGGGCGTGATGTGCAACGCCCTGGTCTGCCTGGCGGTGTGGCTATGCTACGGAGCGCGCAGCGTCACCGACAAGATCATGTCCATAGTTTTTCCCATTACCGCCTTCGTGGCCTGCGGCTTCGAGCACAGCGTGGCCAACATGTACTTCATCCCCATCGGGCTGATGATCAAGGACTGGGCCGGACCAAGGTTCTGGGCCCTGGCCGGCCGAACCGCCGCCGACTATCCCGCGCTCACCTGGCCGTCCTTCTTCCTGGACAACCTGCTGCCCGTGACCATCGGCAACGTCATAGGCGGCACGGTGCTGGTGGGCCTGGCCTACTGGTCGGTCTACCTGCGCGGCGGTCCGAGCCAGCCGCCCCGCTGAAGGAAGGAACCCCGGAATGAAAGGCCCGACCGCCCGCCTCGGCATAAACGGGGCGCCAGCTTAGGCATGGGTGGGGTGGCGAGGGGGAAGGCCAGCCGTAGTCAGGGCGTTTCCCGGGCGTCACGGAACAAGGCCGCCACGGCCGCGATTCTGGACGCCGGACCCATTACCACGGCCAGGTCTCCGGCGGCCAGCCTGGTGGAGGCCTCGGGGTTGGAGAGCACCTCGCCGCCGCGCCGCAGGGCCAGCACGGTTACCCCGTGGCGCCCGCGCAACTCCATCTCGGCGATGGTGCGTCCTTCCAGGGCCGCGCCGGAACGCACCGTGATAGTCTCCAACTCGGCGTCGCCCAGGTAGCAGCGGATGTCGCAGACGGAGGCCTTATCCGCCGGCGTCACTCCCCTGAGCATCTCGTAGCCCTCTGAGCGCAACTCCTCCACCAGGCGGGCCATCTCCTCCCTGGGCACCCAGAATCGCCGCAGCACCCGGGTGAATATCTCCAGGGCGGTCTCGTACTCTTCCACGATGACCTCGTCGGCCCCCAGGGCGCGCAGCTGAGCTATCTCCTGCGCAAAGCGAGTGCGCACGATCACGTAGAGGTCAGGGTTCAGGGCCCGGGCCGAGGCCACGATGCTGCGGGTGGCCACCGGGTCGGCCATGGTCACCACCAGCACCCGGGCCTTGCGCGCGCCGAAGTGCTCCAGCACGGCCGGCCGCATGGCGTCGCCATATACAATGGCTTCGCCCAGCTCCCTTTGCCGGCGCACGGTCTCGGGATTCATTTCCAGCACCAGGTAGGGTATGCCCGCGGCCTGGCAAGCCCGGGCCACGTTCTGGCCGTTGATGCCGAAACCCACCACCAGTACACCCTGGGCGCTGCTCCCGTCCTCCGGTTCCGCCTCGGCTCGCCCCAAGCCCTTGCGCTCACCCAATCGCGCGCCCAGTCGCGCGCCCAGGCCCAGGAGCGGAGGCGTGACGCACATCGACAGCACCGAGACCACCAGGAACCACTGGTGCTCGGCCGGCCCCAACAGGCCGTGGGCCCGGCCCTGCTCGGCCAGGATGAAGGAGAATTCTCCCACCTGGGCCAGGCCCAGGGCGGCCGGCACCGCCACCCGCAGGGGCAGGCCCAAGGCCAGCACCGCCGCCCCGGCGGCCAGGGCCTTGGCCGCCACCACCCCCAGGGTGGCCAAGCCCAGGGCCACGGGCTGCTGCCCTACGACCCTAAGGTCCAGGAGCATGCCCACGGAGACGAAAAACAGACTGGTGAAGATGTCGCGCAGGGGCAGGATACTGCCCAGGGCCTGGTGGCTGTAGGGCGATTCGGAGATTATCAGCCCGGCCAGGAACGCCCCCAGGGCCAGGGAGAGCCCGGCCCAGGAGGTCAGCCCGGCCACGGCCAGGCACAACAGCACCATGGCCACCAGGAAGAGTTCGCTGTTGCGGGTGGCGGCCACCTGGTCCAGAGCCCAGGGCACCAGCCATTTGGCCCCCGCCGCCAGCAGGACCATCACGCCCGCGCCCTTGGCGGCCAGCCACCACCCGCCCTGTCCGGCCGCCGCGCCCCCGGCCTCTAACCCCTGGCCGGCCAGGAGCGGCACGGCCAGCATCATGGGGATGACCACCAGGTCCTGGAATATGAGAATGGCCAGGGAGACCCGGCCGGGCGGGCTGTCCAGGGCGGCCCGCTCCTGCCAGAGCTTGAGCACGATGGCGGTGCTGCTCAGCGCGGCCAGGCATCCCCAGAACAGCCCCTGCCCCAATCCGCGCCCGGCCAGCCAGCCCGCGCCCAGCCCCGCCAGCACGGTCAGCCCAACCTGCACCGAGCCCCCCCAGAACAGCGACCGCTTGATCTGGAGCAGGTTGCGGAAGGAGAACTCCATGCCGATGGTGAACATCAGGAGCACCACCCCCAACTCGGCGGCGGCCTCCACGGCGTCCAGGTCCTTGACCAGGCCCAAGCCGTGCGGGCCGGCCAAGAGCCCCGCCAGGAGGAAACCCACGACGGCCGGCTGGCGCAGCCGTTGGCC
The DNA here is from genome assembly GCA_021811275.1 of Deltaproteobacteria bacterium. Lineage (GTDB taxonomy): Bacteria > Desulfobacterota > Desulfarculia > Desulfarculales > Desulfarculaceae > JACRDC01. Next base: position 11,119 of record JAJZPI010000122.1, read on the forward strand.
CAGCCACACCGCCAGGGCGCAGAGCGCGAAAATTACGATGAGATCGCTGAGCAGGGGTTGAGGCATGCGCGCATCCCAGGCTAAAGGCGTGGCAGGTCTCGGCTAATTTGCTTTTTGACAGGCTAGCACAGGAGTTTGACCCTGGCAAACCAGGCCTCGGCAAAGGCCGGACGCCAGGCTCGCCATCATCCGGCGAGGGTATGAAAGGCATAGACTTCCATCGCATATCTTGCTAGACTCGCCCCCGAGCAAATTGGCCCCCTTGGGGGCGATGTTCGTGGAGGACCAAATGGCCAAGCTCAAGATCGGCGACCTCGCCAAGATCAAGGAACAAGTAACGGCGTCCACCAGCCTGCGCGAGGGTGGGGCCAACATCAAAATCACAGTGCATATGGGCACTTGCGGCATAGCCAGCGGCGCGCGCACGGTCTTGAACGCCGTCATGGACGAATTGGAGAAGAGCGGGCGCAAGGACATCATAATCACCACCAGCGGCTGCATGGGCCTTTGCAGCGCCGAGCCCCTGGTCACGGTGGAAAAGATCAACGAGGAGCCCATCAAGTACTCCTACGTCGATGACGCCAAGATGCGCCAGATATTCCACCGCCACGCCCTGGAGGGCGAGGTGCAAAGCCAGTGGGTTCTGGCCAAGGGCGCGGAAACGCCCCTGGAGAAGCCCTAGCCCGCGGGCGGCGGGTCCGGCGGCCAAGCCAACCAGGCTGAAACCTCCGGCGGCCGCACCGCGCGCCGGTTATGAACCCTCGCCAGCCCGCGCGGGCTGGCTCCAGTCACGCTAAGGGGGCCCCGACCATGAAGAGATTCCGTCAGCACATGCTCATCTGCGGAGGCACCGGCTGTCAGGCGGCCGGCTCGGCGGAGGTGAAAAAGGTCCTGGAGGCCGAGATCGCCAAGGTGGGGCTC
>JAJZPI010000123.1 GCA_021811275.1 Deltaproteobacteria bacterium
GCCCGAAGCGGGCGGGCTCGGCCAGCATGGGGGCTCCGTCCAGTAGCAGGAACCGGCTTTTGCTCACCGCGGCCAGCACGCCGGTATGGGTCTCCAGGAAGGCCAAGGTCTCCCGAGCCTCGGCCAGGGTCTCGCCGGGAAAGCCGAACATGACGAAGGCAAGGTTGGCGATGCCCGCCTCGCGGGCGCGGCGCAGCGCGGCGCTGACTTCGCCGATGCGGGTGCCCTTGCCCATTAGGTCCAGCACCCGCTGGCTGGCCGACTCCAGGCCCCACATCAGGAGCCGGCAGCCGGCGCGGGCGGCCAGGTCCAAAATCTCGGGCGTAAAGCCCCGCTCGGGCCGGGCGTAGGCCGACCAGGCCAGATCCACCCTGTCCTGGCCCGCGCCCAGTCGCAAAAGTTCCCGGCTCAGGGCGGCCAGACGCTGGGGGTGGATCATCTCGTCCACCAGGGCGAAGTGGCGCGCGCCGTGAAGGCGGGCCAACCCGACCAGGCGGGCGGCGGTCAACTCCGCGGGCTCCTCGCGGTAGCGCAGGTAGGTCTGGCGGTGGGTGCAGAAGGCGCAACGCCGCCAGAAGCAGCCCCGCGCCCCCAGGTAGGGGATGACCGGGGCGGGGCTGTGGTGGGCCGCCGGTTCCAGGCCGCTGAAGTCCGGCACGGGCAGGGCGGCCAGGTCCTCCACCATGCCCGGCGGCGTCGAGCGCGCGCCTTGGCCCTCGCGCCAGACCAGGCCCGGCACCGCTTCGGGCAAAGCGCCAGCCAGCCAGGCATCGAGCCCGGCCTCGCCCTCGCCCACGATCAGGTAGTCCAGGCCCGCGCCCAGGGGGTTCTCCAGCAAGCGCTCGGGCCGGGGCATGACCGAGAGCGTGGCCCCGCCCAAAATTGTGGAGATGTCGGTGGGCAGGCCCTGGTCCTTGAGCCGCCGGGCCAGGCCCAGGGCGAAGGGCAGCTGCTGGGAGAACAGCGCGCTCAGGCCCACTGTCTGGGGCGCGAAGTTCATCAGCGGCCTCAGCAGCTCGGCCATAAAGCGCTCGATCATGGGGTCCAGCCCCAGGCCCGCGGCGGCCCGGCGGGCCTGGGCGCTCATGACCGGGCCCAACAGGTCGCCCAGGCGCAGGTAGTCGGCGGCCGCCTGGTCGTAGCGGGCGGGGTCGTGAAAGGCCGGGCCGGATGTGGTGAGGGTGTGCAGGGCCTTGGCCACCCGCTCGGCGGTGGCGGCCTGGTTGAGGCCCTTGAAGGCCAGACGCAGGCGGCCGTCGGCCAGCCAGGCCAGGGCTTGCTGGTAGTAGGCCAGGTTGAGGTCGAAGCAGCGGACTTCCACATGAGGCTGGGTGGCTCGGACACGGGCGGCCAGGGCGGCCAGGCCCAGGGGCGGACCAGTAGGGGGCATGGCCGGGGGAAAGACCAGGGCCAGCCGGCGCACCGGTTCGGTCGGACGCGTAGGTTCGCTACGGGTTGCGCTTGGAATGGTCCTTCCTCCCTGGTCGCCAAGTCTAAGCCCCGGCGGGCCGGGCCGGACGCGGGCTGTACGCGGCTGTCCTTGACGCCCCCTGTTCACACGGGTATATATCGTGAATTCGGCGACTAATCCAGAAGCAGCGAGGGAGGACGGCGTGGCGATCCAGGCGGTCAGGGGCATGAAGGACGTTTTCGCCCCCGAGGTGCGCAAGTGGCAGTTCATCGAAACCGCCGCCCGGGAGGTCTTCGCCGCCTTCGGCTTCCAGGAGATCCGGGTGCCGGCGCTGGAGAAGACCGAGCTGTTCGCCCGCTCCATCGGCGAGGCCACGGACATCGTCGAGAAGGAAATGTACACCTTCGCCGACCGCAGTGGCGAGTCGCTGACCCTAAGGCCCGAGGCCACCGCCGGGGTGCTCCGGGCCTATATCGAGCACAAGCTCTACGCCAGCCCCGGGCCGCACAAACTTTACACCATCGGCCCCATGTTCCGCCACGAGCGACCCCAGAAGGGCCGCCTGCGCCAGTTCCACCAGCTGGACGTTGAGGTGCTCGACGACCAGGGCCCCCAGACCGACGCCGAACTAATGGTCATGCTGGCCCACCTGCTGGGGAGGCTGGGCCTGGCCAAGGTCACGCTCATGCTCAACAGCCTGGGCTGCCCGGATTGCCGCCCCGCCTTCCGCGAGGCCCTGATCGCCTTCTTGGCCGGCAAGCGGGAGATGCTTTGCGAGGACTGCCGGCGGCGGCTCTCCACCAACCCCCTGCGCGTGCTGGACTGCAAGAGCGAGGGCTGCAAGAAGGCGGTGGAAGGCGCGCCGAAGATTCTCGATCACATCTGCGAGGGCTGTAGGGATCATTTTCGCGGCGTCCAAAGCTTTCTAAGCTTGGCCAACGTCAGTTTCCAGATCAACCCCTGGCTGGTGCGCGGCCTGGACTACTACGTGCGCACCACCTTCGAGGCCGTGACCGGCGACCTGGGCGCCCAGAACGCGGTGGCCGGGGGCGGCCGCTACGACGGCCTGGTGGAGCAGCTGGGCGGCCCGGCCCAGGGCGGCATCGGCTTCGGGGCCGGCCTGGAGCGTTTGGCCCTGCTTATCGAAGACAAACCGGAGTGGCAGGACGGGCCGGGCCTGTTCTTCGCGGCCACCGGCGACCAACCGCGCGCGCTGGCCTTCCTGATGGCCCAAAAGCTGCGCCAGGCCGGGTACTGGACCGAGATGACCAGCGAGGACAAGAGCCTGAAGGCCCAGCTCAGAAAGGCCAACAAGGACGGGGCGCGGCTGGTGGTCTTCCTGGGCGACGAAGAACTCCAGAAGGACAAGGCCCAGGTCAAGAGCATGGCTGACGGCCACCAAGTGGAAATCGAGATGGGCGGGCTGGGCCACTTTTTCATGAATTTTGACCAGGCCCAGGCCGACGCCGGGATGGAAGACACACTATGGGAGGCCTTTTTTGATTCCCTGAGGCCTCTGATGCGCTCTTAATGTAAGGACGGGGGTTTATCCCCGCCCGCTTCAGCGACTGGCAAGACGGGCGGGGATAAACCCCGCCCCCACGGAAACCGGTAGACAATAGGGCCCTTGCCCATTACTTACGCCCTCGTTGTTTTCCGGCTGTCTCCAGGGCCTACGGCAGGAAGAAGGCGTTACATGGCCGAAAAATTCATCACCGAACTGAAGCGCACCCACACCTGCGGGGAGCTGACCCTGGCCGATGAGGGCAAGCAGGTGGTGCTCATGGGCTGGGCCATGCGCCGCCGCGACCACGGCGGTCTGATCTTCATCGATCTGCGCGACCGCGCGGGGCTGACCCAGGTGGTCTTCAACCCCGAGCACACCGGGGGAGGCCACGAGGTCGCCCACCAGATACGTTCCGAGTACTGCCTGGCCCTAAGGGGCTTGGTGCGCCGCCGGCCCGAGGGCCAGGACAACGAGAAGATCGCCACCGGGAGAATCGAGGTCTTCGTGGAGGACTTCGAGATCCTGAATCCCAGCAAGACCCCGCCCTTCATGCTGGAGGAGTGGACCCTCGTCAACGAGAACACCCGCCTGCGCTACCGCTACTTGGACATCAGGCGGCCCGAGGTCTTCGCAAACCTGCTGCTAAGGCACCGCTGCACCCAAGCTGCGCGCGGCTATCTGAACGCGCAGGGCTTCCTTGAGGTGGAGACCCCCATGCTCACCCGCTCCACCCCGGAGGGCGCCCGCGACTTCCTGGTGCCCAGCCGTCTGGCCCGGGGCTCCTTCTACGCCCTGCCCCAATCGCCCCAGCTTTTCAAGCAACTGCTCATGGTGGGGGGGGTCGAGCGCTACTACCAGGTCGCGCGTTGCTTCCGCGACGAGGACCTGCGCGCCGACCGCCAGCCCGAGTTCACCCAGGTGGACCTGGAGATGAGCTTCGTCGACGAGGAAGACGTGATGGGGCTCACCGAGGGGCTGGTCCAGGCCATCGTGGCCTCGGCCGGCAAGGAGATGACCCTGCCCGTGCCGCGCCTGACCTGGGCCCAGGCCATGAACCGCTTCGGCCTGGACGCCCCGGACCTGCGCTTCGGGCTGGAGCTGACCGAGGTGGCCGACCTGGTGGGCGACGCCGAGTTCAAGCTCTTCCGCGAGGCGGTGGCCAAGGGGCTCATGGTCAAGGCCATCAACGGCAAGGGCATGGCCGGGCTTTCGCGCAAGGACCTCGATGACCTGACCTCCTTCGTGGCGGGCTACGGGGCCAAGGGCCTGGCTTGGGTGAAGATCAAAGAGGGGATGGAATGGCAATCGCCCATCGCCAAGTTCTTCAGCGCCGGCCACCAGGGGCGCATCAATGAGCGCCTGGGCGCGGCCGAGGGCGACATCCTCTTCTTCGGGGCTGACGCCCCCCGGGTGGTCTGGGAGTCCCTGGGGCGGCTCCGGTTGGAGCTGGCCCGGCGCTTCGAGCTCACCAAGGATAAACCGCTTACCTTCTGCTGGGTTACGGACTTCCCCCTACTTGACTACGACCTGGAGGCCAAGCGGTTTGTCGCCATGCACCACCCCTTCACCGCGCCCAAGCCCGAGGACGTGGACCTTTTGGACAGCGAGCCCTTGAAGACCCGCGCCCGGGCCTATGACATCGTGCTCAACGGCAGCGAGATCGGGGGCGGCAGCATCCGCATCCACCGCCAGGACCTCCAGGCCAAGCTCTTTGATACATTGAAGATCACCCGCGAGGAGGCCCAAAACAAGTTCGGCTTCCTGCTCGAGGCCCTGACCTTCGGCGCGCCGCCCCACGGCGGCCTGGCCCTGGGCTTCGATCGCCTGGTGGCCATTCTGGCCGGGGAGCCCTCGATCCGAGAGGTAATCGCCTTCCCCAAGACCCAAAAGGGCGCCTGTCTGCTCACCGAGGCCCCCGGATTGGTCGACCCGGGCCAGCTTTTGGAATTGGGACTGAGGGTTGAAAGGGTCAGCTAAATTCTTTACTTTTCGCCCGCTAAGCTGTTGACAGGTGCAAAAAACCGTGCCTAAAATGGCTCGTGCGCGGTAAACCTATTTGGTATGGCCGTCGCACTGTTTTTGTTGAGTTTTTTTGAGGCTGGCGTTTGGAAGCTGAACCCTAAGATATCCCTTAGGGTGGCGGTTAGGGAAAACATGGGAAGGAGGGTTTTTTAAATGAGGAAGCTGGTTAAGGTGTTTCCTTGGATCGTGGCCATCGTGGCGCTGGCCATGCTGAGCGGCTGCGCGGCCGTGTGCGGCACTGATGAGCAGCCCCAGGTTGCTCCGCCGCCCCCGCCCAAGAAATGGCAGGGCGCGCCCGCTCCGGTGACCGAGGCCCCCAAGGCCCCGGCTCTGCCCACCACCTACACGGTGGAGAAGTGTGACGACCTGTGGAGCATCTCCGCCAAGCCGCAAATCTACCAGGATGCGCTGCTGTGGCCCTGCATCTACAACGCCAACAAGGCCAAGATCAAGAATCCCAACAAGCTGAAGGTCGGCACCGTGTTGACCATTCCGCGCGACCTGACCGACGCCCAGAAGGCTGCTTGCCGGGCCCAGGCCAACAAGTTCCCGAAGTACGTGGTTCCCAAGGGCGCCAAGCGGTACTGCCCGCCCAAGTAGCCCGAACGTCGTCTTCCGGCGAGGCCGCGAGGCCCCGCTAGAATCGCCGAACTTAAGGGAGGGACGTCCTTCAGGGACGTCCCTCCCTTAGTTTTTGCGCGGCGGGTTGCCTGGTTGCTTGGGCCTGGTAATCTTAGATTGTTTCCAGGGCGGAAGCCGCCTGCCGATCAACCCAGCGCGAGAGTCCGGGACCACCCCCCGGCAAGCCACCGGCGCGCCTCCCTGTTTTCGTCCAACCCCCGGCCAGCCTGGCCCGTTGTGCCGCAGGCTGGTTATTGACCTGAAACAAGCCACCATCGCAGGGGATTAAGACCATGGCCAAGTGGAACGCCCGCAAGAGACTGCTGGACCATATTCACCAGCCCCAGTTCACCAGTCTGGTGGAGACCAGCGAGCCCCAACTTTTGAGGGACGTGTTCCCATACACCGAGGTCTGCCGCATCGATTTCGACCACAAGATGCTCCCGCTGGACCCGGCCGACGAGATGGTGATCACCGACACCACCTTCCGCGACGGCCAGCAGGCCCGCCCGCCCTACAAGGTCGAGCAGATCGTCGCCCTTTACGACATGATGCACCGGCTCTCCGGCCCCAAGGGCATCATCCGCCAGAGCGAGTTCTTTCTCTACAGCAAGCGCGACCGCGAGGCGGTGGAGAAGTGCCTGGCCCTGGGCCACCCCTTCCCCGAGATCACCGGCTGGGTGCGCGCCAGCAAGGAGGAATTGAAGGCGGTCAAGGAGATGGGCCTGCGCGAGACGGGCATCCTCACCTCGGTCAGCGACTATCACATCTTCTTCAAGCTGGGGCTGGACCGGCGGACCTGCCTGGACCGCTACCTGGGCGTGATCAAGGACGCCCTGGCCATGGGCGTGGTGCCGCGCTGCCACCTGGAGGACCTGACCCGGGCCGACATCTACGGCTTCGTGGTGCCCTTCGCCCTGGAGATCAGCAAGCTGCGCGAGGAATCGGGCGTGCCCATCAAGATGCGGCTTTGCGACACCATGGGCTACGGCGTGACCTATCCCGGGGCGGCGCTGCCCAGGAGCGTCTCCAAGCTGGTGCGGGCCATGATCGACGACGCCGGCTGCCCGGGCAAGCTCCTGGAGTGGCACGGCCACAACGATTTTCACAAGGTGGTCATCAACGCCACCACGGCCTGGCTCTACGGCTGCGGGGGGGTCAACGGCACCCTGCTGGGCTTCGGCGAGCGCACGGGCAACACCCCCATCGAGGCCCTGGTGATAGAGTACATCGCCTTGCGAGGCAAGGACGACGGCCTGGACACCAAGATCATCACCGAGATCGCCGAGTATTTCGAGAAGGAGATCGGCCACCGCATCCCCCCCAACATGCCCCTGGTGGGCCGGGACTTCAACTCCACCAGCGCCGGCATCCACGCCGACGGGTTGATCAAGAACCCGGAGATTTACAACATCTTCGACACCGAGAAGGTGCTGAACAGGCCCTACGCCATCGCCATCACCGACAAGTCGGGGGCCTCGGGCATCGCCCACTGGGTCAACCAGCGTCTGAAACTGGCCGAGGACCGCAAGGTGGACAAGCGCCACCCCGGGGTGCAGAAGATCTACAAGTGGGTCAAGGACCAGTACGACGAGGGCCGGCTCACCACCATCGGCAGCCAGGAGTTGGAAATCGTGGCCCGCAAGCACCTGCCCCAGCTCTTCCTCAGCGAGTTCGACCGCCTGAAGGACCGGGCGCGCAAGCTGGCCATCTCCCTGGGCAACGACCTTATCAGCCGGCCCGAGTTCAAGACCGGCGCCCCGGCCCTCATGGAGCCCGTGCTGGAGGATTTCCTGGAAAAGAACCCCTTCATGCAGTTCCTCTACGTCATCAACGACCAGGGCTACAAGATCACCCGCAATATCACCCACATCACTGACCGGGCCAAGTATGGCCGGGCCAGCCTGGACCAGGACTTCAGCGACCGCGAGTGGTTCGTGGAGCCCATGAAGGACGGCAAGGTCTACGTGAGCGACTTCTACACCAGCCGCATCACCGGAGCCCTGTGCATAACCGTGAGCGGACCCATCCGCAACAACGAAGACCAGATCGTGGGCATCCTTGGCGCGGACATACGTTTCGAGGATTTGGCCAAGATGGAGGCCGAGGAAGGGGGCGAGGAGTAGCGGGGTTGTGCAAGGGGGCTTTGCCTCTTGACACCGGTGGAGGCCCGGTCTATCCTGCTCTAACTTTCAGGAGTGGTGTTTCACAGAGCGAATTCCGCGGAGGCGTTCGCCTGCCCGCGGCTTAAGAGGAGGACAACTTTGGCGGATATCAAGGCACCCATGGGCGGAAAAATCATCAAGGTCTCAGTTAACGTGGGCGACACGGTGGCGGAGGACGACGAGGTGGCGGTGCTGGAGGCCATGAAGATGGAGATGCCCATCGTGGCCGAGGAGGACGGCACCGTGGCCGAGGTCAAGGTGGCCGCCGGCCAGACCGTCGAGGCCGAACAGGTGATCATCACCTTGAAGTAATCCGTGCGGCCATTCGGCCCATGTCTAAAGCCGCAGGTTCGGATCTCCGGTTCGCCGGGAGCTAGGGCCTGCGGTTGTTTTTTGCCCCTGCCCGTTTTGCTTCCCTAAACTCAGTCGGCACCTAGTCCGCCCAAAGGAGAACAAAGTATGAGCGTACCCACGACGACGCAGGAGAAGTTGGCGGAGCTTGAGCGCCGGGAGTCGGAGGCGAGCCTTGGTGGCGGCGCCAAGCGGATCGAGGCTCAGCACGCCAAGGGCAAGATGACGGCTCGGGAGCGGATCGTGTCGTTGATGGACGAGGACACCTTCGAGGAGTTCGACCGTTTCGTGGTTCACCGTTGCGCGGACTTCGGTATGGACAGGCAGAAGATACCCGGTGACGGGGTGGTGACGGGCCACGGCAAGGTGGACGGCCGTCCGGTGTTCGTGTTCAGCCAGGACTTCACGGTGTTCGGGGGGTCGCTTTCTGGTCCGTTTGGCGAGAAGGTGTGCAAGGTGATGGACCTGGCGGTGAAGGCGGGCGCTCCTATCATCGGTTTGAACGACTCCGGTGGGGCACGGATCCAGGAGGGGGTGATCAGTCTTGGTTCCTACGGGGAGATATTCCGGCGCAACGTGCTGGCATCGGGCGTGGTGCCGCAGATCAGCGCGATCATGGGCCCCTGCGCGGGAGGGGCGGTGTATTCTCCCGCGATCACGGACTTCATCTTCATGGTGGACCAGACGAGCTACATGCACATCACGGGACCGCAGGTGATCAAGACGGTGACCGGCGAGGAGGTGACGAGCGAGACGGTGGGCGGGGCGAAGGTCCACAACAGCAAGAGCGGGGTGGCGCAATTCATCGCCAAGACGGACCAGCAGTGCCTGGCCGACGTGCGCAAGCTGCTTTCGTACCTGCCCCAGAACTGGGAGGAGAAGGCCCCTGAGAAGCTTTCGGCCGACAGCGCGGAGCGGCGCAACCCGGAGTTGGACGAGTTCATCCCCGACAACTACAAGTCTCCCTACGACATGAAGAAGCTGATCAAGACGGTGGTGGACAAGGACAGTTTTTTCGAGGTGGCCAAGCAGTTCGCCAAGAACATGATCACGGCTTTCGCGCGTCTGGGGGGGATGGTGGTGGGCATTGTGGCCAACAACCCGATGTTTTTGGCGGGGAGCCTGGACATCGACGCCAGCCGCAAGTGCAGCCGGTTCGTGCGTTTCTGCGACGCCTTCAACATTCCGGTGATAACCTTCGTGGACGTGCCCGGTTTCCTGCCGGGCGTGCAGCAGGAGTACGGGGGGATCATCACCCACGGCAGCAAGGTGATCTACGCCTACTGCGAGGCGACGGTGCCCTTGATCACGGTGATCACGCGCAAGGCGTACGGCGGGGCCTACGACGTGATGGGGTCCAAGCACCACGGGGCGGACGTGAACTTCGCCTATCCCACGGCGGAGATCGCGGTGATGGGCCCGGAGGGGGCGGTGAACATCGTCTTCCGCAAGGAGATCGACCAGGCCTCGGACAAGGCTCAGGCCTACCAGGAGCTGGTGGCCCAGTACCGGGCCAAGGTGGCCAGCCCCTACAAGGCGGCGGAGCTGGGCTACATCGACGAGATCATCCGTCCCCGCGACACCCGGGCCAAGGTGATCCGGGCCCTGACGGCCTTGAAGAACAAGCGGACCTGGCGGCCGGTGCGCCGTCACGGCAACATCCCCCTGTGAGTCCGGGGCGGTGATAGGGGAGGAGAGTCTAGTCATGAGCGAAGCTTACGAGGGCGAGCTTAAATCCTGGCAGGCGGCGGTGGACAAGACGCTGGCCAAGCGTTCCGAGCGCAAGGCGTCTTTTGCCACCATCAGCGGTCTGCCGGTTCAGCGGCTGTATCTGCCGGCGGAGGGGGGGGCCGAGTATGTGGAGAAGCTGGGCTTCCCCGGCCGCTACCCCTACACCCGGGGCGTGCAGCCGACCATGTACCGGGGCCAGTTTTGGACCATGCGCCAGTACGCGGGATTCGCCAGCGCCAAGGAATCGAACCAGCGCTACCGCTACCTTTTGCAGGCGGGCCAGACGGGGCTGTCGGTGGCCTTCGACCTGCCGACCCAGATCGGTTACGACGCGGATCACGAGATGGCCCGGGGCGAGGTGGGCAAGGTGGGGGTGTCCATCAGCTCCTTGCGGGACATGGAGATCCTCTTCGACCAGATTCCCCTGGACAAGGTTTCCACCTCCATGACCATCAACGCCCCGGCGGGGATATTGCTGGCCATGTACATCGCGGTGGCCGAGAGGCAGGGGGTGACGCCGGACAAGCTGCGGGGGACGATCCAGAACGACATTTTGAAGGAGTACTCCAGCCGGGGGACCTACATCTATCCGCCCAAGCCCTCCATGGGCATCATCACCAACATCTTCGCCTACTGCGCCAAGGAAGTGCCGCAGTGGAACACGATTTCCATCAGCGGCTACCACATCCGGGAGGCGGGGTCCACGGCGGTGCAGGAGGTGGCCTTCACCCTGGCCAACGGCCTGGCCTACGTGAAGGCGGCGGTGGAGGCGGGGCTGGACGTGGACGTGTTCGGGCCGCGCCTGTCCTTCTTCTTCAACGCCCATTCGGACTTTTTGGAGGAGGTGGCCAAGTACCGGGCGGCGCGGCGGCTGTGGGCCAAGCTGATCAGGGAGCGTTTCGGGGCCAAGGACCCCAAGAGCCTGATGGTGCGTTTCCACACCCAGACCGCCGGTTGCTCTCTGACCGCCCAGCAGCCCATCAACAACGTGATGCGGGTGGCCTACCAGGCCATGAGCGCCGTGTTGGGCGGCACCCAGAGCCTGCACACCAACAGCATGGACGAGGCGCTATCGCTGCCCACCACCGAGGCGGTGACCACGGCCCTGCGCACCCAGCAGGTGATCGCCTACGAGACCGGGGTGACCGACACCGTGGACCCGCTGGCCGGCTCCTACTACGTGGAGAAGCTCACCGACCAGATCGAGGAGCAGGCCCTGGCCTACATCAAGCAGATCGACGAGATGGGCGGGGCGCCGGAGGCCATCGAACGGGGCTTCGTGCAGAAGGAGATCCAGGAGGCGGCCTACGCCTACCAGAAGGCGGTGGAGACCGGCGAGCGGGTGGTGGTGGGGGTGAACAAGTTCACCAGCCAGGAGCAGTTCAAGGGCAACCTGCTCAGGGTCGACCCCAAGGTGCGCGACGAGCAGTGCGCGGCCCTGGCGAGGCTGCGGGCCGAGCGCGACAACGCCGCGGTGGCTTCCGGCCTGGCCGGGCTCAAGAAGGCGGCCCAGGACGGCGAAAACCTGATGCCGCACTTCCTGGGCTGCGTGCGCGCCTACGCCACCCTGGGGGAGATCTGCGACACTCTACGCGGGGTCTACGGCGAGTACCGCGCCCCCCGGACCATATAGGAGGGCCAGATGCGCAAGATCAGAGTGTTGGCGGCCAAGCCCGGTCTGGACGGCCACGACCGGGGCATCAAGGTGATAGCGGCGGCCCTGCGCGACGCGGGCATGGAGGTGATCTACACCGGCCTCAGACAAACGCCGGAGCAGATCGTGGCGGCGGCCATGCAGGAGGACGCCGACGTGATCGCCCTCTCCGTGCTCTCCGGCGCCCACGACTACCTCTTCCCGCGGGTGATGGAGCTGGTCAGGGAAAAGGGCCTGGACGACGTGCTGGTCCTGGGCGGCGGCATCATCCCCGAGGAGGACGTGGCCGGACTCAAGAACGCCGGCATCGCCGACGTCTTCGGACCCGGAACCGCCACCACCGCCATCGTCGACTACATCAAAAACAACATCAAAAGAAAACTCTAGGGC
>JAJZPI010000124.1 GCA_021811275.1 Deltaproteobacteria bacterium
GTGCAAAAACGCCTGCCCTCCCTGGCCTCCCAGCTCAAGAGTATCGAAGAACCCCACCGCAAGCTGCATTCCTCGGCCGAGACCATCGCCAAGGACCTCCAGTCCGGCGACCGCGCCGCCGCGGCCAAGGCCTTCGCCGGTTCCACCATCCCCGCCCTCACCGAGGTACAGGCCGAACTCAAGCAGATCCGCGCCGAGGCCCGCCGTAACCAGGTCACCGACGAGGCCATGCTGCAAAAGGCCGAGGCCCTTAAGGTAAACGTGGCTGTGGTGGGCCTGGTGGCCATCCTGGCCGGATTGGTCTTGGCCTGGCTCCTGGTCCGCGGCATCGCCCGGCTCCTGAACGCCCTATCCGGGCAGATGAAAGAGGGGGCCGACTCGGTGGCCGCCGCCGCCACCCAGGTGGCCTCGGCCAGCCAACACCTGGCCCAGGGCTCGGCCGAGCAGGCTTCGGCCCTGGAGCAGACCTGCGCCTCTTTGGAGGAGGTCTCCTCCATGACCAAGACCAACGCCGAAAACGCCCGCGAGGCCAAAAACCTCATGGACCAATCCCAACAGGTGGTCACCCAGGCCACCTCCTCCATGAAGGATTTGCGCGCGGCCATGGAGCGCATCACCGCCGCCAGCGACCAGACCGCCAAGATCATCAAGACCATCGACGAGATATCCTTCCAGACCAACCTGTTGGCACTTAACGCCGCCGTGGAGGCGGCCCGGGCCGGCGAGGCCGGGGCGGGGTTTGCGGTGGTGGCCGAGGAGGTGCGCAACCTGGCCATGCGCGCCGCCGAGGCGGCCAAGAGCACCGCCGGCATCATCCAGCAGAACCTGGAGAACATCCACCAGGGCTCCCAGTTGGTGCAAACCACCGACGAGGCCTTCGACCAGGTGCAAGTCAGCGCCCAGAAGGTCGCCCACCTAGTCGGCGACATCGCCTCGGCCTCTTCCGAGCAGGCCCAGGGCATCGAGCAGATCAACCGCGGCGCCGACGAGATGGAGCGGGTTACCCAGCAAAACGCCAGCGGCGCCGAGGAGTCCGCCTCGGCGGCCGAGGAGATGGCCTCCCAGGCCGAGGCCTTGAACGAGATGGTGGCCACCTTGCTCAACCTGGTGGGGGGCGGACGGGGATCGGCCCCGCGCTCCCAACCCGTGGGCCGAGAGCGGTCGCGGAGCAGAGCCCTCTTGCCCGCAGGCCGGGATTGATCGCGGATCGGGAGCCGATAGCACGCTACGGCGCCGGGGCGGGTGTGAACCAGCCCCGGCGCTTTTTGCAGGGTCCGTCGTGGTGGCGGGGGTCCTAAGTGTCGCCCTGGCTTGTGCCGCCGGGCAGGGACAGGGAACGGGCCGCCTGGCGGCGGGGCTGGTTGGTCTCGCGGCCCAGGCGGCCGGGACGGGGCGAGAGCAGGCCCAGGAACTCCACGAACCTCTTGAGCATGTCCATGGAAATTTTACTCTCCAGCTCCTCGCGCATGATCTGGATGCCCTCAAAGGCGTGCTGGGCCGTCTTGTAAACCCGCACCGAGGTGATGGCGTCGTAGACGTCCACCAGGCGGACGATGCGCTCGTTTTGTTGCAACTGCCCGGCGGTAAGCCCGAAGGGATAACCGCTGCCGTCCAGGTTCTCGTGATGCAAGAAGACCACGCGCAGACCCTCGGGTGGAAAAGCCGCGTGGGGCCTGAGCAGCTCGAAGCCCTCCCGGGGGTGATCGCGCATGACCTTCCACTCTTCGTCGTTGAGCGGACCGGGCTTCTTGAGGATGCCCTCGGGTATGCCGCGCTTTCCGATGTCGTGATAGAGCGCCCCCACGCCCAGATCGTGCACTTGGTTGCCGGGCATGCCCTGGAAGGCGGCGAAAGCGGTGGAGAGCAGGCAGACGTTGACCGAGTGGGTGTAGAGGGAGTAGTCCATCACCAGCATCTCGGCTAGGCTCTCCAGGGCCTGGGGCGAGCTTTGCACGTACTCGGCCACCGACTCCACGTACTGGCGGCCATGCTCCAGGTTGGGGCCCAGGCGCACCTCGGTCATGGCCTGCTCCACGATCAATGAGGCCTGGTCGTAGAGCAGCTTGGCTTTTATCTGCGGCGGCGTGGCGTGGTCGGCCAGGCGGCGAGAGGTTTCCTGGCCCATGAAGTCGATAAGGTTGTCGAGCTGGGTGCGGTGGCAGTAGAAGGTGTCCAGGCCGGCTTCGCGCACCAGCTTGAGCATGCGTTGAGTTGGAGCGCGGCCCGCGGCCAGGAAGCGGACCATTTCCACGCCGCCCCCCTCCCCCTTGATCCGGGGCAGGAAGAGATCCATGGGCAGGGGGCGGCCGGCCTGCACTAGAGGCAGAGGCAGGGGCACCACGTCCTTGACCGCGCGCTCGAAATCGTCGGGGGGGATGTCCACCACCCGCAAGGGCAAGGTGATATCCACGGCGTCCCCGCTCAGGGGGGGCTCGGTTTTGGGCTTGAGGTTTCTCACATCGGCCGCCGGCTCGCGGGTTGTTCGCTTCTTCCCAGGCAAGGGTGCGCTCCGACGCCATCGGCGCGCAAACTGCCCTTACGGCCAAGTGGCCGCGCGGATGGATGACAATTTGGGCAGGCATCGAACGAGCCGGATACCCTTGGGCTCAAGGGTGCGGGGCAAGGCTTCCGGTCATCTCAAGCGCACGCTCGTTCCCTCCGCGAGCGCTCGCCGTATCTCATACTGCACGCCAGGCGGGGCGGCTGTCAAGATATCTCTTGGCTTCACAAACGCCCGCCGGTTCTGTTAAATAAGGGCCAGGGCCGATCAGGGATCATCCCGCCGCCCCGAGGGAGTCCGCCTCCGTGAAAGCTAAATCCATACCCGCTCCCAAGAGCCGTCTCAACGCCGCGCCGTCCCACCGCCATGCGGCGGCCCAGTTCACCATGGAGGTCCAAGGCGAGCCAGGCGGCGATATCACCGTGAGCCTGGCCGGGCGACTAGTGCTCGGTGATCTGGACAAGCTGGACACGGTGTTCGCCGCCCTCTGGGAGCGCTACCGCCCCGCCGGCCTGCGCGTGGACTTGAAGGCCGTCGATTACCTGGACAGCGCCGGCGGCCTGGCGCTCACCAACCTGGAACGCGCGGCCGCCGGGCGGGGAGTGCCCCTGGCCTTTTTGAACCTGAGCCCCGCCGGCCAGGGCATCAAAGGCCTTATCGACCCCCGCGAGCTGGAAAAGCCCCCCCTCATCGCCCCCACCCGCCATGGGAGCCTGGTGGAGCAGGCCGGCGAACTGGGGCTGGCCCTCAAGGAGGATTTCTACCAGGTGGTGAGCTTCCTGGGCGACTTCCTGGCCGCCCTGGGCCGGGTATCGCGCCATCCCCGGCTCCTGCGCTGGACCGAAGTGCTCATCTACATGGAAAAGGTCGGCGTGGACGGCCTGCCCATAGTGGGGCTCATCAGTTTTCTGTTGGGGCTCATCATGGCCTTCATGTCCTCCCTGCAGCTCCAACCCTTCGGGGCCAACATCTACGTGGCCAACTTGGTGGCCGTGGCCATGGTCAAGGAGCTGGGGCCCATCATGACCGCCATCATAGTAGCCGGCCGTTCGGGCTCAGCCTTCGCCGCCGAGATCGGCACCATGAAGGTCAATGAGGAGGTGGACGCCCTGCTGGTCATGGGCTACGACCCCCTCGTCTTCCTGGCCCTGCCCAAGGTGATGGCGGCCCTGTTCACGGTGCCGCTGCTGACCATCTTCGCCGACTTGGTGGCCATCCTGGGCGGGCTGACCGTCGGCGTGGTGGGCATGGGCTTCACGGTCCAGGCCTACGTGCAGCAGACCATCAAGACCCTCTACGCCGCCGATATCCTCACCGGCAGCCTCAAGGCCGCAGTCTTCGCGGTTCTTATCGCCGGCATCGGCTGCCAGCGCGGGTTCAAGGTGCGCGGCGGTGCCGAGGCCGTGGGCACGGCCACTACCTCGGCGGTGGTTTCCTCCATGTTCCTAATCATCGTGGCCGACAGCATCTTCGCCATCGTGCTGCACTACACCATGTAGAACCCCGGGGGAAACCATGCCCAGCGGCGAAATGGTGCTTTGGCTCAACGGGAGCTATCTCCCGCTTTCCCGGGCCGGCATATCCCCCCTGGACCGGGGCCTGCTCTTCGGCGACGGCATCTTCACCACCCTGCGCGCCCAAGATGGCCGTCCCCTTCACCTGCGAGAGCACCTCCAGCGCCTGACCGCCTCGGCACGGGCCCTGAACCTGCCCCCGGACCTGGGCCAGGCTGGCGGCCTGGGCCAGGCTGGCG
This sequence comes from Deltaproteobacteria bacterium, assembly GCA_021811275.1. Classification (GTDB taxonomy): domain Bacteria; phylum Desulfobacterota; class Desulfarculia; order Desulfarculales; family Desulfarculaceae; genus JACRDC01. Next base: position 4,254 of record JAJZPI010000124.1, read on the forward strand.
GCCCTGACTGGCCCGAGATCATCGCCGGGCTGCTGGAAAGAAATAGTCTGCTCCGGGGCCCGGCCCGGATCAAGCTGCTGCTCACGCGAGGCCCGGCCCCCGGCCCGGGGTTGCCCCAGGCCGTCCGCCCCACCTTCATGGCTCTGGCCGAGCCCTACCAGCCGCCCAGCCAGGCGGAATACGCGTCTGGCTGGCGGCTGACGGTCTGCCGGGAGGGCCACGCCCCGCCCTTGGCCGGCCACAAAACCCTGAACTACCTCTACCATTTGCTGGCCCGCCAGAGGGCCCTGGAGGCCGGCTGCCACGAGGCGGTGATCCTGGGACCGGGCGGCGAGCTTTGCGAGACCTCCGCCGGCAGCCTCCTGGTCAGGAGCGACGGCCAATGGTGGACTCCTGAGAGCCCCTTCCTGCTGCCGGGGGTAACCATAAACCTGGTGAGCGCCCTGCTGGCGGACATGGGCCAGCCAGTCCTCAAGCGCCCGGCCCGGCCGGAGGATTTGTGGCGGGCCGAGACGGTGTGGGTGCTGGGCTCGCTGATGGGCGCGATGCCTGTTGCGGAGGTGGACGGCCGGGCCTTGCCGGCCACCCTTGCGGACCGGGCCGCCCTGGCAAGACGCGGGTTGTTTGCATAAGACGGGGGCGGGCGGATGGGGCCGCCCATTCAATCCTCATTGCGCGGCAAGCCGCGCGGCAAACCGTAATTATTGGCGGTAATAAATATATTTATCTCGCAGAGAAGTCAAAGTCGGGTAGCCGGCGGCCGCCAGGTCTATGCCGGACATCCGGCCAAACTTGTCATTGGACTCAAAGAACATATGAGCGATTACCCGCTTACTTTCATCATCCTGGGCATATTGGCTCCATTCGATTCTATTGTCGGACAAACAAAGTTTATCTAGGATATCGTGAATAGGTTTAAGCAATCTATTATCATACATCTTGGCAAGCGTTCCCGAACACAGCTTCCGTTTGAATCTGGGGTCATTTCTCAAATCAGGCGAGGAGTTGACTATCATGTCATTCTGCATAGTGAATGACAGACAATGCAAGGCCTTGGCCAGCCCGGTGAGGTAGGAGTTATAATCCCGCTTAAATTCCTCAAAAAGAAGAACATGAATCTTTTCTTTCCCAAATGCCTCCAGCAACGGCCTGTACATGGCCGCATAGTCAAAGCGATCTGCAATGGGGACGTAGGAGCTGCCGGCGCCCTGAAAAAACCACTGGCTGAACGTCAAGGCGGGCAGGTCGCTTCCCAGGCTGCGGCTGATATATAATCCGTACATCGAACTGAGGGCATCAATTTGGTTCCGCAAGGTCAGCAGGATTTCGGCATCGGGGAAGACGCTTCTCAGGCGCGCGACCATTTCCGCATGCCAGTCCACCCTATGCGGTTTGCTCATGGTCTCGTCGGATATGACTGCGGAAACCATGCCCTCCTCTCGGGCTTGCTCCAATAGGGAACCAACCAGAACCCTTGCCTTGTCCACATCGACTCCGCCTTTGCCCAGCCGCACCCATTCCCAAATCGAAAACAGCTCCTTCGGCCGCCACCTATCGGCATCGCGGCCCTCGACCAGGCGCCCCCAGAACTTGATTCCGGGATTATGCTTTTGCAAGGCGGTCTGCAAGAGCGTGGTGGCCGTCCTGGGATAGCCGACATGAAGGATGAGGGGGATCGGCTTTTCCATGTTCAATGGGCTCAAGTTGAATCAACTCACTTGCGATGGCGGTCAGCGCGGCGGCGAGGGCAGCGTCGGCAGGACCGTGCCTGGCGGGGCTTCCTGCTGTAGCCCCAAATAAGCCTGATACAGGTGCGGACGGCGTTGGCCAACGATCTCCAGAAAACCCAGGCCGCGGCTATCGGACAGCAAGGGATCGCCCCCTCGGATCAGCACGTTCAGGAGGGTGGCGTGGTTCATGCCCACCCAGGCCCCCACGTGCAAGGGCGTCTGGCCTCGCTTGTTTTTGGCGTTGACCAGCGCCCCGTTGGCCAACAATAGGCGAGCCACCTTATCGTGGCCCGTGAAAACCGCCAGGTGCAAGGGGGTGTCGCCCTCGGCGTCGGCGGCGTTAACATCCGCCCCCGCCTCGATCAGCCACTTGGCGATGTCGGCCAAGTCCTGCACGGCGGCCAGGTGCAGGGCGGTCCGGCCCTGGTAGCCCGCCGCGAGCTGGCCGGGGTCGGCCCGGGCCGCCTCCCGCGCCCAGGCGAGATCATCGTTCGCAACCGCCTTGAGTAGGGGCGGGGCCGGCGACTGGACCGCCAGGCAAAGGGCGACGAGCAGTACCCAGGCCAGCGTCCAAGGCCAAAGGTAAGAATATGCCCTCACTAGTGAACATTGGAGCATGGCTCATGGTATGCTCGCCCCGCCTTCCAGTCAAGCCTGCGCCAGGGCGGCATTATGCGACAAGCTTAACGCCTTGGTTTCCGATGGTGATGATGGCATTATTGTCCGAGGCCGCCAACCACGTCAGGAGCCATCAAGATTGATGCCTACCTTGCCCGATTCCACCAGCCAGGCCCAGCCGAGGTCCGCGTTTAACGTTGAGCCTTCCGGCGGGTGCGGGTGGACGGCCCATCCCCATTGCCTGCTTTTCCTGGCCTTTCTGATCCGCCTTGGTGTGGGGGCGGGGCTTTACCTGCTCGCTTACGGGCGGGACCCGGTTCAGCCATTGGCCTTGCTCAATCAATGGCTGGCTACTCCGGACGCCAACTCCTACCATCAGCAAGCGATGCTGGTCTTGAAGTATCTGGCGGGCGGGCAGGAAGCCATCCGCCTGCATATGACTCCGGACCACCTGACCTACCCATTTCTTTTGGGCTGCGTCTATCGCCTGCTGGGCCCCCACCCCCTGTGGGGCGTGCTGATCAATTGCCTGGCCTTCGGAGGAATGGGTTGGCTGGCCCACCGGCTGACCATCCGGCTGGGTCAACCCCCCGGCAGGGCCCTGGCCCTGGCCTTGGGGGTGTCGTTATGGCCCTTCAGCCTGGCCTACTCATCCACCCTCATGCGGGAAAGCCTGTTCTTCTTGACAGCCATGGGATTGCTGACGGGTTTGGCCGAGCTCATGCGGACGCGCTCATTCCGCCCCAGGTCGGACCCGTGGCTGGCTCTGGGCCTGGTGGCGGTGTTTTACCTGCTTACCGCCTTACGTCCGGAGCTTGGCCCGCTGGTCCTGGTGGTGAGCCTGGCCGGAATTCTTTGGATGGTCCTGCTCGCGCAACGAGGCCTGCGGCGGTTGGTCGGAGTCCGGGCGCTGGCAGCCATCGCCTCGATCTTGACCGGCCTGTGGCTGGGAAGCCACGCCTCGCCCCAGGCCCTGGCTCCCCAGCGGGTCTTCCACGCCTCCTCGCCGGGGCAAGCGGTCCAATCCACAGCCAGCCCAGCCGTCCCCGCCCCCGCGCCAAATCAAAGGCCCCAACGGAACCCCGCCTTCGCCCAAAGCCGCAGCGATCCTCCGCATATCTTGCAGCGCCGCCGCGACTATGCCGCCTCCGGCGGGTTGAGCCTTTCCGCCGAGGCATTCACGGCGCCCGAAGATATCCTCGACTATCTCCGCCTAACCGCGGCGGGTTGGCGCGACCTGCTCCTCTACCCTCTGCCCTGGCAAGGCCCCCCCTCTGGCGGGCTGGCGCAACGCTTGGTCCTGACGGCCCTCACCCTGCTTTGGTACTCATGCCTGCCCGGGGTGCTTTGGGGCTTGGCCAAGGGGATGGGGCGGAGTTGGCCCGCCGCGGGCCTAGTGGGCATATGGTTCCTGGCGATCGGGTCGGCCATGGCCTTCGTGGTGGTCAACCTGGGCACCCTTTTCCGCCTGCGGGATCTGATCCTGCTGCCGGCCCTGCTGGTCTTTTCTCCCCGGCCCTATCTCTGGTTGGCGAAGAAAACACGCCGCGTTTCCAGGGCAGCCTAACACCAAATAAGCTTTCAAGGGATAACTTTGAACGCTTATTGGTATGCGGGCCAAGGCTCACCTCAGCCAACAAGTTGGCTGGGGACCCCGGGGATGGCCCGCTGTATGCGCAATAATCCGGAAGGTCGGGCAAACCCGCGCTTTGGCCCGGCCGAAAAGCATTCAACACCATGGATGGCCTTGAATGATGCAACCTAAGTATCCGACCGCCGGAAAGCCCCGGCAGGCCTCGGACGGCCATCCCCACAGCCTCGCCTCCGGCCCGCGTCCCCCGCTTCGGCCAGGCAACGCGGGGGACTCCCACGGTTTTTTCTTGACAAATTGCTTGGTTATTAATACGATCAAATACAACTCAAAAAGAGACAGGCTATTCCGACATATGGACACCCTCCTCGCCCCCCTGATATCCTCCAGCACTCGGGCCCGGTTGTTGCTGCGTTTTTTCAGCAACCCCGGGTCCAGCACCTATCTACGGGCTTTGGCTAGCGAATTTGACTTATCCACCAACACGGTGCGGGAAGAGCTCAATCGCCTCACCCACGCCCGGCTGCTCAGGACCTACAAAAACGGCCGCGAAGTCCGCTACCAGGCTAATGACCAGCATCCCTTGTTCAGCGAACTCATATCAATTGTAAAAAAGGTGCTCGGAATTGATCAGGTCATAGATAACATTATCGCCAGGCTGGGCGACCTGAGACTGGCCCTCCTGGTGGATGACTATGCAGAGGGCCGGGATACGGGTATCATCGACTTGGTGTTGGTGGGGGCCATCGACCAGCGGCAGCTAGCGGATCTGGTGGCCAAGACCGAGGCCTTCATCGAGCGCAAGATCCGGACCCTTTGCCTCACCAGGGAAGAGTACGAGAGGCTGGCCCCGGTCATCCGGGCCAAGCCCTCCCTGGTTCTATGGAAGCATGGAACCGAAACGGAAAAAATATAGAGGCCGCGGCCAACGCTTCTCCTTTTAAATGGACAGCCTGAAGAGACCTCCATGGACCAACCATCTAAAATCACGCGAATTATACCTCGCCGAGGCTGGGGCTCCCTTGGCCTGAAGGATGTATGGGAGTTCCGGGAACTCCTTTTCTTTTTGGTCTGGCGCGAAATCAAGGGGCGTTACCGCCAGATGGCGCTCGGCCCGCTGTGGATCGTTCTCAAGCCCTTCATCACCATGGTAGTTATGAGCGTGGTCTTCGGGCGGCTGGCCAAGCTGCCCAGCGACGGCGTCCCCTATCCCCTCTTCAACTACTGCGCGCTTCTGCCCTGGACCATGTTCAGCGTATCGGTCAGTAAATCGGCCACCAGCCTGGTCAGCAACATGGGGGTCATCAGCAAGGTCTACTTCCCCCGGCTGGTGGTGCCACTGTCTTCCGCCTGCGCCGGGCTGCTCGACTTTTGCTTTTCTTTCCTCATCCTCCTTTGCATGATGCTCTACTTTGGCTACCTGCCGGGTTGGCAGGTGGTTTTCCTGCCCGTCTACGTTCTGCTGGCCCTGATGGCCTCCTTGGCCCTGGGCCTTTGCCTGGCGACGGCGGCGGTCAAGTTCCGCGACGTGGGATACGCGGTGGACCATCTGCTGCAAGTGGCCATGTACATCACGCCGGTGGTCTATCCCAGCAGTCTGGTCCCCGAGCCTTGGCGCCAGATATACCTGCTCAATCCCATGGCGGTGGTGATAGAGGGCTTTCGCTGGTCGCTTTTGGGAAAGGGCCTGGCCCCCGGCGTCAGCCTGTATTTGTCCGCCGGTCTGGTATTGATAACACTCTTTCTGGGCGCGCACCTGTTCCGGCGTGGTGAGCGCAACGTTGTGGATTTGCTTTAGCCATGTCCGAAACAGCCATTCGGGTGCAAAACCTGGGCAAGCGTTATCGCATCGGCGCCTCGGCCGTCAAGGAAGGTGGCACCCTGCGCGCCTTGGGCCGGGGCCTCGCCTCACCCTTCACCTATCTTCGGCGAAGCCTGACCCAAGCCGGCTCCTCCGAAACCGTCTGGGCGCTCAAGGACGTGTCCTTTGAGGTCCCCCCCAGCCAAGTGGTGGGCATCATCGGCCGGAACGGGGCCGGCAAGACCACCCTGCTCAAGGTGCTGTCGCGCATCACCGATCCCACCGAAGGCCTTGCCGAGATCAGCGGGCGCGTGGGCTGTCTCCTGGCCGTGGGCACCGGCTTTCATCCCGAACTCACGGGGCGGGAGAACGTTTTCCTAAACGGCGCCATCATGGGCATGAAGAAAAAGGAGATACGCCAGCGGTTCGATGAAATCCTGGATTTCGCCGAGGTGACCAAGTTCATCGACACCCCGGTCAAGTACTATTCCAGCGGCATGTACGTTCGCTTGGCCTTCGCGGTGGCCGCCCATCTGGAGCCGGAAGTCCTCATCGTCGATGAAGTGCTGGCGGTGGGCGACCTTACCTTTCAAAAAAAGTGCCTGGGGAAAATGGACTCGGTGGCCCGCCAGGGCCGTACCGTGCTCCTGGTCAGCCACAACATGGAATCCATTTTGGGCCTGTGTCAGCGCACCCTTTGGATGGACGGCGGCCGGCTGGTGGCCGACGGCCCCACCGAGGACGTCGTAAGGGCATATACCCAGAGCTGCCTGCAATTGGCCTCCGAAGGCTCCAGCATAGCCGCCCTGGACCGGGAGGGCGACGGCCGGCTGCGCTTCAGCGGTTTTTCCCTGCGCGACGGCCAGGGCCAGCCCTTAGAGTACGCCACCTGCGGAGAGCCGGTGGAGTTCGTGCTCTCCTACCATACCAACGGCGAGGAACTGAGGCACGTCTCGGCCTGGTTCTGGATCAAGAATCACTTAAAAAAGGGCATCCTCTGTTTCTACACCCATGTCACGGGCCAGGACTTCGAGCGCCTGCCGCCTAGCGGCCAGCTGGTGTGCAGGGTGCCCAGGCTACCCCTGCCCCCCGGGAACTACCTGGTGGACCTGAGCGCAAGGGCCGCTGGGGTGCAGGTGGACAGGGTGCCCGAGGCCGCCCGGTTGGATGTGGCCCCCGGCGACTTCTTCGGCACCGGCCGGGCGACGACGGGGCTGGGTGACGTGCTCTGCGAGCAAAGTTGGGATCTGGAGGCCTAGCGCCGCCTTGGCGTTGCCAGGCGATGACGTCGGCGGCGGATGGAGCCTGATAACTTGGCGCCTGATGGCATGGCGCTCTCCCGGCGAAGGCGGACTTGAAGATGGGCGAGGGTAAGCTGGACAACCTGTGCATTCGGCCCAAGGCCACCGTCCGCGACGCCATGGCCGCCCTCACCAGCGGTCAAAAGGGCATCGTCCTGGTGGTGGACCTCAAGGGCCGGCTGCGGGGCACCGTCACCGATGGCGATATACGCCGCGCCCTCTTGGAGGGCAAGGATTTGGCTTGCACGGTCGAGGAGTTGATCAGGGCCAAGGCCCGCTCCTCCTACGCCAAGCCGGTGACAGCCTCCCGGGACACCGGGATGGCCGAGTTGCTGCGCCTGATGGACGTGCACAGCGTGCGCCAAATACCCTTGGTGGACGGCCAGGAGCGGGTGGTCGACCTGGTCACCATGGCCGACCTGATACCGGACCGCAGCGGCGAGATGCAGGCGGTCATCATGGCCGGCGGCCAGGGCAGCCGGCTGCGCCCCATGACCGAGACGGTGCCCAAGCCCATGCTGCCGGTGGGCGAAAAGCCCCTGATGGAGCACATC
>JAJZPI010000125.1 GCA_021811275.1 Deltaproteobacteria bacterium
TTTGGGATGGCGCAAGACAATCCCGGCCCCGAAGACCACGCCGTCGCCGCAGGAACCGAAGAGACGGGGCCAAAAAATCGAGCGCAGCTTCAATCCGAGAGCGCCCCGGACGCCGGACAACTGTTGGCACCACTCGAAATAGGCCAGGCCCCAGATGGAACGATGGCCCACTACCACGTTCTGGTAGCGCTCCATCGGGCTGCCTTCGCCAGTGACGGCCTGATGCGTCTTTTTGGGCGCGGTCATTCTACCTCTCCAGCCTGGTTGCCATACGATGTTAATCGACCCGAGCGAACTCACGCTTGATTGCCGTTCATGTCGGCCTCAAGAAGAGGAGTCCCTGAGTTTGAAACCGCTCAGGGCCAAAATAAGCCCACCGGGGAGAGTGGAAACCATCACCGAGATATCGCCGATCAGACCAAGCAGAAAGGAGTCGCTCAGGCTGACTCCCACCATGGGGAAGAAGATCATGTAAAAGCCCTCGATCACTCCAAAGCCAGCCACCGAGAGGGGAACCCGGGAACAGAGAAGGGCCAGGGGAGCCACCGCCGCCGTTTGCAGGAGGCCTAAATCGATTCGCATGGCCATGGCGGCCAGCCAAACCCCCACCACCGGGGCCGTCTGCTCCAGAAGCGAGAGCAACAGGAAAATGAAAAGGCTGACCCCGTGGCGGCGATATTCGCCATAGGCGCCCAGAACCTTGTCGCTCCAGTCAAGGGCCTTGTTCAGCCAGGCCCATCGCCCGGCCTTGCGTTGGATGGCTTCCACCAATTTCTGAAGAAGACGCCCGACCCAGACAGAAATGGACAAAAAAAGCCCTCCCACGCTTAGCACCAAGAGGGCCAGGGTAATGTCGAAAGTCCGTGTAGGCAGCCTGCCGGCCAGCCAAAACATCAGGGCCAGGGCTGCCATGGCCGCCACCGTGGCGGCCACGAAACCCAGCGCCCTCTCCATCACAATGGAAGCGGTCACCAGCGAGCTGGGGCGTTTGACGCCGCTCACCGCTCCCACCCGCACCGCGTCCGCCCCCACCGTGGTCGGCAGAAAGGTTCCCACGAAGGTTGCCAGGTAATAGGAGCACAGGGACTTGGAAAAGGACAAAGCGACCCCTCGACAGCGCACCAAGAGCAGCCATTTGTAAGCCATGAGCATGCGGTCCAAAGTTATCCAAATGGCCAACAGCCCCAAATAGCTCCAGTCGGCACCCGCCAGATGGCGCCAGGTTGAGGACAGGTCCACCCAAAAGAAGCAGTAGATGGCCATCAACGCAATGCTGAGGCCGATCCTGATTACGGTTCCTTTGGTGGATTGCTTGGGCATTGACGCCATCACCACTAGGCTAGGGGCTTCTGGGATGATGTTTGCCTTGGTCCGGGCGCCAACTGCTCGATGACCTGTAGGGTCTGGCGGGCGCAGCGCTCGAACCTGAACTCCGGAGCGCGGCTATGACCCTTTTCAATCAATTCTTGGCGCAGGCCCTCGTTGCTAAGAACCAGTTCCAGACCTCTGGCCATATCATCAACGTCGAAGGGATCCACCAACAGGGCGGCTCCGCCGGCCACCTCTGGGCTGCTGCCGGTGGTGCTGGTTACCACTGGGCAGTCGCAGGCGAAGGCCTCGGTCACCGGAATGCCGAAGCCTTCGTAAATGCTCGGCAGGAACAACACGGTCGCCATGCGGTAGATATGGGGCATATCCTCGTCCGGCACATAACCCGGGAATTGGATGTGGGAGGAAACCTCGTGATTTTTGGCGAAGGCGACGTCTTTTTCGAAGGCCCAACGTTTGAAGCCAACCACCACCAGAGGGATGTCGTGACGCTGGCGAACCTGGGCAAATGCCTCGACCAACCGCGTGAAGTTTTTCAGGGGGTTGATGCCTCCCACAAAGAGTACGTAGCGCTGGGGCAAACCGTAGCGCCGGCGAACCGCCTCTAGCTCGTCAGCGGAAGGAGGAGGCAGGAAAAAGTGGTCCCCGCAGCCCTCATGAACCCAGACCGTTTTCTCCGCCGTTGCCCCCCTGATGTAGCGAACCACATCCTCGGCGGCCTTCCTGGCGGGGACCAGGATGCGGTCGGCCCTTCCGCAGTAAAGGGGCATGAAGATTTTGAAATATTGCCTGTCCAGGGGCTTGAACAGCTCGGGGTGCACGAACTGCTCCGGGCGGAGCACCAGGATATTGGACTGGGGGCCCCAGAGCGGTATGCTCAACTTGGGGTTGATAATTACATCGATGCCCAATGCCTTGGCCGCCCGGGGCACGGCCCATTGATCCCAAAGGAACTTGTTCTTGGCCGACAAGACATGCTCGGCCACGTTGGGGTATCTGGAATAGGTGCCCAGCAATTCTGAATTGTTATACAGTAAGGCGAATTCATGCTGAGGGGACAGGGGGATGAGGCTCTTGAGGAGGTTCTTGGTGTAGGTGACGATACCTCCCTTCTCCTGGATATGGCGAAGCATGACCCCGATGCGCATGGGCCGTACTTTCAATGGGAATTTAGGCAGTCAGGCGATAATGACCGAGCCACAAGCAGCGCCCTACCGCCTTGGGATGGAACTGCGCGCCGTTTATCCATTAAATCATCCATGGTTCCATCCTTGGTTTCCCGTGGAGTCCCTTCCTGCCCAATGGTCAGATCTCCCAGGTCACACTCGAGCCCACCCCCGGCTTTGATTGAAGACGATGTTATATATCATCCCCCCTCCAGGAATAAGCGTAAATTATAATATATTGACAGTATAGTTACAGTATTAAACTATAATAATTAGGAGCGCTGAAAAGGGGCCGGCAATTCATAAGTACAGACCAGCTCGCTTTTTTCTGGGGGCCGCTGTCCCTCCGCCTGCCGCGGAGGATGGGATCGCGGATGAGGGACGCGGCAAACTGCCCGAGTGCGCTTAGAAATACCAGCGGAAGCCCAGCCCGTAGGTCATGGTGTCCAGGTCGTAAGAGAACTTCCTGTCCAGCAGCAAGTCCTGACCGTCGTCGCTGACGATGGTGTAGTGCACGTCGGTGCTGGCCACGTTCCAGCGCAGGTCCAGGTTGAGGGCCAGGTGCTTGGTGAGGAAAACGTCCACGCCCACGCCGTAGGTGAAGCCGAAAGAGGGCTCAGTGGTGAAGTTGCGAATGCGTCCGGTGTCCATGTTGTAGGGCGGGCTCTGGCGGGACATGAAATCGTCGAAATCCTTTTTGCTGTTCCAGCCAAAGCGCCACCAGTTGTTCTCGTCGAACTGCGGAACATTGTAGGTGACGCCTACCAAGGCGTAGGGCGCGAAGCGCACGGGCAGGTTATCCACCGGCAGCCGGGCGTTGAGCGCCAGGGTGAAGGTGTCCCAAAGCTGCTTGCCGTCCTGTTCCATCACCGCCGTATAGCGGTCCCACTCCGCCGAGAGGCCGCCGTAGGGGCAAAACAGGAAGAGCATGTTGAAGTTGGTGGGGTAGAGTTCCTGCTTTTCGCTTACGGTGTCAGAAGTTATGCTGCCGTGGAAGTTCTTGTCCCCGGTCAACTCCCAGCCCTTGGTGCGTACGCCGATGGCGAATTGTTCGATGAAATCGGCGGAGGCCGGGGAAGCGAAGAAAAAAACCGAAGCCAGAACGATGGCCAACCCCATGCGATTTTTTTGTCTCATACGCTCTTTATCCCGTCATCCCTGGTTGGGTAAAAATCGGCCTCCGGTCATTTATTCGCGGCTCGGTTCCAGACCTGTTTAATAGCAAGGCGCTATCCTCAAATTACGAGCCCAGCTCCACTTTGTTAAACCATCATTGGTTAACCGAGGTCATGATCGGCCTTTGGGCTGACCTAACTGAAAAGGCACCAGTGCGACCCCGAGATGCCAAGGACATGCCGGGCAAAAACCACCCCTTAAGATCCAAGGCATCCATTGGTGATTTATGGACTAAGGCGGTGGTTTAGTAAATTACAATTATGATACAGGTTAATTACAGGTAAATAATGTATCAGGCCGGGAGGGGACGACTCTGTCTGCGATCAAGTCAAGGCCAGGAGCTGACTGCGCAAATTGACCTTGTTTGACTTCAGATCCAGTTTTCGCCTTAGGTTTTGGCGGTGAAAGATCACCCCCCTAGGCGAGAGACGCAACAGCTCGGCAATTTCCTTGGTGGTTCGGCCATCCCGGATAAGGTTGGCGATCTGCAATGCCTCGGGGGTCAAACCCAGGTTGGCCGCAGAAAGCCGGCGGGTGAACTGGGACACTAGGTTGCGCAGGTTGGATTCGGCGATTTCGGCTTGGGCGCGCTGATCCGGGGAAAGATGCATGGTAAGCAGGGCCCCCAGGTAGGGAAGGATGAGCGTTCGCACGTTGCTCAGGATTTGGTCCTCCATGTCGATGCGGAAGCGCTCTTGTTGCTTTAGCAGCACTTGTAGAGCCGAGTTGACCTCGTTTAGTTCCTGAGTTTTGGCCTGTAGTTCCTGCTCACGGACGCGCAGGGCTTGTTCCACCCGCCCGCGCTCGGCGATTTCCTCGGTCAACGCCAGATTGGCCGCTGTCATTTCAGCGGTGCGCTCCTGCACCCTTTGGTCCAGTTCACCAAGGGTGCGGCGCAAGGCGTCCTCGGCCACTTTGCGGGAAGTGATATCGTTGTTTATCTCCAGAACAGCCAGCGGGTTTCCCTGCTGATCAAAGCTCAGAGCCCAGCGGCTGGAAACCACTATGGTCGTGCCGTCCTTTCTGCTGTGAACCAACTCCCCTTCCCAGCGCCCATCGCGCAGGAGTTGGGCTTCGATCTCCGCAAGCGGTTTGGGAAATTTAGTCTCCAGCAAGGAGTGGGTGATCTGTCCAAGGGCCTCTTGTCGCGGCCAGCCGTAAATCTCTTCAGCGCCTCGGTTCCAAAACAGGATGTGGTTATCCAGGTCCCGGACCATGATGGTGACATGTGCTAGGTCCAGCAACTCGGCCTGTTCCTGGAGCACGGCGGCCTGCCGGCGGAGGGCCTGCTCCACCTGGGCCCGCTCGGCCTCAGCTTTCTCGAGTTCTTTGACCCGGCGGCGCAGCCGGGTCAACTCGCCTAGCAACGCTTGATGAGTGTTGGGCTTGTCCGCCACAGTCACTCCTTTCCCCTGGTCGCCGCACCCGCCTGCAACATGGGTTAATACAGCAGGATTCCGATCAGTTGTGGCTGGCGCCACCACCAAGTCCAGGCTACTTCAGCCGAGCGGCGGGGTCAACCGGGTACAGGATGGTTCCCAAATGGGGATTGTTATACCAATAAGCGTTCAAAACCAGACATGGCTACTATTATAATCGGTATTAATATATTTAAGGATGGGAACAAAAAATTTCAGGCGGGTTCAAGGATCGAGATTGAAACCCGCCCATAAAGGCGATGATCATGGTTCGTGGGGAGGAAGTGGAATTTCGTGGGGCCCCGTGTCTGAGCGCTCATGAAAACCTGTCCTCGCCTGCTCGCCAGAGGCTGGAGGCATTCCGTGCTCAAACTTGACTACGGCCAGCGGCCCGTGAGCGCCCATTGTCGCCTACGGAGGATAGGGGGTGCTCTGGTGGCGGTCTGCACCCTCGCTTCCATACTGGTCGCGCCCGTCATGGCCCAGGCCGGTCAGGGGGGGCGTCGGCTGGCCCTCCTGATAGGAGTGGGTACCTTTTTGGATTCGACCTTCAACAGCCTTACCTACTCCCGCAACGATGTTGAGGCCATGCGCAAGTGGCTGACCTCGCCCCAAGGCGGGGGGTTCCAGGCCGGGGACGTTACCGTTCTCCTGGACAAGAGCGCCACCCGTGCCGCTATCGTGCGTCAGGCCCAGAGGCTGGCCGCTCAGGCTGGGCCGGAGGACCTGGTCCTCCTCTATTTCTCCACCCACGGATTCACCACCACCGATAGGAGGGTGGGCATTATCAGCTATGACACCCGCGCCACCGGTCGCTTGGATGCCAACGGCGGCCCCATCGTTTATCGCGACCAAGCCCTGACCCGCGACGACCTTGACCGATTTCTCGACGGCCTGCCCGCCCAGCGCCGGGTGGTCATCATCGACGTCTGTTACAGCGGCCAACTAGCCGGTGAGCAGAGGGGCCAAGGGCCGGTGGAGCATACGTTGCAAGCGGACAAGCTCGCCAACGGTCCGGAAAAGATCACCATGATATTGGCCTCCAGCCTGGGTTCGGAGCGGGCCTGGGAATCCCAGGAATTCAAGTCCAGCATCTTCACCTACAACCTCCTGAAGGGGCTCAAGCAGAGCAATGGCGACCTGCTGGCGGCCTTCAACCTCGCCTGCAAAGAAACCGAGCGCCAATCGCGCACCGAAAAGGGTATTTGTCAGACACCCTATCTGACCGGCCAGCCCCCGGGCGGGAAGTTTTTTCTTTCACCGCCAAGGGCGGGCTGACGTTATCCGTAACATGGGCAGTTGAGAGCAATTGGCGTTCAAACGAGTTGTTTGAGGGCTAATACCAAATAATCATTCAAAGGATAACTTTGAACGCTTTTTGGCATGCGTGCCAGGGCTCACCTCAGCCAACAATTCGGCTGGGGACCCCGGGGGATGGCCCACCAAGCGCGCAAGCGCTCGCCAGGCGGAGCAAAACCACGCTTTTGCCCCGCCGATCGGTTATCAAAGCCATGGATGGCCATGATCGCATACTGGTATGAGATGGTTCAGGGGTAAGAGGCCGGAGCGCCGGGAATATGATAACAATTCACGCCGTGCGGTGGTCGCGCGCCCACAAATAGGCTCCTAACTATTTTGGCCAGCTAAGGCCCGGCGCCTTCGCCAATCACCACCCGCGAGCCGGTTTTTAGCAAACGCAGGATGGCCAGCAGGTCGGGCCGGGCAAAGCCCACGCAGCCAGCGGTGGGGCCGTAGCCGGGGCTGGCCACATGCAGGAAGATTGCGCTGCCCCGGCCCGGCGCGGGTGGGTCGTCGTTGTAGCCGACCACCACCACCAGATCATAGAGTCCGTCTTCGCGCCACAGGCGTTCGTGGCTGGCGGGGAATGGCAGCTTCACAGGCTGGTTGTAGCTGGACGAGGCCGGGTCGTCGCACCAGCCGTCGTCGGGGCGCAAAGGGCGCCGGGGTAGTCCGGTGGCAGGCGGGGCCGCCAGCCGGTCCGGCCGGTAGAAGGCTTGGCGCAGGGGGAATTCCCCGGCGGGGGTGGCGCCATCACCTTCGCGCTTGTCGCGGCGCACGCCGCCCGAGCCCAGGCTGCAGCGAAAGCTCTGGCCGGCGATCCGAGCCAGGCCCTCCGGGCTGACCAGAAGCGTGGGGGCCTCATCCCCCCCGACGGCCGGCCTCGCGCTGGCCAGGCCCATGGCCAGTGCCGAGAGCAGGAAGACGGTTCCGAGTCGCGTCCTAGAAATTAGATGAAGTATTTCGCAGAACAGTTCGCCGTGGCTGGACATGTTGTTCCTCATGATAGTGAGAACCAGCGGGCGGAGGGCCGTCCGGCATCACAAGAAACATAGCAGCATCGTGGGCGGTTTGGCCAGCCCGTCGGGTGGAAGAGGGAACGTACACAATCTGTGCGGTCCCAGGGCGTAACGCATAACTAAATGTGCTAAAAAATGACGGAAAGGCCCACGGATGAAGGGGTGAAACTTTTTTGCGGCTGCTTAAAAAATGCCTTTGCAAATTAGACAATTGCTTATAATATGAGCGTGTACCCGGGCTGAATTCCGCGTTGGGGTCGCGGAGAAGGCCTGGGTGCCAGCCGCTAGTCGGGATGACAAGGCAGCACGATTGGTGGGGTGCGTGGGAAGCTGGCTTTTGAAAATTTTCTGCATCTGCCTTCTGCTGGCCTTGGGGCTTGTTCCCCAGGCCTGGGCGCAGGCCGCTTCTCCCGGCGGGGGCAAGACCACCCCGATCATCGACATCGTGGCCGTGGTCCCCGGCTCTGACCACGCCGCCAAGCTCAACGCCAAACCCGATGCCAAACCCGTAGATATCAAGGCCGCCCGCCTCCTGAGCAGTTCTGGCAGTCTCGACGTCGACCGCCGTCTGGCGGCCGAATCATCCAACGCGGGGCAGGGCCAGTTCCCCAACCTGATCGTGGGCAACGGCATGGGCCTGGACGGGCGTTGGGAGAGTTGGGGCAACTGGAATGGATCCTCCGGCGCGATGCGTCCCTTGGACGGGGCTGAGGCCCGCCTGGACGATCAGGATCCCCAGGGCGGATTTCTGGCCTTGAAACTGCCCGCGGGGGCCCTGGGCAACGTCATGGTCGGCGGCGGCTACCTACGCTCCTATTCGGCCACCTCCGGTGAAACCGCTTCCTCCTCAGCGCCTCGTGGGGCCTTGGCCGCGGTACGCGGCACCTCCGAGACCACCAGCTACGACAGCATGGGACGCTTGAACGCCTTTGTGGCCATGCCCTATCAGATCACCCAGCGCGTGGGCGTGCGGCCTGAACTCAGCTACTATCACGGCGACAATCCCAGCCTGGGCCCCGAGGCGGGTAACGAATGGGTCATGGGCCTGCGCTTCACTTTCGGTTTCTAATCCAGAAAATTAAAACCAGGCATCACCGGACGTAGCCGGTCATTTTCATTTTTGACCACCAGCGAGGGCCGGCCCAAAAGGCGGTTGCGGGCTACGGTCCCAGGGATTATAGTCCCCTACTGTCTCTGGGTTAGGCCATAGAGGCCGGTTGGCGCGCCTCCTGGCGTTAGGATCCCAACCATGCTTGATCAGTCGGCCCCAAAGGGCCGGCCCTTCGCACTGCGCAGCGGGAGCGAGATATGAAAATCCTGGTCACTGGCGGCACCGGTTTCACGGGCAAGGCCCTGGTCAAAAGGCTTTTGGACGATGGGCACCAGGTTGTGGCCATGGATTACAAGGAAGGCCTCAAGACCGAGGAACTGCGCCAATGGGGCGCGGAGGTGATCATCGGCTCGGTGACCGAGCCTGACGTCCTGCGCCGTGCCATGCAAGGAGCCGAGGTGGTTCACCACCTGGCCGCTGCCTTCCGAGAGCTGCATGTTCCCAATAGCTACTACTACCATGTCAACGTGGAAGGCACGCGCAAGGCCTTGGAGGAGGCCCTGCGTCAGGGCGTGCGCAAGTTTATCTATTGCTCCACCTGCGGGGTGCACGGCAACGTGGATAATCCGCCGGCGGGCGAGGACGCGCCCATCAACGCCGCCGACTACTACCAGCAGACCAAGTACCTGGCCGAGCCAATAGTGAAGGAATACCAGGGCAAGGGGCTCAAGACCTGCATCCTGCGTCCGGCGGCCATCTACGGACCCGGCGACCCCGAGCGTTTCTTTATGATTTACAAGCGGGTCGCCTCGGGCACCTTCCCCATGTTCGGCTCGGGCAAGACCCTCTACCACCCGCTTTACATCGACAGCCTGGTCGACGCCTTCCTGCTCGCCCAGGAAGAGGGCAAGGGAGAGGGGGAGGCCTACCTCATTGCCGACGAGAAGTTCGTCTCCATCGAGGAACTGGTGCGCAAGGTGGCCCAGTCCATGGGGGTGCGGGTCAATATACCCCACTATCCGGTCTGGCCCCTGATCATAGCCGGGCACGTCTTCGAGAAGGTCTGCAAGCCCCTGCGGGTGGCCCCGCCCATCTTCCCCCGCCGGGTGGACTGGTACCGCCAGAATCGGGCCTTCAAAATCCAAAAGGCCAAGCGCGATCTGGGTTACAACCCCCAGGTGGACCTGGACGAGGGCCTGCGGCGCACCGCCGCCTGGTACCGCGCCGAGGGCTATCTCAAGTAGGCCGGACCCTAGCCCACCAGCACCCAGAGCCAAAAGCCGTAGGTTAGGACCGAGAGGGCGTGGGTCAGGGTCACCGTCTCGGAGGAGACCTTGGCGTCTCCGCCCATCTGTCCGGCCATGATCACGGTGATGGTGGCCGTGGGCGAGGCCAGCAGGATCACCGTCACCGCCACGGCCAGTTGGGGAAGGTGCCAGGGCAGCATCAAGGCAAGCCCCAGCCCGGGCAGCGCCATGAGCTTCATGAGGGTCACCGCGAGCAGGCTGAGCGGACGGCCGCCCACCTTGCCCTCGCTCAACTTGGCCCCGATGATAAGCAGCGCCAAGGGCAGTCCCATTCCCCCCAAAATATTCAAGGTGCGCACCACGAAATCCGGCAGGGGCGGTCCGGCCAGCGACCAGGCCAGGCCGGTTGCCGAGGAAATTATGATGGGGTTGATGAACAGCGCGCGCCAGGGCGAGCAGCGCTCTTCCAGGGAGCAGGCCAGCTTGGCCAGAGTCAGCACCGCCAGCAGGTTTTGGGAGATGATGATTACCGCCGCTATCAAACCCACGGTGTTGAGTCCCTGCTGGCCCAGGGCGTAGAAGATCACCGCCAGGCCCAGGAAGGCCTGGTTGCCGTGTATGGAGCAGTGCACCCAGGAGGCGCGGGCAGGCTCCGGGCCCTCCGCCCGGCCCAAAAACAAACGGCTGGCCGGGTGGGCCAGGAGCCAGATCAAGACGATGGCCGCTACGGCCATGAGGGCGGGCAGAGGCTGGAAGGCCTCGTGCAGGGGAGCGGTGGCCACGGCCTTGAAGATCAGGGCGGGGATGGCCAGCCAGTAGGCCAGGCGATTGGCCGGTTCGACGAAGCCGGGGGGAAAGAAACCCCGGCGGGCGCCCGCCAGGCCAATGGCGATGATGAAAAAAATGGGTAGTATGCTGAGCGCGATGGTCATGGCCGAACCTGTTTAGCCTTGGGTCGCTCCGGCCGTGAGCCGGGCGTGAATCTCGCCCAGGCTGGCTACGGTCACGCCCTCCTGCCCGGCCAGCCAATCCAGGAACGCCGCCAGGGTATCCAGGTGGGCTTTCTCGCCCGAGTATACCGCGTGGTGCAAGAGCACCCCCACCACGGCCATGCGTCTGCGGCACCAGCGGAAACCAGCTTGCAACTCAGCCAGGGCCTTGCGCGGCGAGTCCGAGGCTGGCTGCCGGTAGGCCGCCACCGGGTCCAACGACACCGACAGCTCCAGCAGGCCCTCGCCGGGCCCTCGACCCGAGCCGGGCCCTCGACCCGAGCCGGGCCGGCGGCGCTCATGGTGAGAAACGTTGCGCCCCAGCAGCAGGTTGGCCCGCAGGACGCGGCCCAGCCCGAAGAACAGGCGGCGAGCAGGCGTGGGGTCGAAGATGCCGCTGACGACCTTGAAATCGAGCTTGGTCAAGGCGGTGATTGAATGGCGGTTGTAGAGGTGCCAGGGAAAGGCCATGGCCGGAAAGAAGCGCTTCCCAAACGCGCGCTCCAGGATGTCCCGGCCGGCGGCGATCTCCCGCGCCTGCTCGTCCAGTCCGCGCCGGCCGCCGAATTCGCCGCGCCCGTGCCAGGCGTGGGCATAGCCGTGCTGAATGAACTCCACCAGGTCCGGCGGCGTCTGGCCCAGCCAGGCCGCGCACTGGGGAGTCAGGGCGACGGGCACCACGGCCTGGGTAAGCTTCAGGCCGCGTTCCAGGAAAAGCCCGCTAAGCTCAGTCAGGCCGGGCTCCAGGGCCCCCACATCGTCATTGCGGAAGAAGACCAGGGTAGGAGGCGTCATGGCCTGGCCCTCTCGGCTTCCTCCAGAGCGCGGGCGAAGGAGGCGGCGGCCTGGCGGCGGTCGAAGAGCCGGGGCGGCGGGGGCAGGGGAGGGGGCGGGTCTTGCAGCCAGCGGGCGATGATCTCCGCCGCCTTTTGGGGACGATCCGGATCGGCCACCACTCCCGCCTGACAGGCCTCGACCAGGGCCGCGGCCCGAGATCGGAAG
>JAJZPI010000126.1 GCA_021811275.1 Deltaproteobacteria bacterium
CGACTACGGCTTCCAGCGGGCCAGGTACCTGGGCACCCTGAAGGTCAAGCTGGAATTGATGCTCAACGCCATGGCCTTCAACCTCAAAAAGGCGGCCCTGATGATGGAGTAGTCCGCCCAAAGGGCGGAAACCGCCCCCAAAGGGGGCGGCAGGGCCTCTGTGAGAGACACCAAAGCGCCCGCCAAGGACGCCCCAGGTCAGGCCGATGGCCCTACAAAACTAAAATTGGGCCGAACGAAAAGGCCACGATCACCACGCCGGACTTGTGCAGCGGCCTCAAAGCATGGGTCCACATGAATACTCACTTCGGTTCCGGGATGATGCCTTTCGATAGCCTCGGCTATGGCCTCAGCTAGTTCATGTGATTGGCGTACGGTGATGTCAGCGTCCACGGCCAAGTGAAAATCCACAAAGCGATAGGGGCCGGACTTGCGGGTGCGGAGGCGGTGAACGCTACGCACCGCCGGAGCGAAGGCGATGGCATGCTCGCGAATCAGGGCCTGTTCCTCGATAGAGATGCTGCTGTCCAAGAGATCGCGCGCTGATTGAATTGTTAGATCATAGGCCGCCTTGATGATGAGTAGTGACACCGCTATTGCGGCCAGGGGATCAACCCAGTTAAGGTTCAGGCCCGGATAAAACAAGCCACCAAGCCAAATCGTCCCCAGGCCCGCCATGACTCCAATCGAGGTATAGACATCGGTGCGCAGATGCCAGGCATCGGCTTGCAGAGCCACTGAGTCAGTCTGCTTGCCTACCTTGAATAGCCGGGTCGATACCAGCATGTTGACGGTGGCGGATAGTAGCATCACTGCCACGCCCCAGCCGGTGTGCTCAAGGGTTCCTTGATCCCTCAGCTTTTGCAAGGCCTCGAAGATAATCCAGCCAGCGGCCGCGAAGATAAGCAGCGCCTCGGTCACCCCTGAGATGTTCTCTACCTTGCCGTGGCCAAAATGGTGGTCCTGGTCAGCCGGCCGGCCGGATGTCCTGACTGCGAACCATGCGATCACGGCCGCCAGTAGGTCCACCGCCGAGTGAATGGCTTCGGAGATCACCGAGACGGAGCCGGCGGCCAAGCCAACTGCCAGCTTCAGCAGCACCAGTACTGCGTTGGAGAGTACTGATAGCTTGGCGGCTGTGGCCTTTGCGTGCTCACGGTCGGGCATGGATTAGCGAAATCCCTATTCAACAGGTCAAGATGGCCGTGGTTCGAATCTATCCCGCAAAGATTAGAACCAACGTGAGGTGATTGGGCGAGTGTGCACCCGACAAGAGCAGATGGCAAGGCTGGATATGGGGCGCATATAGGCGATGACCAGTTTCGTGTGGAGTACCAGCCCTTTGGAATGAATTTGACTTCCATCGTGGCCTCTCAACGTAACCTTGCATGGCCAATTTTGAAACGTCATAGTGCGAAAAGGCTCCACCTTTTCCTGCCCTTCTCATCATCTTCTCATCAAGTACCCATTATTTTTGTTCTCAGCCATGGGGAACTGGTTCCCAAGTTTGGTGTTACCCTTAATAAGGAAGTAGCCATGAAGAAGATTGTGATCGCTTGCGTGACAGCCCTGATGACGCTGGGAGGTACGGCTGTCCTGGCCCTAGCCAGTGAACACCAGGACTCGACCGGTCTTAAGATGAGCGATGTGCCGCCCGCCGTGCAAAAGGTCATCGAGCAGGAGGCTGCCCGGCATCCCTTGAAATCACTCATAAGGGACGACGACGGCGCCAAGTTATATGAGAGCACGTTTAGGGACGGCAAGCAGCAGATCGAGTTGAAAATAGCCGCCAACGGCACGGTGGTCTCGCGCGAGGTGGAACGCCAGCATAAAGAGGATCAGGAGGGGAATGACGACTAGGCTCAACTGAAGTCACCTCCGGCCACCTCGGGAGGCCCGGCATTGCGCCTGGCCCTGACAAGACGCCGGGCCTCCCGCACCCCTAAAGGGAGATTCAGATGCGCTTGCTGGTCATTGAGGACTACACCCCTTTGCGAAAGGCGGTCGTGCGCGGCCTTGAGGAAGCAGGCTATGCCGTGGATTCGACGGGCGACGGCAAGGAGGGGCTGTGGTACGCCCAATCCAACGATTACGATCTGATCGTGCTGGACCTCATGCTTCCCGGCCTTGACGGCTGGGGGATTTTGCGCTCCTTGCGGCAAGAGGGCCAGCAGACCCATGTCCTGATCCTCACCGCGCGGGACACGGTGGATGATCGGGTAGTGGGGTTGGACATGGGGGCTGATGATTACCTGATAAAACCCTTTGCCCTTGAAGAACTGCTGGCCAGGGTCCGCGCCTTGCTCCGGCGTAAATATCAAAGCAAAAACCCATCGCTCAGGGTTGGGGACCTGGAAATCGACCAAGTGACCCGCAAGGTGCAGCTTGGGGGCAATGCCATCCAGCTCACCTCTCGCGAATACGCCCTCTTGGAGCTTCTGGCGCTACGAGCGGGCGAGGTGGTCACGCGCAGCGAAATCTGGGAGCGCCTTTACGAATTCAACTCGCAGGCCCAGAGCAACGTGGTGGACGTTTACATAGGATACTTGCGTAAAAAGCTCGACAGGCCCGGTCTGCCTCCGTTGATCCACACCAGGCGAGGGCATGGCTATTGGCTGGGGGAGTACGAATTTTGAAAACCGGTCCTACCCTGCGCCTGCGCCTGTTGGCCTCGGTGATGGCGGCCAGCGCATTGGTACTTATTTCCGCTGGCGTGGCCCTCTACTTCTTGGTGCGAGTCAGCCTGCTAAAAGAAATAGACACCGCCCTGATCCAGCAAGCCCAGGTCATGACCTCCATGTTCGAGTGGAAGGGTGGGCAGGTAGACCTTGAGCTAGATCAACTTTCCGGCCCCGCGCAGGCTCCACCGCACAGTCGCCAGTTTTTCGAGGTCTGGCAGGAGGGCCAAGGCCTGCTGGCCCGTTCGGCAAGCCTGGCGGGGATGTCCCTGGCCCAGCGGGATCAGGTTTATGACGCCCCGCACTGGAGTTTCGTCCATCTGGCTTCAGGACGACGGGCGCGCATGGTGGCTTTGACCGTGAGGCCCCCAGCAGATGGGGCCGGAAGGGAGGCAGCCCGGGCCTCGACCGGTCCCTCACCAAAAGTGACCCTATTGCTGGCCAGCGACCTGAGGCGTTTCGAGACTTCCTTGGAACGCCTGGTTCTTCTCCTTATTGCCGTGGGCCTGGCGGCAATGCTGGTCACGGCTGGCGGGGCCTGGTGGGCGGTGGGCTTCGGGTTGAGGCCGCTGGAGGTTCTGGGCCAGCGTCTCGCGCTCTTGGACGAGGGCAACCTCAATAACCGTGTGGAGCTTCCCCAGGCGCCTCGGGAGCTTCTGTCCGTGGTGGAGCGCCTGAACCAGCTATTGCAGCGATTGGAAGCTGCCTTCGGGCGGGAAAAGGCCCTGTTGGCCAACCTGGCCCACGAACTGCGCACCCCGCTGGCCGGCTTGGGCTTCACTCTGGAGGTCTGCCTGTCGCGGCCCCGGGAAGCCCGGGAATACATCGCCGACATGCACCAATGCCTGGACATATGCAGGCAGATGCAGGGCATGGTGGACAACCTGCTCACCATGGCCCGCCTGGACGCCGGCCAGGGTGCGCCGCGGGGCGCCTGCGCCATTGAGTTGGAGGAGGCCCTAGCGCAGGTATGGGCTCCCTTGCAGGATCAGGCTGCGCACCAAGGCCTCAAGGTGGAGTGGCAGCTGTCGCCGGGCCTCAGTGCCCTGGCCGATCCCCACAGCCTGCTCATAATCCTGCGCAATGTGCTATCCAACGCCGCGGATTACGCTGATCAGGGGGGCCGGCTGTGGGTGAGCGCCGCCAAGAGCGGGCCAAGTGTGGAAATCAGCGTGACCAACACGGGCAACCGGCTATCTCCCCAGGATATGGGCCGAGTGTTCGAGCGCTTTTGGCGCGGCGACAGCTCGCGAAGCGGGAATCAGGCCCATGCCGGCTTGGGTCTTGCGCTTTCGCGCCAGCTGGCCGAAGCCATGCATGGCAACCTGGTGGCCAGCTGCGATGGTCAGGGCCGTTTCAAGGTGGTGCTGAGCCTGCCCGGCACTCCAGACCAGGAGGGCCAGACAATATGAAGACGATAATTGCCATTGTTGCTTTCCTGCTGATGGCTGGGCTCGCCGGCTGCCAGACTTATGAGCCTCGCCCTCTAACGCGCTCATCGGTGGACGAAGCCCTTACCCCACCGCTTGCAGAAGCACTAACTGTGCGCGCCAGCGAATTCAAGCATCCCTTGCTACCGACTCTTAAGCTGAGCTTGAACGATGGGCTTTCCCCTGATGGGGCCGCCGTCCTGGCGGTGCTGCTCAATCCCGGCCTGCGCTCTCAGCGCGACCGCCGCCAAGTGGCCCAAGCCCAGCTGACTCAGGCGGGCCTTTTGCCTAATCCACAGTTGGCATACTCCCTGGACGTACCCACTGGAGGGCAAACCCAGGGCACCACAACCGCCTTTGGCCTGGGCCTGACCTGGGACGCGCTTCAACTCATCTCGCGCTCGACCAACCAGGAGGTCGCTCAAGCCCATCTTGATTCGGTGGCCTTGGATGTGGCTTGGCAAGAATGGCAGACAGCCATGGCCGCCAAGCAATCGGTTTACAGCCTGGCCAGCTTGGAGGCACGTATCGTTCTGGCCACGCAGTTAGATACGAGCTCGTCTCACCGCCTAGCGGAGATCCGCCGGGCGGCCAAGGATCACCTTGCGACCGCTGACGACCTGACAAGCGCAGCCGTAGCCCGGGACCAAGCCCAAAGCAAACTCCTGGAGCTGCAAAAACAGGCCAGCCAGGAGCGAGTAAAGCTCCTGCGTCTATTGGGACTACCCGCCTTTAGTAACCCCAAGCTCCAGGCTGGCATCAAGCTGCCAGAAAACTTGCAGGCACCCACTGAGGCCCAGCTGCTGAAGGGCTTGGAGCAAAGGCGTCTGGATCTGGTGGCCCTGCGGCGCGGATACGAAAGCCAGGAGGCCGCTGTGCACGTCGCGGTTATGAACCAGTTTCCCTGCATAAACTTAGGGCTGACCCGCGCCGGTGACACCAGCGATGTGGTAACCACAGGATTCACCTTCAGCATCGACTTGCCGATCTTCGACCGCAACCAGGCCAAGATCACCCGGGAACGGGCCACGCGCCAGAAGCTGTTTGACGAGTACGTAGATCGCGTGGCCCAGGCCAGGTCTGATTTGGCAGGGTTCTTGGGCGTAATGCACAACCTGAATCAACAGGTGGCCGCGGCCCTCACAGCGCGGACAGACCTGGTGTCCCTGGAACAAAGCTACCGCAAGGCCTTTAAGAAAAATTTAATCGGCCAGGCGGTTTACAACGGCATCCTGGAGCACCTCAACCAAAAGCGACTGGATGTGATCAACCTTGAGGAGCAGCTCATGGAGACCAAGATCGCCTTGGAACTGGCCAGCGGGGTCTATGACTTGGACGCTGCTCGCTCCCAGTCCGCCCGGCTCCCGGATTTGGGGAAAGGAGATGGGCGGTGAGCAAGAGAGGTTGGGTGCTGGTGGCAGCGGCAACTTTGTCGCTGACCTTGGGAAGCATGGGCCTGGGTTTCCTGCTTGCCAAAGGCCAACCGCACCAGGCTCTAGCCGCCGATTCGCCGGAGCAGATGAGTGAAACGGAACCGGTGGCTCAGGTTAAGGTGGTCCCCATGGGGCGGGGTACGATCGCTTCTCACCTTACCGTTTACGGCACAGTCGTGGCTGCCAAGGGCAAGAGCAGGATTTTCAGCCTTCCCTTTGAGTCGCACATCCTAAAGGTCCTGGCCATCCCCGGTCAGGAAGTGAAGGCCGGTACGTCTTTGTTCGAGTTGGCTCCCAGTCCCCCTGCGTTGTTGCAAGTGGAGTTGGCCAGGGCTGAACTGAGTTCCGCCCAAAAGGAGTTGGCCCTGCTGCGCCAGCAGATGGAATTGGGTTTGGCCACTCGCCAGCAGGTGCTGCAAGCCGAAAAGGGCCTGAAGGCGGCACAGTTGAATCTGAAGAGCCTGGAACATGAAGGCGCTGGCAAACCACGGCTTATCCACGCCCAAGCCGCTGGAGTGGTGACCCGGGTGATGATCCAGGCCGGCCAGTTGGTGCCGGCGGGCGGCCCCTTGCTAGAAACCATTAACCGAGACGATTTGGAGGTGCGTCTGGGTATCGAGAAAGAGAACGTGGGTCATCTGCGGATAGGCCAAGCAGTACGGCTGGGGCCCATAGACGACGGCTCAGGACACGGCGTTTCTGGAAGGGTGCGCTTGATAACCCACCAGGTGGACCCCCAAACCAGGCTGGTCAATGTCTACGTGGTCCCCAATCAGGTGGGACAGGGCTTGTGGCTGAACGAGTATGTCAAAGGCCAGCTCACCTTGGCATCCAAGGAGGGTCTGTGGGTGCCACCGGCGGCGGTTCTGCCCCGGCAGGATGGTAGCCATGAAGTATTTACGGTCAAGGGCGGACGCGCGGTTCGTTGCCTGGTGCAGTTGGGTCTGGAAAACCCAAGCCAGGTACAGATAGAGGGGGCGAGCTTGGCTGAAGGGCAACCGGTGATTGTTGTAGGCAACAGCCAAGTGAGCGACGGCATGGCAGTAACGGTAGAGAGTATGCGATGAAGTTCGCCGAGTGGGCCTTCGCGCATCGCCGATCCATCCTTTTCCTGCTCAGCGCTTTTGCCGTGGCAGGGGCCGTTAGCGCCTTCAGCCTACCGGTTAGCCTTTTCCCCAAGGTCAGTTTTCCCAGGGTGGTGGTGAGCCTGGACGCCGGAGATAGGCCCGCAGAAAACATGGCCATACAGGTCACCTGGCCGGTGGAAGAGGCGGTGCGCGCGGTCCCCGGCGTTAAGCGGGTGCGTAGCACCACCAGCAGGGGCAGCGCGGACATCTCCGTCAACTTCGCTTGGGGGCTGGACATGGTCCAGGCCATGTTGCAGGTGGAATCGGCGGTCAACCAGGTTCTTCCCAACCTGCCGCCCGGGACACAGTTTAGCGTGCGCCGCATGGACCCCACAGTGTTCCCCGTGTTGGGTTATAGCCTAACTTCCTCGACCCGTTCTCAGGTGGCATTGCGTGATCTGGCGCTCTACCAGATTAGGCCCGTGCTCTCGGCAGTCGATGGCGTGGCCAGAGTAGAAGTCCAGGGGGGCGCCGTGGCCGAGTACCAGGTAATGGTGGACCCCGCCCGGCTGGATTCGCTTGGGCTCAGCCTCGGTGATGTGGCCAAGGCGCTCTCGGCGGCTAATGTCATTACCGCCGTGGGCCGGCTGGAGGAGCACAACAAGCTGTACCTGCTGGTTTCCGACACTCAGTTCACCCATTTTGCTCAGATAGCCCAGACCGTAGTGCGCGCCGGCCCCAATGGGGTGGTGAGGCTGGAGGACGTGGCCACGGTAATCAAGGGGCAGGAGCCCCGCTGGACCAGGGTAACGGCAGATGGCCACGAGGCGGTTTTGTTCCAGGTCTATCAACAGCCCGGTGGGAACACCGTTCGCATCGCCAAAGAAGCCGCCGCACGGCTTAAGGACCTGCAAAAACGCCTACCGCAGGATGTAAAGGTGGCCAACTGGTACGACCAGAGCCAACTTATCCTGGCCTCGGCGGGTAGCGTGCGCGACGCGGTAATTGTGGGAGTGATCCTGGCCTCACTGGTCTTGCTCCTGTTTTTACACAACTGGCGGGTGACCCTGATCGCCGTTTTCACCGTACCCATGGTCCTGGCTGCCACCATCTTGCTGCTGTCGGTGCTGGGCATGAGCTTCAACATCATGACCCTGGGCGGCATGGCTGCGGCCGTGGGACTGATCATCGACGATGCCATAGTCATGATAGAGCATGTAGTGCGTCGCTTGCGCCAGGGCGGTGAATACCGCAGTAAGGTGCTTATTGCGGCCAACCAGTTCACCAGGCCTCTGATGGGCTCATCGTGCTCCACGGTGATCATCTTTGCACCCTTGGCGTTTTTGTCAGGAGTAACCGGCGCTTTCTTCAAAGCCCTGTCGCTCACCATGGCCGCAGGTCTGGCCATCTCCTACTTCGTGGCTTGGCTGGCCGTGCCTCTTTTGGCCGCCCACCTGCTGCGGCAAAAGGATGCGGACCAGCCTGAAGGCGGAGCCATTACCCATTGGCTCCATCAGGCATACGGAAAGGTCATGGCAAAAGGGCTGCAGCGGCCCTGGATTGTGCTAGTGGCGGTGCTCCCTCTGTTGGGCGCCGGCTGGCTGTCTTATCGCCACATAGGTTCAGGCTTCATGCCTCCCATGGACGAGGGCGGCTTCATTCTGGACTACCGAGCGGCGCCCGGGGCCTCCTTGAGCGAAACCGACCGGTTGCTCAAACAGGTGGAGGCTATCCTGCAAAAGACGCCGGAGGTGGAAACGTACTCCCGCCGCACTGGCCTGCAACTGGGAGGTGGCTTGACCGAGGCCAATTCGGGAGACTTTTTCGTGCGCCTCAAGCCCCCGCCTCGCAAGGATATCGAGGCGGTGATGGATCAGGTGCGCCGCCGAGTGCAGCACTCGGTGCCCGGGCTGGAAATTGAAATGGCGCAACTCATGGAGGACCTGATCGGCGACCTCACCGCAGTTCCCCAGCCCATTGAGATCAAGCTGTTCTCGGATGACGGAGCCCTGTTGTCGGGCCTGGCCCCGAGGGTTGCCGAGGCGGTGGCTAAAGTTCCCGGGGTGGTGGATGTCAAAAGCGGCATCGTGCTGGCAGGTGATTCGCTGGATATACGGGTGGACCGGGACAAAGTTGTGTTGGAGGGGCTTGACCCCGAGGCTGTCACCAGCATGGTCCAAGCCTATCTTTCCGGCTTGGTGACCACGCAGGTGCAGCGTGGGCCCAAGATGGTGGGCCTGCGGGTATGGATTCCCAGTAACCTGCGTGACAGTCTCAAGTCTCTCCAAAGCCTGCGCCTACGGGCGCCGGATGGCCACCTGTTTCCCTTGAAACGAGTGGCCGAGGTCAAGGCGATAACAGGACAGCCTGAAATAATGCGTGAAGATCTAAAGCGGATGGTGGCGGTGACCGGCCGCATTAGCGGCCGCGACCTGGGCTCCACGGTCTACCAGGTCAAGACGCTGCTGGATGCGCCCGGCATGCTGCCCCCGCAGGTCTATTATCAGTTAGGCGGTTTATATCACCAGCAAAGGGAGGCATTTCGCGGCCTAATGATGGTGTTTGGCTCCGCGGTCATCCTGGTGTTTGTGCTTTTGCTTTTCCTCTACGAGAGCTTTCGCGTGGCCGTGGCCATGCTGCTCACCACTCTGACCGCCATGGCGGCGGTTTTCATCGGTCTGGCGTTTACCGGAACCGAACTTAACATCACCGCCATGATGGGCATGACCATGGTGGTGGGAATTGTCACAGAGGTGGCCATATTCTACTACTCGGAATATGTCGACCTTGGCGATGAAGGTGTTGGTGGCGTCCATCGTCTGATCATAGCCGGCCAGAATCGCATGCGCCCCATCGCCATGACCACCTTCGCGGCCATCCTGGCCTTGCTGCCTCTGGCTTTGGGGATTGGGCAAGGCGCCGCCATGCAACAGCCCTTGGCCATCGCCATCATTTCCGGCCTTCTGGTTCAACTGCCGTTGGTGCTGACATTGCTTCCGGCACTTTTGGCGGCCATGGGGCGACATAGATGAGGCAGTTAGGTTCAGCGGTTTGTCACAAAGTGCTTATTAGTGGTAAGGGGTAGGGGGGGCGTTTGACATCTGGGTCTGGCAATGAGCGCAAGAGGGCATTCCCCGGCTACCCGAGGATGCCCTCACGAAAAAACAACTAAGAACTTATCCGTAAATAGGTGCTACTTTTCTCCAGCAGATGATAGCTGCGGCCAGGTGCAGTAGAGCCTCGTAGCTGTCGGCGAACTTTTCATACCTGACCAGGAGTTTCCTGAACCTGTTGAACCAGGAGTGGGTCGCTTCAACCACCCAGCGGCGATTCTTCCAGGGACGACCGCGACGGCGCTTCTTCCGGCTGACCCTTGGCGCGTACCCGTGGGCGATGATTTCATCTTGGGCCGGCTGTCCGTCGTAGCCCTTATCAGCGTAGAGATAGGGCTTGTCCTTGCTTGGTTGGGCAAGGACCGCGGCATCGAGAACGGCGGCCAGTTGCGAAACATCATGCCTGTTTGCGCCTGTCACGATCAGCGACAGCGGGACGCCAAGCCCGTCCACCAGCAGATGCCGTTTGCTTCCGTTTTTTCCCCCGGTCAGTGGGGTTGGGTCCGACGGCCTCTCGCGCCAGCGGGGCCTTGACCATCGAGCCATCTACGCTCTGCCATTTCCAGGCAATGCCCTCCATTTCATCGTACTCGCACAGGCCTGCCCGCCAAAGACTCAAGAAGAAGCCCTCCTTGAGCCACTGACGGAAATACTTGTGGACCGAACTGGCGCTGCCGAATCGTTCCTTGGGCAAGGCCTTCCATTGGCACCCGGTGCGGAGAACGAACACGATGCCCTCGAAGACCTTACGAGGGTCCATCGGCTTGCGCCCCCCTCCCGCTCTACGCTGGTAGACCCCGTCCTTGCTCCGTTGGCGCTTGGGAACAAAGGGCTCAACTCTTTGCCAGAACTCGTCAGACACTTCCCAAGAGCGGGCTTTGGCCATGGCGTACCTCCCAAGGTCACCCTAGGAAAGTACGGACGAAAAGTCAAGTTAATTGCGGATAAGTTCTAAGAGAGGCTTAGGGGCCGATAACCCTAAACCACTTTGTCTAGTTCCGCGCCCTTCTGGGCGGCGTTAGCGGCGTTGGCCGCTTCCTTGGCTAGCAGTCTTTTGGCCTGAAGATCTCCATTCCTAGCTTCTTGTTCCGTTTGCACATGCGTTTCAGTCGCTTCTTGCGCGATCGCTTTGGCGGTGTTCGCAAGAGAAGACTGGCCGCTACTGCTTATAGTTACTTTGATCGCCGTGGGGTTGGAATCTGTTTGGTCTGAGCTGTTGCCAGATGGTGCGGACTGGGCCACCGGCTGAGGCTGGCTCATCGCGGCCACATGCAGTACCCCCTGGATTTCCATTGCGATTCTCCTTTGGCTGAGACGCCGACAATATTCGTCCTGCTTGCTTTATCGGCAAGATGGGGCAGTTTGATGAATTGAAAATTCACCGTCTCATCTCAGGGTTACCAATATTACAAAACGGCCAATGGACGACGGCCTTGGCCAAACTGGCTTAATCCTTTTCAAATGGTGCAGCCGCCAAAGCTGGTATGCCTTCAAGAAGCCAAAATTCCTGACTGCGGTCAGGAGAATGCCGGTGAAAATTAGCGTGGCCTCCTTTGGGTCTCGGTGTAAAGGGCTCGGCCAAGGTAGTCGGCTAGTATTTACGATGCAAAACGCTGGTGTGGAGCGCTAGGGTAGTATCCACCACCCTTGGACTGTAGCAATAAAGCGTTTTCTTTCAGGCTTGGCATTCAATAAATTTTATATTGCGCTTATGGCTCTAGCCGGCTATAGTTAAGAGAAATTCTGGAAAGCTTCCCCTTGGCCAAACGAAACGACACTACGTTCCTTAGCAGCGAACTCGCAGCCCTTTCTAAGGGAGAGTCTCGCTCATGGGGCCAGATCGGCTTGCTATTGGATCAAGTGGAGAAGACCGGATATTGGCAAGATGCGACCGACTCATTCACGGAATGGCTCAGGAAACATGGTTCTGTCTTCAAGTTGAAGACTAGTAGC
>JAJZPI010000127.1 GCA_021811275.1 Deltaproteobacteria bacterium
TTCCGATCTTGGCCGTGGCCCCGGACATCGCCGCCCAGGCCCTCAACCAGGCCCTCATGAACCTGGGGCTGAACAAGGGCCCGGGCCGCGACCAGGACCTGGCCGGGCTGGCCCTGGTGGTGGCCCGGCGCGAGCCGGCCCGGGCCCGGGCCCTGGCCGGCCAGGTGGCAGACCCCGGCCAGCGCTCCCGCCTTTGGCGCGAGCTGGCCCGCGGCACCAACCAGCCCCAGGACTTGGAGGCCGCGGCGGCCGCCGCCCGTCAGATCGCCGACCCCTCCGCCGGGGCCCGGGCCCTGGCCGCCGCCGCCCTGGACCGCTGGGAGCTGGACCCCGAGGGGGGACGAGCCCTCTTCGCCGAAGCCCGCGATTTGGCCGGCCGCGAGCCGGACCCGGCCCGGCAGGCCCTGGCCCTGGGCGAGGCGGCCGCGCTGCTGGCCCAGGCCGATCCCCGCCAGGGCCTGGAGGAGGCCCGCGCCCTGCCGGCCCTGGGCGGGGCGCGCTTCAAGGCCCTGCGCCGGGCCGCCCTGGCCTACCTGGGCAGCGACCCTGAGCGGGCCAAGTGGGCCCTGGCCGAGGCCGCCCGCCAGGTGGACCTGCTTCCCAGCCCGGCCGAGCGCTGGCAAGCCTGGGCGCTCTTGGCCAAGGACGCCGCCTCCTCCGACCCGGCCCTGGCCCGCGAGCTGATCGCCCAGCTGCCGGCCGGGGAGAGGCTCCTGCGCGATGAGGCCCTCTCGGCCCTGGTCTTGGCCGAGACCGGGGCCGGCCTGGACCAGGCCCTGGAGCGGGTGCGCCGCATGGACGACCCCCAGGCCCAGGTGGCTCTGCTCCTGCGCCTGGCCGCCATCCACGGCCGCCAGAGGCCCGAACTGGGCCGGGCGCTCCAAGAGGAGGCCCTGGACTTGGCCCTGGCCCGAGGGGGCGACCAGGCCCGCCTGGCTCTGGCTCCGGTGTGGGCCGGAATCGAGCCCAGCAAGGGGGTTGACATCGCCCTCGGCATCGGCGAAAACGTTGCGAGGGCTCGGGCCCTGGCGACCGTGGCCAAAATTCTGGCCGCACAGGGCCGGACGGCCGGGGCCCGCTGGTCCCTGGACCTGGCCCTGGAGGCCCTGGCTGGCATCTCCCCCAAACAGATGCTTGACAAGGTCCGTCTCTTGGGCGATATGGGACGGGAGTGGGCGCCTCTGGAGGGCCGCGAGTCGCGGCGCTTGTTCGAGCTGGGCGCCGATGCAGCGGGAAAGATGGGTTAGCCGGACCTCAACTCCGAATCTGGCCCGTAAGCAATCAGTTCACCTGGAAGGAGGACAACGTTATGTTCATGGTTACGGTAGATACCGACAAATGCGTCGGTGACGAGGAGTGCGTGGAAGTATGCCCCGTCGACGTGTACGAAATGCAGGACGGCAAGGCGGTCCCGGTGAACGCCGAGGAGTGCCTGGGCTGCGAGAGCTGCGTCGAGGTTTGCGAGCAGGGCGCCATCACGGTTACCGAGAGCTAGGCGCTTAAGACTTTCATGTGCATCGCCGCGGGAGCCCCTCCCGCGGCGGTTTTTATTTTTTTATACCAAGTTGGCCTTGAATGCTGGCCGTCGGGCAAAAGCGTGGTTTTGCCCGACCTCCCGGCCAGGGGGCTGCGGCCCGGCGGGGTTTCCGCGGGGACGGACCGAACAAGGCAAAGGGTGGCGCGGCGGGGCGGCCCGGGGGCAAAAAATTCCCGGCCCAGGCAGGGCCCGCCAAGCGGCCTCATTCAAAAACCACCGTTATTACGATATAAATATCGCACGGCCTCCTTGGCATCTTAGTTGCTTTCCTTTGGTGCGGAGCGGAAGCTCTCCCCCGGCACCCAAGGAAGGGACCGACTCATGCAAATGACCTCCCTCTACTGCGGATGGAGCGGCATCCAGGCCCACTCCACCGCCATCAGCAGCGTGGCCGACAACCTGGCCAACGAGAACACCACCGGCTTCAAATCCACGCGAAGCCTGTTCAAAGACTTCATGTCCTCGGCCATCTACGACGGGAACACGGATGTCCAGCAGCAGGGCAACGGGGCCTACGTGGGGTCCCAGTACGTGATGACCCAGGGCTCCATCTACACCACCGACAATCCCCTGGACATGGCCATCAGCGGCCAGGGCTTCTTCACGGTCAAGCAGGCGGTCAACGCCTATCCCGGCGGGCCGGCCACCGGCAGCACGGGGAACAACTACTACTCCCGCGCCGGGGAGTTCCACCTGGACGCCAACGGCTATCTGGTCAACCCCGACGGCTACGTGGTGCAGGGCTTCATGGCCGGCCCCGACGGCGCCGTGGCGGCCGGCGCCCTGGGCGATATCATCATCAACCAGGACATGTACATCAACGGCCAGGCCACCGGCACGGTGGAGGTGATCATGAACCTGGACGCCTCCGACACCCGGACCCATCTCCAGGCCGACGCCATAGACCCCACCGACTCCTCCAGCTACAACTACTCCTACACCACCCAGCTCTATGACGGCGATGGCAACGCCCACACCATCGTGTCCTACTATCAGCGCCTCTCGGCCTATGCCGGCCCCACCCCGCCCGGCAGCTCATCGGTGTGGAAGGCCGCCTCCTACGAATATGACAACGGGACCTACACTCCCAATCCCACGAGCCCCAACAACGTCTATTACCTGCATTTCGATACCAACGGCCACCTGGCGGGGACCTCCATAGACACCCCGGCCGTGGGCGACGCCTACCTCTTCTCCCCGGAGGTGTCCGGAGGTGCGGCCAACGTGAGCAACCGCCTGGGCGAGGATCTGACCTACACCGGGGCGGGCGTGGCCCAGACCTACCGCACCAGCGGCAGCGTCACCTTCGCCGGAGCCACCGCCGGCGGCGAGACGGTCAGCGTGGGCGGGGACACCTACAACCTGCCCGCCACCGCCAGCGCCGCCGAGGCGGCCAACTGGCTGGCCGAGCAGATCAACTCCAATCCCACCCGGACCTACTTCGCCCAGGCGGGCGCCGGCGCGGTGACCATCTACGCCGAGGGGGCCACCCCCATGAACCTCTCCTCCACCGGCGCGGGTCTGACCGCCCTTGACGACACCACCCTGAACCAGGTGGTCGACGCCATCAACAACGGCTTGAGCGCCCGGGGGGCCCTCGACCTGACCGGCCTGCTGCCGGGCAACACCGTGACCGTGGCCGGCGCCACCTTCACCGAGGGCGTGGACTTCACCGACGCCGCCACCCTGGCCGCGGCCATCAACGGCGCGGCCCTGGGCGTGACCGCCGCCGACAACGGCGGCAACGGCGTCTATCTCACCGCCAATGCCGTGGGCACCGCCGGCAACGCCATCACCCTGGCCGCCACCGGCGGCGTGGTGGCCAGCGGGGCCACCCTCCTGGGCGGGCTCGACGACAGCGCCACCACCCTGGTCGACGCCTCGGCGGCCTTAAGCATAACTACTTCCCTAAGCTCCCTGTACCTTCAGCGCAGCGACACCGGGGCCGCCGCCACCCTGACCCTGGGCGCCGCCAACACCCTGGGAGCCGGGCTGGCCCTGGACTTCAACGCCTCCACCCAGACCTCAGTGGCCGCCGACGCCATCGCCACCTTCGAAACCGAGGGCCAGGTGCAGCTGGCCTACACCTTCGGAACCAACACCCAGGACATCACCTTCGACTACGCCCCCACCGACACCGGGGCCAGCACCCAGTCCGCCGGCGCCAGCGAGACCTCCTACCTCTACCAGAACGGCCTGGCCGGCGGCAGCCTTGACGGCATCTCCGTGGACCGCTGGGGCGACATCATCGGCCACTTCACCAACGACATGGACCTCACCCTGGCCGCCGTGGGCCTGACCAACTTCAAGAGCCCCGGCGAACTCAAGCGCATGGGCGACACCCTCTGGGCCGCCACCGAGGCCGCCGGCGTCGCCGTGGTGGGCCTGCCCGGCGGGACCGAGGGCATGGGCCTGATCGAGGGCGGCTCCCTGGAGTCGGCCAACGTGGACCTGGCCAACGAGTTCGTCAACATGATCAACTACCAGCGGGCCTACCAGGCCAACACCAAGGCCATCACCGCCTCCGACGAGATGCTCAAGGAGGCCATCAACCTCAAGCGCTAGCCGCCCAAGTCGGGCAAATCACCTTTCCAGAGCGGGCGCGGCCGGGGTAAACCCGGGCCGCGCCAACTATTCTGGTGACAATTCCTTCACGAATTTAGTAAGGTGGGCCAATGCGCCCCCCGGGCTTATTGGTCCATGCCAACGCGCCCTAGTCGAACCCGGGCCGCGCCAAGGCCATCGCCGGTCACGACTGCCGGGATGAGCCGTGCAAAGGGACTCTTGCCATGCCCCGAGCCTGTCCACTTGTCCGCCTGGCGGCGCTCCTAACCGCCTTTTTCTTGGCCTTCGCGGCAGCCGCCTCCGCCGCCCCGCCCCCCATCGTCATCGGGGGCACGGTATCCCTCTCCGGAAAATTCGCCGAAACCTCACACGCGATCCATGAGTCCTGCCGCCTTTGGGAAAGACAGGTCAACCAGGAGGGCGGGCTGCTGGACCGGCCGGTCAGGCTCCTGCTTCTGGACGACAAGAGCGATGCCGACGAGGTCGGCCGCCTCTACCGGCGCCTTATAGACGAGGACAAGGTCGACCTGTTGGTCTCGCCCTACAGCACCACCCTGACCTTGGCCGCGCTGGCGGTCAGCGAGCCCCGGGGCCGGCTGATGATCGGCTTGGGGGCCTCGGGCGATGAAATCTGGAGCCGGGGCCACAAATGGATCTTCGGCGTCTACTCCTCGGCCGAGCGCTACTTCCTGGGCTTTATGGACATGATCGCCCGCCGCAACCTGCGCGAGGTGGCCCTGATCCACGCCGACAGCGAGTTCCCCCGCGACGCCGCCCGGGGCGCGCGTTCCTGGATCGCCAGGTTCGGCCTGCGGCTGGTCCAGGACGACTCCTTCCGCGACGGGCCCGCCGAACTGCCTGAACTGGCGCGGCGGGCCCGGGCGGCGGGGGCCAAGGCCCTGGTGCTGGCGGCCTACACCGACTCTTGCTATCAGCTGCTGGCCGAACTCAAGGCCCAGGACTGGCGGCCCCAGGCCCTGGCCATGACGGTGGGCCCGGCCCAGGCCGACTTCGCCGAACGGGCCGGGGACCTGGCCGAGGGGGTGTTCGGCCCCTCGCAGTGGGAGCCCAACCTGCGCATCCCCTTCCCCGGCATGGCCAAGTTCATCGCCGAATTCCAGGAACAGTCCCGCCGCCTGCCCTCCTATCACGCGGCCAGCGCCTACGCCGGGCTCACCATCGCCGCCAAGGCCATCTCCCAGACCGGCGGCCTGGACCAGGGAAAACTCCGCGACTTCATCTGGGCCCTGGACACCGTCACCATCATGGGCCGTTTCAAGCTTGATCCCACGGGCCGTCAGGTGGGACATTCCCCCTTCATCATCCAGTGGCAGGGCATGACCAAGGAGATCGTCTATCCGCCCCGGATGCAGACCGCCGCCCCCGAGTTCTAGGCCCTCAGCCAAGCAGGGAGACCCGGTGACGCAGATGAACACGGCCCGCATACGCCCGCGCAACCGCATCATCGTGCTGATAATGCTGCCGGTGGTCCTCTTCGGGCTGGCCGCGGCCATCGGGGCCAACCGCCTGCTGGCCGATCCCCTGGTGGACTACCTCAAAAGCCGGGCCGACCAGCGGCTGCGCCTGAGTTCCGGCCTGGCCCTGGCGATCTGCGACGAACTCATGCAAAACCTGCTCGCCCTGCGCCTGGAGGACGACCCGGCGGCGGCGGTATCCACCCAGAAGGAGGCCCTGGAGCAGATAAAGGCTCTCCACCAGAAACTGGTCAACGTGCACCTGGCGGTGACCGACGAAAACGGCCGGGTGCTGGCCTCCACCCTGCCCCTGCCCGAGAGGCTGCCGGGCTTCTCCCGCCTGGACCTGAACAACGGCATACGCACCCAGGAGCTGGACGGCAGCCCGATCCGCTTCCACAGCCGCTACTTCCCGTTCTGGCGCTGGCACGTGATCAGCCTCTCCACCGCGGAGGCCTACCTGGCCCCGGCCGCCATGGCCTCGCGGGCCGTCTACCTCGGCGTCTTCGGGGTGCTCGCGGTTCTGTTGGTCACGGTGCTGATCGTCTTCCACCTGCTGGTCAACCGGCCCTTGAGCCAAATGATCCAGGCGACCCGCGGCGTCGCCCTGGGCGAGTTCCCCCGGCTGGAGATCAAGCGCCAGGACGAACTGGGCCAGCTGGCCATCGCCTTCAATGCCATGGTCGCCAGCCTCGAGCGCGGCCAGGAGGGCATGGAAAAGGTCCTGGACCGGCTCAAGCAGTCGGAGGAGGCCTACCGCTCGCTGGCCGAGAACTCGCTGGCGCTGATCGCCATCTTGCGCGACGGCATCTTACTCTACGTCAACGACCGGGCTTTGGCTCTTTCCGGCTACGCCCGCGAGGAGCTGGTCGGCCAGCCCCTGGACAGGCTCATCCACCCGGATGACCGCGGCATGCTCATGCGACGAACCCGGGAACGCCAGGTGGATGACTGGCGCATAAACCAGTACGAGCTGCGCTACGTCTGCAAGGACGGCCGGGTGCGCTGGTTGGAGCTTCTGGCCTCGCCCATCACCTATCAGGGCCAGCCGGCGGTGCTGGGACACGCCATAGACATAACTGAACGCAAGAACGCCCAACAGGAGCAGCGCCAGCTGGAGGCCAAACTCAACCACGCCCAGCGCATGGAGGTGGTCGGCACCCTGGCCGGGGGCATATCCCACGACTTCAACAATCTCCTGCATGCCATCACCGGCTATGCCCAGATAACCCTGAACCGCCTGGGTGAGGACTCGCCCTTGGCCCCCCACCTGCGCGGCATCCTGCGCTCGGCCGGGCGGGGGGGCGAGCTGGTCAACCAGCTCCTGGCCTTCAGCCGCCGGGCCGAGAGCCGCCTGAAGCCGGTGAACATCAACCAGGAGGTGCTGCACGTCTGCCAGATGCTCACCCACACCATACCCCGCATGGTCAGCATAGAGACCAGGCTGGCCCGCGACATCTGGCCGATCCTGGCCGACCCCACCCAGTTGGAGCAGGTCATGATGAACTTGGGCAGCAACGCCCGGGACGCCATGCCCCAGGGCGGGAGGCTCACCTTCGAGACCATGAACGTGGTGCTCGATGAAACCGCCGGTCAGCGCCTGGTGGACCTGCCGCCGGGCGAGTACGTGCAGCTCAGGGTGAGCGACACCGGCCATGGCATGGACGAACACACCCGCTCCCACATCTTCGACCCCTTTTTCACCACCAAGCCCCTGGGCCAGGGCACCGGCCTGGGGCTTTCCACGGTCTACGGCATAGTCAAGGCCCATCACGGCCATATTTCCTGCTACAGCCACCCCGGGCAGGGCGCCACCTTCAACCTCTACCTGCCCGTGGCCGCCGAGATGCCCCGGGAGCAGGCCGCCAACGGCGCGCCCCCGCCCCCGCCCAGGGCCCGCGGGGAGCTGGTGCTGCTTGTGGACGACGAGCAGGCCCTGCTGGAGATAACCCGGGAGATGCTGCAGGAGCTGGGGTACAAGGTGCTGGTGGCCTCCAGCGGCGAGGAGGCCCTGGAAGTCTACGCCGGCCAGGACGGCCGCGTCGACCTGGTGCTCATGGACCTGGGCATGCCCGGCATGGGCGGGCGCCTCTGCCTGGAACGCCTGCTGGAGATGGACCCCGGGGCCAAGGTGGTCATAAGCACCGGCTACGTGGACCGGGGCCAGGAGGAGGAGGCCCTGGGCCTGGGGGCGGCCGGCTTCCTGGCCAAGCCTTATCAGCTGGGCGACCTGGTGGCCAAGATCCGCCAGGCGCTGGGCAAGGCCTAGGAGCCTGTCGGAGTAATCCTTCGACAGGCTCCTAGGCGGGCCATGGAAGGCCCGTCCGAAATTGTGCCAAATGACAATTTGACGCAATTTCG
Organism: Deltaproteobacteria bacterium; assembly: GCA_021811275.1. Taxonomy (GTDB): domain Bacteria; phylum Desulfobacterota; class Desulfarculia; order Desulfarculales; family Desulfarculaceae; genus JACRDC01. Next base: position 7,939 of record JAJZPI010000127.1, read on the forward strand.
AAAGCTTGCCAAAATTTACTTTTGGCAAGCGGCAAGAGGAGAAAGCCATGGACGGCTTTCTCCGACACGCTACTAGTCTTTCCCCGCCTCCTGGGCGGCCAGCTCGGCCAAGCGGCGGCCCAGCCGCCGCAGACGCTGGGCCAGAAGCGGGGCGGGATCAAGAATGTTCAGATGGCCCCAGCGGGCCATGGCCAGCACCAGGCCCTCGGCGGGCAGGTCCAGCCAGGCCATGCCCGAAGGCTCCCCCAACAGGAAGGCGAAGACCCCGCGCCCCTCGGGCGTCTCCGGCGCGCCGCGCATGATCGCGCGGCGCTCGGCCACGCTGGCGGCGAAGGGGCGCACCAGGTCTGGGCCCTGACCGGGAGCCAGGGCCATGAGGTCCACCGCGTCCTCGGGGCCAAGGCCCTCGATGATGGCCAGAGCCACCGGCTCGGCCGGGCGGGTCACCAGGTAGAGGCGATAGGCGTGGGCATGGGCCAGCCTGTCCAGCTCGGCCTTGAAATATGACGGGGCGTAGCTCAGGGGGGCCTGGCGGAACTGGCTTCGCCAGGCCGCGGCGAATCGGGCTATGGCGGCGAGATCGGCCCGGGGGTCGAAACCCGGCTCACGCCTGAGCTTCATCGCCCGCGGCCGCCGCGGCGGCGGCCTCCTCGGCCAGCCTTTGCCGGCGTTCGAAGGCCCGCCGAACCAGGCGGCAGGCGCCGCAGACCTCCACGTGGGTGGGCGCGCCGCACACCACGCACACCCCGTCCGGTGCGTCGGCCGCCGGCGGTCCCGCCTTGGCGCGCAGGAACCCCAGGTAGAAATCCAGCTTGGTCCCGGGCATCTTCTGTTCCAAGAGGCGCATGGCTTCCTGGTAGTAAGGCAGGGTCGCGCCCTTGGAGTGGCGGCAGGAGCCCTGGGCCACCGGCAGGTCGTGGGCCTTGGCGTAGGCGCGTATCTCGTCGGCCCCCAGGCGGCAGAGGGGCTTGACCTTGCGGGCCAGGCCCGGGCCCTCGGCCAGCACCGGCCACTGGCGCTCCAAGTGGTGGGCGTGGCCATGGATGAGGTTGCCCAGCAGGCGACCCGTCTCGTCGTCCAGGTGGTGGCCGGTGGCCACCGCCGGCGCGCCCAATTCCAGGGCCAGGCGGTTCAAGTAGTAGCGTTTCAAGGTGCCGCAGACCGAGCAGAACTGCCGCCGGTTGGCGCGGGCCGCCTCCTCCACCGTGCAGCCGGCCAGATCGCTCAGGGCGAAGACGTGCAGGGGACTCCCCAGCCGGCGGGCCATCTCCCGGCTCGAATCCAGCGAGACCCCGGAGAAGTCGCCCAGCTCCAGCTTGAGGTGCAGGCCCTCGGCCTGGTAGCCCAGCTTGATCAGGGCCTGCCAGAGGGCCAGGGAGTCCTTGCCCCCGCTCACCGCCACCAGAACCCGCTGGCCGGGGGTGAGCATGGCGTACTTCTCGATGGCCTTCTCCACCTGGCGCAAAAAGAATATCTCCAGGCAGGGATCGCAGAAGCGGGCGTTGTGCTGGCGGAAGCGGTGGCGGGCCGGTTCCTTGCAACGGCTGCATTTCATGCCGGGGTCGGTCATGGGGGTGAGTATAGCGGAGGAGAACCGAGCGGCCAAGGCATAACCTAGTCGGATGCGAGGAATTGTCTCCGGCCGGCCGCGCTCACACCCTGGCGCTGATGAGCTGGTACATGCTGCCCACGCCCAGGCCATCGGCGCGGCCGGCGAAGTAGCGGGCGTTGATCTCCGCCCGCCCCAGGCGCGTCACCTCGGCAAACCCCATCGCCCTCAGCTCGACCGCCAGGGCCGCGGGCTCGAAATGGGCCAGCCAGGGCTCCCCGCCCGCCTCGGCCCGGGCGGCCAGGGCCTGGTAGGCGGCCCGGCCCGGCGCGTCGAGCCGGGAGGGCGAAACCGCGAAATCGAAGACCACCCCGCCGCCGGCCGGGGAGACGGCGATGAAGCGCAGGGTGTCCATGACCGCCTCGGGAGTCAGGTAGGGGGTCACCCCCAGCCAGGAGAAGAAGCTGGCCCGGCCCTGGTCGTGGCCCGCCCGGCGCAGCCCCTCGGCCAGGCTCACCTTGAGGAAATCCACCGGCGCGAAGGCCAAGTCAGGAGGCGGGGCCAGGCCGGCCTCGGCCAGGCGCTGGCGCTTGAAGGCCTGGCTGGCGGGGTGATCCACCTCGAAGACGGCGAGAGACCCCGGGGGATGGGGGTTGCGCCAGGCGAAGGTGTCCAGGCCCGCGCCCAGGATGACGTATTGGCTTACCCCCCGCGCCACGGCCAGGGCCAGCTCATCCTCGGCCAAGCGGCTGCGCGCGGCCAGGAAGGCCCGCAGATAGGGCGCGGCGGGCGAGGCCTCGCCGCGGTCCGGATCGGCCCTCAGCTCCTCGGCCGCGCGGGGGCCAAGCATGGCCAGGGCCAGGGGGTCCTCGAAGACCAAGGGCCGGTCCAGGATTTGGTGGGCGGTGCGGCGCAGGGCCACGCGCTGGGCGGTGCGGCTGGGCGCGTTCTCCTGCACGGCGGAAATCCTCTCCGGCGGGCCGGGCTCAGATCCCGGCGACGTTGAAAAGGGGCTCGGCCCTTTCCAGCAGGTCCTTTATCTGGGGCTTGAGCCGCTCCAGGTCTTGGCTGGTGAAACCCAGGTCGAACAGCAGGGCTGGAGGCAGGCTCGGGTAGGGGTCGTCCAGGCCGCAATTCATGCCCAGTTCGTTGGCCAGGTGGTTGGACAGAGCCACCAGATTGGGGTAGTCGCGGGAGGGGAAGGCTTCTCCCGGGCGGTGGTGAAACTCGATGGCCGACTGGATGGGCTCGCTCAGCCGCCAGCGCTTGGCCGCCAGCCCCCCCAGCTGGGCGTGGTCCACGCCCAAGGTCTTGCGCTCGGCCTCGATCATGGGCCAGCGGTCGCGCACCATCAGCTCCTCGATGGCGGGCATCCGGTCGGCCACGAAGGAACTCAGGATGATCTTGCCCACGTCATGCAGCAGGGCGGCGGTGTAGACCTCGGTGGCCTGGGGGAAGTTCAGGCGCTGGGCCAGGCTGCGGGCCACCAGGGCCGTGGCCAGGCTGTGCCGCCAGAGCCGGCCCCGGGGCGCGCCGTAACCCTCCAAGTCCTCGTCCAGGAGTTGCACCACCCCCGAGCCCAGGCTGATGTCCACCAGGTTGGCGACCCCGATGCGCAGCAGGGCCTGGCGCAGAGTGGAGACCTTCTGCGCCAGTCCGAAAAAGGCCGAGTTGGCCCGCCTGAGGACGTTGGCGGTGATGCCGGGGTCCAGGGAGACCACGGCCACCAGCTTGCTCGAGTCGAAGTTGATGTCGGCGGTGATCTCCAAAACCTGGTTGACCACCCCGGGCAAGGCGGGCAGGCTGTCGATCTTGGCCAGGATTTTCTTGACTCGGTCCATGGCGCGGCCAGGCGATGCGAAATGGTTGCTGGCGGTTGGGGTCAGGGTGGAATCATACCAGGACAGGCCGGGATGTCACGGTTAATCGTCCCCTTCGGCCCCGCGCGCCGCGCGGCGCCTGCGCCAGAGCCAGACGTGGCCCGCCAGGTTGGCCGCCGCCCACAGCCCGCCGGCCAGGCGCAGCCAGGCCTCGGGCCAGGCGGGGTAGACCAGGCGCTCCACCAGGAGCGAGAGGAAGGAACGGCTCTGGCCCAGGGCCGGGGCCGCGCCGCCCAGGCC
>JAJZPI010000128.1 GCA_021811275.1 Deltaproteobacteria bacterium
CTAATGGGCGAGGTGCTGGCCGGAGACTACCGGCTCTGGATCGACCGGGGCGGCCTGGACGCGGTGACCAACTACGAGTGCTACAAGGGGCTCTACTCCAGCCACAGGGACGGCAACTACTTCGAGATCGGCCACTCCCTGCGCCGCCAGTTCGCCGACTACGGGCTCTACCAGGGGCTGAACCTCTACAGCTTCGCCGACAACCATGACGTGGCCCGCCTGGCCAGCCGCCTCACCGACCAAGCCCACCTCTACCCGGTCTACGCCCTGCTCTTCACCATGCCCGGGCTGCCCTCACTTTACTACGGCAGTGAGTTCGGCATCGCGGGGGTGAAGAACCAGGGCGACGACTGGCCCCTGCGGCCGGCCCTTGACCTGGAGGCTCTCCGCCGCCAATCACCCCAACCCGACCTGGCCCCGGCCATCGCCCGTCTGGCTGGTCTGCGGCGGGAGGAGCCGGCCCTGGCCCGGGGCGACTATCGGGAACTTTCCCTGCGCCACAGTTCCCTGGTCTTCTCCCGCCGTTCACCGGAGCAATGGCTGGTGGTGGCGGTGAGCGCCGAAAAGGCCATTCTGCGCCTGGACCTCGCCCTGCCCGGGGCGGGCCGGGGAATCCTCAGGGACCTGCTCAACGGCGGTCCCGAGTTGGGCGTGGTCGGCGGCAAGGTCAAGGACCTGGCGCTCTGGCCCTGCTGGGCGCGGGTGCTGGAGTATCGCCCCCTGGATTGATCGGCCGCCTCAGCGCAGGCCGCAATGACGCTCCAACTCGGCGTAACGCTCGGGGAAGCTAGGCTCCATGCGCATGCCGAAAAAGGGCGTGGGCACGCGGGAGACGCCCCGGCGATGGGTCTGCTCCAGTCCCTCGGCCACGGTGCCGGCCTCCGGCCAGGGGATGGCAAAGGCCAGCTCGTCATCGGCGGTCATGGCGAAGAGCCGTTCGCCCTGGGCCGGGATGACCACGTTGCAGCGGCCGCTTTGCCAGGGTTGGATGAATTCCTGGGCGCAGGCGCAGCGGCCTGAGAAGCTCGACTGCAAGGCCCCGCCCTGATGGTAGAGCGCGGCTTGCACCAGACGCACCACCTGGGCCGGGCTGCCATAGACCAGGGCCAGGTCCGGGGTGAAGTCCACTTTGGCCAGGGGCCCCAGGAGAATCCCGGCGATGGAGCCCAGGGGCGCCTTGGGTTGGGCGGCCTGGGTGCTGGCGGCGGCTTCCAGGGTGCTGGTGAAGTCGGGGTGGATGTGCTCGCCACGAGTGACGAAGTCCGGGTCGGCCACAAAACCGAAGATGGGCAGGGAGAGCGGGCAGGCCATGTCCTGGCGCAGGAAGGCCATCTTCCAGCCGTAGCGCCGGGCGAAGTTCACCCCCTGGCAAATGTTCAGGCGGTGGCCCACCGCCTCCGGAGGCCGGCGATAGCCCGCCGGGATCTCCGGCTCGGCCAAAATTTTGACCCCCACGGGCAAAGTCAGGGGACGCAGATAGGTCTCCAGGGCCTGGTTCATCGTGATGTTGTCCATGCCTGCCTCCAAGGGATGAGAATCACCCTGCCCGTCCGGGCCGCCGAGGCCTAATTGTCTCACAGCCGCCCCCTGGATGGAGCCGGTTTTGTCTGAGCGGCCGCTTGGGCTATAATCCCTCCAGCGCGTCCGTGCCATCTATGGACAAGGCGGTACACCGACCAGGCCGGAGAATATGCCCAAGCCCAAAGCCCCCATCGAACGCAACGCCCTGGCCTGCGGGCCCGGCCAAGAGCCCGGCGGCCTGCGCCTCAAGGGACGCATCTGGCTGGAAAAGGACGGCAAGACCTTCCTATCCTGGGGCCGGGTGGTCCTTTTGGAGCGCATCGCCCGCGAGGGCTCGCTCTCGGCCGCGGCCCGCTCCATGGGCATCAGCTACAGCCACGCCTGGAACCTGGTGGATGAGATGAACCGCATGGCCGGCGAGAGCCTGGTGGAGAAGCAGGCGGGCGGCCGCAGCGGGGGGAGCGCCCAGCTCACCATCGCCGGCGAGGCGGCCCTGGCCAAGTTCTGGGCCCTGGTGGCCGAGTTCCAGGCCTGGGTGGCCGAGCGCGAGATAGTTTGAACCTGACTGCGCGACCGCTTCTTGTGTCGTTATATTTTTCATGATATAACGAAGCCGAAGTAAATACGGCGCGCAGGCGCCACGGCGTGAGGATGAAACCCCCTCGGGGGTTTTTCTTGGCTGTTCGATTTATTCCGACAAATATATCGCTCGGCGGACAGCCGCCAGATCAGGAGGGCGCGCATGCGGTTCGGCAAGCACTTCAGTCCTATCCTCTGCGCCTTGACTTTGGCGGTGCTCTGGATCCCTTCCCCGGCCTCGGCGCAACGCCCCTTGACCATCTTCGCCGCGGCCTCCACCACCAACGCCTTGACCGAGATCATGAAGCTCCATGAATCCCGGGGCGGAGGCAAGGTGAGCGCTTCCTTCGCCTCCAGTTCCACCCTGGCCAAGCAGATCGAGAACGGCGCTCCGGCCGACATCTTCCTTTCCGCCGACCAGAAATGGATGGACTATCTGGACCAGCGCAAGCTGATAGAGCCCGGCTCCAGGGGCGACCTGCTGGGCAATCGGGTGGTGCTCATCGCCCCGGCCGACAGCCCTCTCAAGGCTGAAATCAAGCCGGGCTTTCCCCTGCTCCAATGGCTGGGCGAGGGCCGCCTTTCCATGGGCGATCCCGACCATGTTCCCGCGGGCCTATACGGCAAGGAAGCCTTGACCAGATTGGGGTTGTGGAAGCAGATTGAGCCGCGCCTGGCCCGGGCCGGGGACGTGCGGGCCGCTCTAGCCCTGGTGGAACGTGGCGAGTGTCCCCTGGGGGTGGTCTATTCCACGGACGCGGCCATCTCGGCCAGGGTCAAGGTAGTGGCGGCCTTCCCCGCCGATAGCCACAAACCGGTGGTCTATCCCGTGGGCATCGTGGTCGGCAAAGCCAGCCCGGCGGCTCGAGCCATGCTGGAGTTGCTGCGCTCGCCCCAGGGGATGGCCATATTCAAGAAGTACGGCTTCACCGCCACCAGGTGATGATTGCCGGCTGATTGTGGTAAAGGAACCTGGTTTTTCCAACAGGAACGCCATGCCGGAACAACTGTTCACCAACTTAAGCCTGACCGCCTTGGAGAGGGAAGCGCTGGGGCTGAGCCTCTGGGTCTCCCTCTGGTCCATGCTGGGCAGCCTGCCCCCGGCCCTGGCCGTGGCCTTTGTCCTGGCCCGACGGCGCTTTCCCGGCAAGACCCTGCTGGATGGCCTGGTGCACCTGCCTCTGGTGCTGCCGCCGGTGGTTACCGGCTACCTGCTGCTGGTGCTGCTGGGGCGCAGGGGCATCTTGGGTGCCTGGCTACATGACTGCCTGGGCATCACCCTGGCCTTCACCTGGAAGGGGGCGGCGGTGGCCTCGGCGGTTCTGGCCTTCCCCTTGCTGGTGCAGGCCATCCGACTCTCCCTGGAGGCCGTCGACCAAGGCCTGGAACAGGCCGGGCGCACCCTGGGGGCCGGAGGCGCGCGGGTTTTCCTCACCATCACCTTGCCCCTGGCCCTACCCGGGGTGCTGAGCGGCATGGTGCTCTCCTTCGCCCGCGGCCTGGGAGAGTTCGGAGCCACCATCACCTTCGTTTCCAACATCCCCGGCCAGACCCGCACCCTGCCTTTGGCCCTCTACAGCGTGCTGCAATCTCCGGGCGGCGAGGCTGCGGCGCAGCGCCTATGCGTCATATCCATCCTCCTCGCCCTGGCGGCGCTCATGCTGTCCAAGATGCTCTCCCGCCGATTGGCGGCACGGCTCAGGGGTTGAAGCCATGCTTGCGGTCAACCTGGTCAAACGCCTGGGCCCTCTCATGGTGGAGGCGAGCTTCAGCTGCCGGAGCCCCGGCGTCACCGCCCTCTCCGGCCCCTCCGGGGCGGGCAAGACCTCGGTGGTGAACATGCTGGCCGGGCTGCTTACCCCGGACGAGGGTTCCATCGTGCTGGAGGGCCGCACGCTCTTCGACTCCCGCTCCGGCGTTAACCTTCCCCCGGAGCGGCGGCGAGTGGGTTACGTCTTTCAGGAAGGGCGGCTCTTTCCCCACCTCTCGGTGCGGGGAAACCTGCGCTACGGCCTGCGCCTGACGCCCAGGCCGGAACGCTGGGCGGACTTCGATCAGGTGGTGGATCTGCTGGGTCTGGGCGGGCTGCTGGAGCGTTGGCCGGGCCGGCTCTCGGGCGGGGAAAAGCAGCGGGTGGCCATCGGCCGGGCCTTGCTCGCCAGCCCGCGCCTTCTCCTAATGGACGAGCCCCTGGCCTCCCTTGATGCCCGGCGCAAGGACGAGGTGCTGGGCTACCTGGCCCGGCTGGCGGGGGCCTTGTCCATCCCCACGGTTTATGTGAGCCACCAGCCCGAGGAGATTCTGCGCCTGGCCGATTGTGTGGCGCTGATGGAAAATGGCCTGCTCGGCGTCCAGGCGGGCATCGAGGAGTTCCGCCAAAGGCTGGCTCGCACGCCCCCGTCCCTCGCGCGCGGAGATTGATCCGATATTGAGGAGCAAACCGTCGGCCCGTCCCGCGCCAGCTTTTGAAAGATCCCGCCCTTGAACCGGCGCCATCAGCGCGCTCAAGCCTGGCGGAGCCTTGTCGCCCAGGCCTTGCATCTAGCCCCGGCGGTCCAGCACCTCCCGCACAATGGCCAGAAGCTCGATCCGCTTGAAGGGCTTGGCCACGAACCCCGCCGCGCCAGCCTTCAGGCTTTCCAAGGTATGGCCGTCGCCGCCGTATCCGCTGGCGATGAGCACCTTGGCCATGGGCTGAATTTCCAAGATGGCCTGCAACAGCCGGTGGCCGCCCATGCCCGGCATGCCCAGGTCGGTGATTACCAGCCCTATACGCCCTTGCTCCTGGCGATAGATTTTCAACGCCTCTTCGCCGTTGCCGGCGACCATGACTTCATAGCCCGCGCTTTTGAGCGCCCGCATGCCCACGTCGCGCAGGGACTGCTCATCGTCCACTAGCAGGATGGTCTCGTGGCCCCCCGCGGGAACGTCCCGCCCCTCGCCGGCCAAAGGGACCGTCAGGTCCCGGGCCTCGGCGGCCGGCAGGTATATTTTGAAGGTGGTTCCACGGCCGGGCTCGCTCTGGCAGTGGATATGCCCGCCGTGAAGCTTGACGATGCCGTAGACCGTCGACAACCCCAGCCCAGTGCCCTTGCCCAACTCCTTGGTGGTAAAGAAGGGATCGTAGATGTGCGCCCTGGTCTGCTCGTCCATGCCCTGACCGGAGTCCGACACCGTCAATAGCACGTAGGGTCCGGGCCGCGCCTCCAGGTGCCGCAAACAGAATTCATGGTCCAGGTCGGCGTTGGAGGTTTCGATGCTCAACCGGCCTCCCGCGGGCATGGCGTCGGCGGCGTTGGAGGCCAGGTTCAGGATCACTTGCTCAAGCTGGTTGGCGTCGCCCAGGGTCAGGCGAAGGTCCGGCGCCAGGCGGGTATGGATGCCTATCATCTTGGGCAGGGTGCGTACCAATATCTCCAGGGGCTGGCGCAAGGCCTGATTCAGGTTCAGAGGCTTGAGGTTCGACTCTCCCTTGCGCCCGAAGGTGAGTATCTTCTGCACCAAGTCCTTGGCCCGTTCGGCGGCCGAAATTATCTGCTCCAGGTCCCGGGGGTTGATCTTGCCGCATAGGGCGTCTTCGCGGGCCAACTCGGCATAGCCCAGCACCGCGCCCAGGATGTTGTTGAAGTCGTGAGCGATGCCGCCGGCCAGGGTACCCAGGGCCTCCATCTTGAGGGCCTGGCGAAGCTGGGTCTCCAGCCTGGCCTTCTCCGTCTCGGCCCGCTTCTGCTCGTCAATGTCCTGAATCACCCCCACCAGGGCCCAGAAGGAGCCGTCGAGGCGAAACAGACGCCGGCCGGAGAGCTGCCCCCAAAAGACCGTGCCGTCCAGCCGTTGGTAACACCGCTCAAGGAAAACGTGGTCAATGGCGCCCTCGATGAGCTGCTTCATCTTCCGGCCCGCCTCCGCGGACTCGGATCCGTGGGTGTGCTCAACATAGGCGCTGCCGATGATCTGGTCGAGGGCGCAGCCGAACATCTCGGCCATGCGCCGGTTGGCAAAGATGATTTTGCCCTGGGAGTCGACCAGGATGATGCCGGCGTTCATGGTGTCGAAAATGCCCTTCAGCTTTTCCTCGCTCTCCCGGAGCGCCTCCTCGCTCTTTTTTCGTTGGGTGATGTCGGTGAACATGCCGAAGGATCCGGCAAAGCGGCCTTGGTCGTCGTGCAAGGGGGTGGCGGTCACGATTACCGACACCATCTCGCCATTACGGCGTTTGAAGCGGCGCTCGTACTCACCGGTCTGGCCGGCCTTGCGCTGCTCCATCTTGCGTTCGTGGTCCTCAAGGTCCTCGGTCGCCATGAAGCTGTCCACGGTGCGGCCGATCATCTCTGATGGTTCATAGCCCAGAATCTCGGCCATCTTGCGATTGACGAAGGTGGTGTGTCGGGAGGAGTCCATGGCCCAGATGCCTTCGTTGGCCATTTCCACGATGGTGCGAAACTTCTCCTCGCTGGCCTGCAGCGCCCGCTCTGCCCGCCGGCGCCTGAGAATGTTAAAGGTTAGCAGGGCGATGGTCAGGCACATGGCGAGAAAGACCAGGGCCGACAGGACAAGGGCGCGCCGGTGCTTTGCCCAGTAGGACTCCGGCTGGTTGATGATGATGCTGCCCGGGGGCAGAGCGGACAGGGGCAGCCCGAAGCGCGCCAGTTGCTCGTAGTCGAACATGTAAAGATTGGGGCTCTCGGTTATGATCGGGGGAAGGGCTTGATCGGGGTTGCGCAGGACCTTGAGCGCAACCTCCGCGCCCTGGCGGCCCTGCTCACGTGCGCTGACCACCCTGCCCCCCACCACGCCCCGGCCCAGGACCACGTCCCATAGGCTGTAGGACGGCACCGGACAGGCTTGGGTTATGATCTTGGTTGACGCGGCCAAGGATAGCGACCGCCCCCCCTCGTCGGGCACCGGCTCGGTGATAAGTACCATGTCCCGTTCATCAAGCCTGGCCAGTTCTCCTAGCACATCGGGAAGGCGAAGCCCCGCGAAGCTTTTCACCTCCAGCCCTGGTTCCACCTGGCGAGCCGCTTCGATAAGCTGCTGGAGGTAGGAGTAGAAGGTCATGGAGTGGTCGCCGAAGATTATCACCCGGCGGGTCCGGGGTCGCAGGGCCACCGCCGCGCGCAGGGTTTCCAGCAGATCCACGTTCTCGACCACCCCGGTGTAGAGCGTCTGGCCGTCGAGCATCTTCCGGGAGAAGCCGTTGATGCCCAGGAAAACCACCGGGACTTGTCCGAACAGCCAGTCCCGGTAATTGAACAGGAAGGCCAAGGCCTCGTTGTCCGTGGCGATGATGGCGTCGAAGCGAAGGTCGGCATAGCGCCTTTTGAGGTGGTCAAAGAGTTCGATCTGCAAAGCGGGGTCGGGCAGACGCAGGGAGTCCATGTATTCGTGGAACACAACGACTTGTATCCCCTGGGCTTGCGCCAGGGTCTGGTCCAGGGCCCGGTCGATGGCATCCTGCCAGGAATAGCCCTGATGGTATGAGTGAAGCGCCAGGACCTTTTTGAGATGATAGGCACGGGTGGCTGTGGGGACCAGGACCCCAGCCAAGACCGCCAGGACGATAACTAGCGCCGGCAGGAGGCGCCGCCGGGAACGCACGCCCGCACCGCCGAACTCAAGGCAGGGCACGAACGCGTACCTTTTGCTCCAGTGAATCTGCAAAGGATGCCCCCCTCGAGCCCAATGATAACAATTTTGCCTACAGTCGGGTTCCAACTTTTCATATTTTCATTGATTGCCCCTGCTCCGCCCTTGGCGAGACCTGGAGGGCGTATTCCCGCCCGAAACCAGGGCGACAACCTCGGCGCCGAAGCCGAAAGGCCAACACACCGCTTATAAAGCGTTTCAAGGAGATGGATTTTTACGGTGTTCCGCTGGAAAGGCCAGGGCGGCCGGTCAGAAAAAAATGGGGCTAGCCTTGGTGGCTAGCCCCTATATTGATATGGCGGGGACGACGAGGCTCGAACTCGCGACCTCCGACGTGACAGGCCACTCCCAACGAGCCAACATATTAATATAATTAAATTATTTTTCTTAGCCCCATGGCAATTTTTGCCTTACCTAACACCCTATGGGCACCCTGGCGCTCTGGACTTCCGGGGAAATAATCAGACTGCACCAATCTGCACACTAGACCGCTGCCAGCCTGTCCAAATCGTCAACTTCGTTTTTAGCCTTGCCTGGCAGCCAGTGATAATACTGATCCAGAGTGAACTTGACGCTATGGTGGCCTAGCTGACTGCTCACGTCTGCCACGTTGTGGCCAGCCTGAATCCTCATGGTTGCGTAGCTGTGCCGCAAGTCGTGAATACGATAATGGGGAAGCTTAGCAACCGCCAGGGCTTTTTCCCAAACACGCGCCCTAAAGTGATTCAGGTCAACCGGCTTTCCGTCTCTGTTCACGAACACCAGGTCAGGGACTTCGCCCCAGCCCTTGGCCAGGGCCTCACGCTTCCGGCTGGTCTGCAAGCCTTGTAGGACTAGGGCAAGCTGGGGGCTCATATCCACGGGCCGGCTCTTTCCTGATTTCGGGGGTACAAGCTGCATCCTGGACAGGGACCGCTTAACGTGAACCACGCGGCGGTCAAAGTCCAGGTCTTCCCACATCAGGCCCAGGGCCTCACCTACACGAAGCCCAGTCCTGGCCAGGGTCAGCACCAGGGGATAGTATCGCGGCCAGTGGTCCCGATAAGCCTCCAGAAGGGCGCTCAGGTGCTCCACTGGCATTGGGGTTATCTCCTGGCCCTTTGGCTTCTCGCGGTATAGCCGGCCCAGGGTCAAGGCGGGGTTGTGCTCTAGGATATTGGCCTCGACCGCCCGGCCCAGCACTCCGCTGATGCAGTTCTTCATGTGCGTCACGGTCGACGCCGCGAGGCCGTCCCTGATCTTGCCTAGCAGAAAGTCCTTAACCATAAGCCTGGTGATTTGGTCCACTGGCTTGGGGTTGAACACAGGCCCCACATGGTTTTTGATAAGACTCCTGTAGTCGCTGGCCGTCGACGCCTTGCAGGTTGCTGGGACCGTGATGGCAAGCCAGTCCTGGGCCAGTTCTCCGAAGGTGGGGGCCTTCGTCTCTTCAAGCCGAAAGTCGCCGGCCGCTATCGCCGCCTCTAACTTCTTGGCTACTTCCTTGGCCGCCCACTTGTTGCCTACCTGCTTGCTCATGCGCCGGCCCTGGTGCTTCACGAAGACCCACCAGACACCAGAGCCCTTGATTTTTTCCCGGACTTGCACCCCCATAAGCATCCTCCTAATTAATTTTGATTTTTGGTGCTCCTGTTGGACATAGTGACCCCCAAGTTAAAGATGTTGATTCATCCCCTCTGAACGAGGCAACCATCACCCTACCATTAATCGCCGCCTGGCCTCTTTGAAGTCAACCACCTTGGGGCCACGGACTATCAAAGCCCGGAAGTCCCGCTTACCTCTGTTGGCCTTGCGGAGAATTAAATGGCATATGGTCTGAACGTCCCTTTGCGTCAAGTCGAATAGGGCGCTCGACCCCATCACCTTGAAGGCCCTGATCCAGTCGGGATATTCAGGCCCCGTAACCACGTCAAAGTCATCGATGTCCTTTCCGAACTTGACCGGGTTGGTCATCCAGTCCCACAGTTCCGCCCATAAATTTTCTGAGGTATCCCGGCGAGGAGGTGGCGGCGGCGGAGGGGGTGGCGTGGGGTCGTCAGTCTTGCCCTCTAGCCAGGCTGGGTTGCAGTCGAGAAATTCACCAAGCCTATGACAAAGCCAGCCGGAGGGCACCAACTCACCAGACACTAGGCGCTTCGCCTTGACTGGCCCAATGGTTCGCACTCCAAGCAGGTCCTCCGAGGTTAGCCCCTTCTCCTGCATCCGCTGGTTAAATCGTTCGGTAAATAGCTTCGCGTCCATGTCGCCCTCCAAAAAAGATGGCGACGTGTGCTTAGGCTCGTAAACAAGCCCCCAGGGCCTCGCGGACTCCCGGCACGTCGCCAAACTTCTTTTTCTAGGCATAGGAATAGGCCCATAACGGTGGCCCTCCCGATTTACGATTCAAGCACCACCACGCTATCGCCCTTGCTGGTACTTGGTAAGGGTTTTCTCCTGATCGTTCAACCACGGGCATTTTACGAAGCCTCGGGGGTATTCAGGGCCGCACACCACAAGTCAACAACGCCCTCCACGTCCGCCGCCTGCACCTCAGGCCAGTCTGGCCGGACTTCATGGCGCCTGGGGCAGGGCTCGCAGGTGAAGTCAAGCGCCCCAAGGTCAACCGCCTTGTTTAGGCAGGTGTCGTAATCAGCACAGGCGAAGTTGCGGCTCATAGCGACAGCACCAGCGGCCGGCTGAAGTCATACTCCACCGGCTTGGGCGCTTGGGCAGCTAGCCCCATCGCCATGATAAGCGCCACCATGCCGTCTATCCGCTCCCGGCTTCGCTTCTTGTCGCATTTCCGGTTGCCGGCAGGGTCGAAGCTGTAAACCAAGTTGGAAGCGTTCCAAGTCAAGATGGGGTGGCTGCCGTGGCGAAGCTTGCCGTCCAGCAAGGATGCTTCGAATACGTCTATGGCCGGGCTCATGGACTGGAAGCCCTGGCCGAAAGCGGTTAATGGAAGCTCGATTCCCTCATTCTCCAAAATGACTTGAAGGTCTGCCATTCTCCATCTGTCAAAGGCGATGCCCCTCACGTCGAACGCGCTTGCCACCTCGGCCAGCCGGCGGGCAACAAACGCCTTGTCAACCGCCCGGCCGGGGGTGGCTTCCAGAAGCCCGGCCTTGGCCCAGGTGGCATAGGGCACCCTGTCCGTCTTCTCGCGTTCCTCTAGGCGTTCCTGGGGGCACCAGAACCAGCACAGGATGGCCCCGGAGTCTTCAGGGAAGAACAGGGCCAGGCTCGTCAGGTCGGTTGTGGAGCCCAGGTCAAGCCCGGCATAGCAGGGCCGGCCCCTCAGGGCCTCCAGGTCCACAGACCCGCCGCATGCGTCCCAATCGGCTTGAGCTATTGCCCGCTCGTCGGCAGAGACGGCTTGATTCAAATGCAAGGATCGGAAGACGCTTTCCTTGCTGGGTATGCGCTGGGCTTGCTGGGCCAGCTCGCGCAAGGACTGAATATCTTGCACTCCCGCGTCTAGGCAGGGATTGCAGGCCCGCCAAACCTCTTCGTCAAGCCAGTCAGCTTCGTCAGGGGCCGCCAGGACGTGGCAAAAAAAGCTGGGGTCCTCGAACTCGCCCGCATTCACCCGCTGGCCATAGTCCAGCATCTTCGAAAAGAAATGGTGAACGTCCTGGCTTCTGGTCCCGATGGCGATTGCCCGAGGATTTTTCCTGGCCGACTGCGAAGTGTGGAGCACGTCCCACAAACCGCTGTCTCGTTGCTGGTCCGCTTCATCCATGATGAAAAGGTCAATTCCCAAGCCGTGGGCCGTGGTGCTATCAGCAGA